>NZ_JBEZGX010000040.1:0-87570 GCF_040650235.1 Kitasatospora sp. NPDC048722
CCGGCGAGGGCCGCTGGCCCTACGACGTCCAACCGCGCAACCGCCGCGGCGCCAACCGGCTCTGGCTCATCCGCGCCGAGATCGCCGCCTCGTGATGAGCGAGCGGCCGGCGGAGCGCCGGATCACGCTGGAACGGATCGAGTCGTACGCGCCCGAGCGCAGCGTGCGGATCGAGGAGCTCGGGGAGCACCTCGGTCTGCGCCGTGGCGATCTGGGGGTGTTCCGCAAGTTCTACGGTCTGGACCGGCTGCGGTACGACCCGCAGCTGCCGCTGCTGGACCTGTTGCGGCCGGCGGCGCGCGCGGCGCTGGCCGCCCTGCCCGACGACGGACACGTCGAGTACCTCGCCTACGCCCACGTCACCCAGGCCGTCGCCCCGGCCGACACCGACATGGCCCAGGTCGTCCGCGACGACCTCGGACTCACCGGCGCCGAGGCCTTCGGACTCAGCCACCAGGCCTGCGTCAGCAGCCTCGGCGCGATCGAGATCCTCGGCAACCTCCTGCGCGCCGAAGGCCGCGAAGGCGCCCACGCCCTCATGGTCACCGGCGAACAGGCCTACTCCCCCATCGTGCAACTGGTCCCCAACACGGCGATCATGGCGGACGCCGCGGCCTCCTGCCTGCTCACCCTGGACGGCGAGGGCGACATCGTCCGCTCCTTCACCACCCGCACCCTCGGCGAGTACGCCCGCTGGCTGGAGCTCACCCCCGAGCAGAGCACCGAGTACGGCGAGCAGTACGCCGCCAGGATCGCCGAGGTCATCCACCAGGCCCTGGAGGAAGCCGGGTTGACGTTCGAGGACGTCGACCTCGTCATCCCCCACAACGTCAACAAGCTCGCCTGGCGCCAGACCGTCAAGGAACTCGGCATCGACCAGGACAAGGTCTTCCTCGACAACGTCCCCGTCTACAGCCACACCTTCGCCGCCGACGTCTTCCTCAACTACACCACCCTGCGCGACACCGGCCGGCTCACCGACGGCGCGCACTACCTCCTGGTCTCCGTCGGCCTCGGCGCCACCTTCGGCGCCATGGTCATCACCCACCGCACCCCGGGAGGCAGCCGGTGAACCGTCAGGACGTGCTGATCACCATCGAGAAGGCGCTGAGCGAGGTCCTGGAGCGACCGATCACCGGGCTGACCGAGGACACCGCGCTCTTCGACGACCTGCGGCTCGACTCCTCGTCCGTCCTCGGGCTGCTGATGACCGTCGAGGAGGCCACCGGGATCGCGGTGGACCCGGACGACCTCGACATCGACCACCTGCGCACCATGCGCTCGTTCGCCGACTACGTCGAGGCCGCGCTGCGGCGGGAAGAGGGGACCTCATGACCGCGCTCGCCCTGCGCGCAGCCACCGCCGTACGCGCGCCGGCCGGCCCCGGCCCGGGCGAGGACGACCCCGCCCTGCTCGCCTACTTCACCGACCTCCTCGCCCCCTTCGGGCAGAAACCCGACCAGGACCTCTACCGCGGCGGCGCCCACCTCCACCACCGCGACCTCGTCGACCTCCTCCTCACCGACCGGACCGTCGCGGCCGCCCGGCCCGACCTGGCGATCGTCACCCACGCCCTGCCCGACCTCGCCCCCTTCACCGCCACCGCCCCCTACCTCACCGCCCGACTCGGCGGCCGGGCCACCAACTTCGCCCTCACCGAACAGGGCCTCGCCGCCCCCTTCACGGCCCTGCGCATCGCCGCCGCCTACCAGAAGGCCGGCCAGGCCACCGAGGTCGCCATCGCCGTCCTCGAACAGACCACCCTGCCCACCGCCCACCCCGTGGCCCCGCTCACCGACTCCGCCGCGCTCCTGGTCCTGCGCGCGGACGCCGGCCCCGGCCCGCGATTCGTCGGCGCCCACTGCACCGACCACGCCGGCCGAGCCCTGACCGCCCGACTCGACGGCCCGGGCGCGGACGGCACCCTCCTCGTCCTCGGCCCCGACGTCACCGACGACATCCCCGACCACCCCGCCGTCCACCGCACCGCGCCCGGCAGCTACTGCACCAGCCTCTGGCTCGAACTCGCCCACCACTGGCAGGACTGGCACCGCACCCACCGCCGCGTCGTCCTCTGCGACACCGACCCCCGCACCGGACGCACCCACCTGGCCGTGTTCGCCGACGGCGAGGAGTGACCCGGTCCCCGCGCACCCGCCCGGGCCCGCGCCGAGCGCTCCCCGCGTCCGGCCGGGCTCCGACAGACAACGGACGAGGCAACCGAAGGGACGGTTGGAACACGATGACCACGGTCAACGAGCAGACCATCAGGCTGGACTCCGCACGAACCGGGACGGGCCCGGCCACCTGGGGGCAACGGGCGATCTGGGGCGTCGTCACCCGGCTGGGCGACGACGCGCCCCGGTACAACCTGCCCACCGAGCTCCCCGTCACCCCGCCCCGCCCCGCCGCCCGCGTCCTCGCGCACCTGACGGAGCTGCTCCACCTCCACGACAGCCTGCACACCAGGCTGTTGCCCGCCGGGGAGGACGGGCTGGAGCAGGTCGTGGACGGCAGCGGCGAGCTCCCCGTCGAAGTCCGGCGGTGCGCCGCGGCCGAGGCGCCGGAGGCCGGTGCCGCGCTGCTCAGGGAACTGGCCGGGCGCCCCTTCGACCACACCCGGGAATGGCCGCTGAGGGTCGGCCTCGTGGAGTGCGAGGGGCTGGTCCACCGGCTGGTCCTGGCCGGGTCGCACGCCGGCATGGACTACTGGGGCCTCGTCCGCCTGCTGCGCGACCTCCGGTCGATCGAGGCGGGCGCGTCGGCCGAGTCGCTGCGCCGGTCCCGCCCCGCCCTCCAGCCGCTGGACGCCGCGGCGGTCCAGGCCTCACCGCTCGGGCGCCGCCGGGACGAGGCCGCCCGCCGCTACTGGTGCGAGCAGCTGGCCGCCGGCCCCCGGCGGATCTTCCGGGAGCCCGCCGCGCCGGAGCTCGCCGCCGATCCGGACCGGCTGTTCCCCAACGCACTGCTGCGCTCGCCCGCGCTGGCCGTCGCCGTCGAGCGGGTGGCCGAGCACCTGGAGGTGAGCGACGCCGCGGTGCTGCTGGGCGCGGCCTCGCACCAGCTGGCCCGGATGTCCGGCAGCGACGACGTGCTCTTCCAGGTGGTCGTGGGCAACCGCTTCCAGCCGGCCGCCACCGCGGCGGTCAGCACGGTGGCGCAGGAGGCGCTGTTCCGGCTCCCGGACGCGGGCCGGGACTTCGTGGACGCCGTGCGGCGGACACGGTCCGTCTCGTTCAGCGCGTTCCGGCACGCCGCGTACGACAAGTGGGCGCTGGAGCGGGACGTGGCACGGCTGGTCGAACGGGGGGAGGCGGCCGACCACTCGTACTGGTGGAACGACACCCGGGACCCGGGCAGCGGACCGTTCGACACCGTCGAGCGGCCGCAGGACGCGCTGGGCGAGCTGGCCGACCGCACCGAGCTGAGCTGGCCGACGGACTTCCCGGCCCGGGTGAACGTCTCGATGGCGGTGGACGTGCTGACCGCCCAGGGTGCCCTGGACCTCGCCATGACGGCAGACCCGGCGGTGCTCAGCCGCGCCGGGATGGAGCAGTTCCTGCGAGGCGTCGAGCAGTTGATCGTCACCGAGGCGCTCGCTCTGGGGGAGGAATGAGCGCGCGCTACGCGGGGATCGCCTGGACCGGCGCGGGCTACGAGGTCGAGGTCGTCGACGGCGCCGGGCGCAGGGCTGCCGGACCGAGCCGCTGGGGCGCTGCGGACGTCACCGGACTCATCTCCCTGATACGGGATCTGAGCGCGGACGGCGAACGGGTGGCGGTGGTGCTCGACAGCACCAACGGCCTGCTCGACGGCCCGATGACGGCCGCCGGCCTGGAGGTGTACCGCGCCGACCCCTGGGTGCTCCCGCCCCGGCCGCGATTCGGCTCGGTCCCGGCCGCCCGCCTGGCGGAGCAGGCCAGGAGCGCCCCCGGCACGCTGGCGCGGGTGACCGCCGAGGGCGGCAGCCTGACCGGCCGCGCCGAGGAGTACCACGAGGTCGTGCGGCGCAGCGAGCCCACCCGGGCCGCCCTGGTGGCCGCCGGCCGCTGGTTCGAGCACGGCCGCCGGGACGTCCCGCGGGTCGCGCTCACCTTCGACGACGGTCCCGACCCGGTGCACACCCGTCGGGTGCTGGAGATCCTGGACCGCTACGGGGTGCGGGCGACGTTCTTCTGCGTCGGCCACCACGCCGTGGCACTGCCCGACGAGGTCCGCCGGATCGCCGCGGCCGGCCACGAGGTCGGCAACCATTCCTGGTCCCACCCCTTCCTGGCCGATCTGACGGTAAATCAACTGCGTGAGCAGCTCGACCGCACGGCGGAGGCGGTGGCCCGGGTGACCGGTACGGCCCCGACCCGGTTCCGCCCGCCCTACGGCGCGCTGAGCCCCGAGGTGCCGTCCGCCCTGGAGGGCCACCCGGCCACGCTGACCATGTTCGACGTGGACTCGCGCGACTGGACGCGGCCGGGGCCGGAGCGGATCGCGGCGACCGTCCTGGAGTCCGCCGGCCCCGGATCGGTGGTGCTGATGCACGAGGGCGCCGGCGACCGCGGCCAGACCGTCCAGGCCCTCCCGTCGGTCGTCGAGGGCCTGCTCGACCGCGGCCTGGAACCGGTCACCGTCGGAGAGCTCGACCCGCCGCCCGTCACCCGAACCTGAACACCACGATCCACCAGCGGAGGACTGAACAGTCATGGAAGAACGCTTGACCGAGCACGCCCCCGCGGCCGCGTCCGCGCGGGTGGAGGACCGGCCCGCCGAGGCGCCGGCGAACACCGAACCGGCGATCTGGTCCCGCAACTTCCGGTACTACTTCACCGCCCGCAGCGCGGGCCTGCTCAGCTGGGCGATGCTGCCGGTCGCGGTGTCGGCCGGTCTGCTCAGCGGCGGCTACGGCCTGAACGCCGCCGGCTACTCGATGGCCTTCCTGGTGGGCCCGTTCGCCGGCCTGGTGCTCTTCGGCGGCGTCCTCGCCGACCGCTTCACCGCCCGCCGCATGATGATCGCCGCCGACCTGACGAACCTCGTCGCCCACGTGCTGCTCGCCTTCCTGTTCATCCACGGCATCGACCACCTCTGGCAGCTGTACACGCTGCTCGTCGTGGCCGGCACCGCCAACGCGATGTTCCAGCCCGGCGCCTCCTCGACCGTCCCCCTCGTCTCCCGCGACGTCCAGGGCGCCAACGGCGTCCTGCGCACCTCCGAGGCCCTCACCGGCCTCGGCGGCCCGGCCCTGGCCGGCGCCATGGTCGGCCTCGGCGCCACCGGCTGGGTGATGGTGATCTCCGCCCTCGCCTACGGGACCAGCGCGGTCTGTCTGCTCACCCTGCGCCTCGGCGTGGTGCCCGCCCCGCCCGCCGGCGAGAGCCTGTGGCACAACCTGGCCGTCGGCTGGCGGGAGTTCCGCTCCCGCAGCTGGCTGTGGGGCGTCATCGTCATCTGGATGGTCTTCGCGGTGCTCTCCTGGGGCCCGCAGCTGTCGGTCGCCGCCGGCGTCATCGTCCCCGAGCACGGCGCCACCGCCTTCGGCCTGATCAACTGCGCCCTCGGCGCGGGCACCGTGGCCGGCGGCCTGCTCGCGATCCGCTACAAGCCCGAACGCCCCCTGGCCGCCGGTGCGGTGGCGATGCTCGCCTACCCGCTCTACCCGCTCGGCATCGTCCTGGACTGGCCCGTCTGGCTGCTCGCCGCCGCCCAGTTCGCGGTCGGCGTCGGCATCGGCGTGTGGGGCGTCATGTGGGCCACCAGCGTCCAGACCCAGGTCCCCGGCGAGGTCCTCAACCGCGTCCACGCCTACGAGGTCGCCGGCTCCGTCGGCATGTACCCCATCGGCAGCGCCCTCGCCGGCCCCGCCGTCGGAGCGTTCGGCACCGACCGGGTCCTCCAGGTCGGCGTCGTGGTGGCCCTCGGCACCGCCGCCGCCCTCCTCCTCACCCGTCCCATCCGCAGCCTGCGCCGAGTCCCCACCCCCGCCTGACCCCGCCGCAAACCCTCACGACGGCGAAGTCCCAGGTCGCCGACCTGGGACTTCGCCGTCGAGCGTGCGCCGGGGACCGTTACGCCAAAAGCCCGGCGGGCGAGCTGTCGCCGGTCCATCCTGGGCTCATGAATCAGCCCCGGAGCCGAACAGGCACGTGTCCACGAGTGCTCATAGTCGGGGCGGGCCTGGCCGGCACCGCCACGGCGATCCGACTGCTCCGCTTCGCACGCAGGCCACTGGAGATCGTCCTGCTCGAACGGCGTTCCGACTACCGGTCCGCCGGCGTCGCCTACCACCGGGACGGCAACCCCTGGGACCACGTGTTCAACATCCAGGCGGGCCGGATGTCGGTGTTCCGGGAGAACGTCCTCGACTTCGTCCGCTGGGCCAACCGCGAAGCCGACCGCCGGGACTGGCCGACGCCCTGGGACGAGTTCGAGTTCGTCGAGCAGGGCCCGGCGCCCCGACGGATCTTCCAGGACTACCTGATCGACCGGCTCGCCGAGGCCAGGCGGGAGGCCTGTCCCGGCGTCGTGCTCGTCGAAGCGGACGGCGAGGCGCTCGACATGGACGTACGCCCCGCAGGAGTCCAGGTGACGGTACGTCAATTCTTTGCGGAAAGAGAGGAGTCCGGGCCGGCCCCGGAACCGACCGCGCTGTTCGCCGAACACGTCGTCCTCGCGACCGGCCTCGAACTCAGGGATCCACCCTTCGCCGCCGACGTACGAGAACACCCGTCCTTCGTGAGGAACCCGTACTCCGCGGCCGGCGTCCGGAAGCTCGAAACGCTCCCGCCCGAGGCGACCGTCGCGATCGTCGGATCCGTGCTGAGCGCGTACGACTCGGCGGGCCTCCTGCTGCGCCGGGGCCACACCGGGAGGATCCATCTGATCTCCAGGACCGGGACGATGTTCCGGACCTACCCGGGCGGTCACGAGCACGAAGTGGTACGACTGCCCTGCCCGAAAACGCTGCTGGAGCCGTACCGGAACCGTGAGGAGTTCCTCGCCAGGGTTCGGTCCGAGTGGGAGGCGGCGCGCTCGACGGTCCTCCGGGACCATCCCGAAGTCGACCCGATGGTGGTTTCGGAGCGGGTGGCCAAGGCGTGGGAGCCGCATCTTCCCGAGGCCATCGAACGGATCCCCTCCGCCGAACTGCGCAGTCTGCTGGACGAGTTCGGCACCTCGATGGCGGCGCTCCGGGTCGGCGCGGTGGAGTACACCATGGCGGTCATCGAGCGGGCGATACACCCTGCGGACGGGTCGGCGAAGCTGGTCGTCGGCAAGGTGGAGGCGATCACGCCCACGGCGTCGGGGCGGCTGGTCGTCTCGGTCGTGGCCCCGGAGGAGCGACACGCCATCGAGGCCGACCTGGTGGTGTCCAACTTCGGCAGGGAGTCGGACTACAGCAGGGTCGGCCAGCAGCTCTGGAGGAACCTCCTCCGGAGGGGGATCGCGGTACCTCATGAGCGCACCGGGCGCGGCTTGGAAGTCGACGAACACGGGGTGCTGCTGAGCCCCGGCGGGGAGCCGGCCGGCCCGATCTCCGCGGTCGGCGTGCCGAGAGAGGGCGACGAGATCGTGCGGCACGGCCGGACCGGTGCGTTCGCCTTCAATCTCGCCGCCATCAAGAACCAGTCGATCGCGGTCGCCGCGCGAGTGATCGAGCGACTGGAACTGGAACTGGAACTGCACGAAGACGGCTTGGTTCAGGACATGGCTCAATACCGCGGCCACGTCAGCAATACGGAGGAAGCGGCCCTGGTCGGATTCGAGGAGGCTGTAGCCCTGGAGGTACGGAGGTTGGCCACGCGCACTCGGAGCGAGCGGGAAGTGCTCGGTTCCCGGCTGGACGCCTGTATCCGGTCCCTGGGAGGACTTCCGCCCCTCCCGACGGCTGCCTCCCGGCATGACCGCCTGATGGGAGCGGTCGTCAACCGGACGGCCGTTCAACGGCTCACCGACGTCACCGTGACGCCGCGGCAGCTGCGTCGACGACTGGGAATAACGGGCACCGAGGATCTGGAGGACTAGTTGAACGGGCGACGGATTCAAGGATTCCTATTGACCGGTGGCACACAGAGCGTGTTACGGGGTACCTGTAACCGCACGAGAAGTCCGCTCGACGGATCCATCCTCGTCGCCCCTTCCCTCGAAGCGGGAATATACGAAGCGATCGTGGCGGCGCGGGCGGTCGTCTGCAGTTCGGGCGGACTGACCGGCCACATGCAGTCCCTCTGCCGCGGCAGGGGCATACCCGTGCTCCGCGTCGACCAGGCGGACCTCGCGGACCTGGTCGGGGAAGTGACACTGCACCTGGAGAGCCAGACCATCGTCATCGGGTCCGACCCGAGTACTGCCGGGGCCCCGGGCTCGGAGGCGGGGAGTTCCTCGCTGGACGACCTCGGCTCGGCATGTGCGGTCATCGCGGACCTGCAGGACATCCAGACGATCAACGCGTGCGGGCCGAACGCGAAGCGGGTCGAATCCTTCTTCATCCGGGAGGAGTTCCTCTGCCTGGCGGCGGGCCTGCGTCCGCTCGACTCCCTCCACGGCGGCCCTGCCGACATCGCGGCCTACGGGCGGGCCGTCGCGGACCGGCTGTGCACCTTCGTCGAGTCGCTCCTGCCCGACCAGCGGCTGGTCCTGAGGCTTCTCGACCTCCGCTCCGACCACGCCGCCGGCGTCACCGAGCTGGCCCCGGTCGCGGTCGAACCGAACCCCGAGCTGGGCCTGCACGGCGCACGCTGGCTGCTGGGTTCGACCGCCTACCGGGACGCGCTGCACGCCGCTCTCGGGTCCCTGCGCGAGCGGCTCGGTGACGATGCGCGCCGCGTGCACCTCTCGGTTCCGTTCCTCAACGATGCGAAGGAGTTCGCCCAGCTCAGGACCCATCTTGAGCTACCGGTCGAGGTGCCCGTGTCCGCGTTCATCGAAACGCCCGCGGCGGTGCACGCCACCCGGGCGCTCTGCGCCGCGGGCGCCAGCGAGCTGTTCGTCGGCACGAAGGACCTCGTGCAGTTCTACCTCGCCGCGGACCGGACCAACCACCTGGTGGCCGACTCCTACCAGACCCGGCACCCGGCCGTCATGGACGGAGTCCGGAGGGTCGTGGAGTCCGCGCGCGCAGCGGACACCCCGGTGAGGGTGTTCTCGCTGGGTGCGGACCTCACCCACTACCTGGAACGCCTGCCGACCCCGGACGGCTACATGATGTGCACCGCCGAACTCCAGCAGGTGCTCCTCCAGCCGCACCCCTGACCGGGCGGACAAGGCGGG
This sequence comes from Kitasatospora sp. NPDC048722, assembly GCF_040650235.1. Taxonomy (NCBI): domain Bacteria; kingdom Bacillati; phylum Actinomycetota; class Actinomycetes; order Kitasatosporales; family Streptomycetaceae; genus Kitasatospora; species Kitasatospora sp. NPDC048722. The sequence goes on from NZ_JBEZGX010000040.1 coordinate 9,262, forward strand.
GCGGCCGACGCGGACCGGTCCGGACAACAACAAAGCCGCAGGCCTGTGACCTGCGGCTTTACCACTGGAGCGGGCGACGAGAATCGAACTCGCGCTCTAAGCTTGGGAAGCTCATGTTCTACCATTAAACTACGCCCGCCTGACGAGCCGTCAGTGACCGCTCGATCGCCTTCACTGTACCCCATGCGTGACGCTGCTTGCACGGGTGGCCGGAGGACGTGGCGGAGCGGGGTGGGGCGGGCGTGGGAGGCGTACTGTTTGGGCCGCGTGAGAGTGCTCCGGCGGGTGCGGTCGGGGCGGCGAGCCATGGTGTGGAATGTCCGGAACATCCCCTAATGTGACGCTGTCCCGGGGCCCGGTCCCCGGGGCGCGACGAGTACGGGTGAGTACTGGGTTAGGGATGGGAAGGGGATCGATGGAGCAGCGCACCGTCGTTCGTTGTGCCGAGGGGCACCTGTTCAGCACCACCACGTTCCCGATGCAGAACCTCGGACCCGGCCGGCTGGGGCCCGGCCGGCTGATCCGCTGTCCGCAGTGCGGACGGCTGAGGAGTTCGGTGTTGGCCGACGTACGGGAGCTGTCCGCTCCGCAACTGGCCCGGGCGATGCGGCTGGAGGCCGCGGAGTTCCTGGCCTGACGGCCGGCGCGAGGACGGAAGGGGCCCCGGGCGGATTCGTCCGGGGCCCCGTCGTGCACGTAACCTCGAAGCGTGCTGCTCTCTGACAAGGACATCCGGACCGAAATCGATCTGGGCCGGGTCGTCATCGACCCGTTCGACCCGACGATGATCCAGCCCTCCAGTATCGACGTGCGCCTCGACCGCTTCTTCCGCGTGTTCGAGAACCACAAGTACCCGCACATCGACCCCTCCGAGGAGCAGCCGGACCTCACCCGGCTGGTCGAGCCCGAGGGCGACGAGGCGTTCATCCTGCACCCCGGCGAGTTCGTGCTGGCCTCCACGTACGAGGTCATCACCCTGCCCGAGGACGTCGCCTCCCGGCTGGAGGGCAAGTCGAGCCTCGGCCGCCTGGGCCTGCTGACGCACTCCACGGCCGGCTTCATCGACCCCGGCTTCAGCGGCCACGTCACGCTGGAGCTGTCCAACGTCGCGACGCTGCCGATCAAGCTGTACCCGGGCATGAAGATCGGGCAGCTCTGCCTGTTCCGGCTCTCCTCGCCGTCGGAGCACCCCTACGGTTCGGAGCGCTACGGCTCGCGCTACCAGGGCCAGCGCGGCCCGACGCCGTCGCGCTCCTTCATGAACTTCCACCGCACCCGGGTCTGACCCGGACGGAGTGCACGCACGGCGGGCGGCCACCCTCGGCACGAGGGTGGCCGCCCGTGGCGTTGTCGCACCCGGTTCTCAGGCCCGCTTCGGGCGGGTGACGGCGACGAGCTCGGTGCCGTCCTCGGAGAGCCGCAGCTCGGTGCGGAGCTCGGCCAGCTCGCCGAGGTGGTGCAGGTGGGTGCCGCCGCAGAAGATCTGCGCGCCGCCCTCGGGCAGCTCGCAGTGCCACTGGCGGCGGGCGGTGAGCTCGGGTCCCGGCACCTCGATGCGGACGGCGGCGTCGGCGGCGACCCAGGCGGCCAGCTGCGCGTTGACGGCCTCGGTGACGGCGGGCAGGGCGTCGGCGAGGGCGGGGAACTCGTCGGTGGCGTCGGCCGTGAAGCCCTTCTTCTTGAGCGACTTGCCGAGCCGGTAGGTGTCCGTGCTGGCCTCGGTGTCCATCACCGAGGTGGCCATCGCGAGGCTGTCGAAGTCCGGGTGGCCGAGGGCGTCGGCGCGGCCCGGGTCCTTGCGCCAGCGCGGGGCGAGCGCGGCGTTGAGAGCGAGGGCGAGCAGGTGGCAGCCGCTGTGCGAGGCGCTGAGGGCGGCGCGGCGCTCGGCGTCGACGGCGAGCACGGCCGTGCGGCCGACGACGTCGCCCGGGTCGGCGGCGACGACGTGCAGGACGAGCCAGGACCACTCCTCGTCGCCGCGCCGCACCGGGATGTCGGCGCCGACCAGCGGCGCGCCGCCGTCGGGGCCGACCGCGCCGGTCAGGCAGTCGACGACGGCCAGCTCGGCGCCGTCCACGGTGAGCGTGCCGAGGTCGGCGGGCTGGTCGGGCCAGGTGTGGTCGAGCGGGTGGAACGGGGTCGCCGCGGTGACGACGGCGTACCGGCCGTCGCCGAGCGGGTGCACCGCGAGCACCGGGGACTCGCCGGTCACCGCCCCGGCCGGGAAGCTGACGTGGGTGGTGGGGAGGGTCATGCCTGGCTCCGGTGGGTGGTCGCGGCCAACGAGGGACGGGCCCCGGTTCGCGGGACCCGTCCACCATTCTGCCGTCCTCCGGTCAGCCCAGGGTCGGCAGCTTGATCAGCACCAGCAGCGCGAGCAGCTGGACGGCCGCGGCGCCCGCCGCCTTGCCCCAGGGCAGGTCGTGCACCCGGCGGACCATCGTGGTCAGCAGGAACGCGCAGAACGCCCAGGTGGCCCAGCCGACGACCTGCACGACCGCGCTGCCGGAGGGCAGCACCAGGGCCAGCAGCAGCCGGGGCACGTCGGTCAGCCAGCCGATCAGCGCGGCCAGGCCGACCGTCGACTTCCACGGGCCGTCCCCGCCGAGCTGGCGGGCCAGCGCGTAGGTGACCGCGCCGAAGACCGCGCCGGTGACCGTGAAGCCGAGTGCGGCGGCGGCCATGCCGGTCAGCGCGACGCCGAAGGTCGAGTTGACGATGTCGTTGTGCGTCAGGCCGATGCCGAGCACCGCGAGCGCGCCGTAGATGAGCGAGACGGTGAGGGCGGGCAGCCAGACCTGGTGGTCGCGGGTGCGGTCGAAGGTCGCGGCCGGGGCACGGACGATGCCGAGCAGCAGCTCGCGCCAGTGCGGGCGCGGCCCGGAGACGTGCGGCGAGGACTGGCCGCCCGCCCGGTAGACGGCGACGTTGTCCTGGCCGTACGGCGGCTGCGCCTCCCCCTGGGGGTATCCGTACCCCTGCTCGCCGTACCCCTGGTCGTAGTAGCCGGGAGCCTGCCGGCCCTGCCCCTGGTACCCCTGCGTCGGGTAGTCCTGGTACGGGGGCTGCCCCGTGTACGGGTCACCGCCGGTCGGGAAGGCCCGGGTGTTCCCGGGCCGGTCGGCGGCGTACGGGTCGTGCGGAGCGACCCCCCGGTGCGGGGCCGTGAAGTACTCCGGCCCGTCCGTCTGCCCGTGCCCCCCGGGCGCCCCCGCCGGCGGCGGAGGGGCCGACCACCCGCCGTGGGGGTCGGCACCCTGACCGCTGTCGTATCGATTACCAGCCACGTTCCGAAGGTACCCGTCCGGCCCAGTCCGCGTACGTCCCGGACGGAGCCGGGGCCGGTTTGCAGCGAGCCTGAGACGAACGGGGCCGGAAGCGGGCGTCAGCGCTGCGCGGTGACGGTCGGCCCGTGGACGGCCGCCGCGGCGGAGGCACCGGCCGGGCAGCCGCCCGGGCCGGCCGAGGTGCGGACGGCGCCGACCGGCAGCAGCGTGCCGCAGGCGATCCGGATGCCGTTCGGCAGCTCGTTGTCGGACTCGACGATCGCGCCGTCGCCGATCACCGCGCCGTCCAGGGCCGAGCGGTCCCCGACGGTCGCGAAGGCGCCCACGATGGAGTCCTTGACCAGGGTGTCCGGGCCGATGACGGCGCCGGGCAGGACGACGCTGCCCTCGACGATCGCGCCGGCCTCGACCACCGCGCCCTCGGAGACGACGGTGCCACCGCTGAGCACCGCGCCCGGGTGGACGGTCGCGCCGGGCAGGAGCAGGGCGTCGCCGGTCGGACCGGGGACGGCCGGGGAGTCGACCTTGCCGAGGACCAGGTCGGCCGAGCCGCGGACGAACGCGCCCGGGGTGCCGAGGTCCAGCCAGTACGAGGTGTCGACGACGCCGCGCAGCAGCGCGCCGGTGGCGAGCAGCTCGGGGAAGGTCTCGCGCTCGACGGACACCTCCCGGCCGGCCGGGATGCGGTCGATGACGGACCGGGTGAAGACGTAGCAGCCGGCGTTGATCTGGTCGGTGACGATCTGCTCGGGCGTCTCCGGCTTCTCCAGGAACTCCAGCACCCGCCCGTCCGCGTCGGTCGGCACGAGGCCGAAGGCGCGCGGGTCCTCCACCCGGGTGAGGTGCAGGGTGACGTCGGCCCCGGCGGCCACGTGGCCGTCGCGCAGGGCGGCGATGTCGACGCCGGACAGGATGTCGCCGTTGAAGACGAGGACCGGCTCGTCCGGGCCGCAGGTGAGCCCGGAGGCGGCGTTGCGGATGGCGCCGCCGGTGCCGAGCGGCTCGCGCTCGGTCAGGTAGACCAGCTCGATGCCGTACGGGGTGCCGTCCTGGAAGTGGTCCTCGAAGACCTCGGCCAGGTAGGAGGTGGCGAGCACCACGCGGGTGACTCCGGCTGCGGCGGCGCGGGCCAGCTGGTGCGCGATGAAGGGGACGCCCGCCACCGGCAGCATGGGCTTGGGGGTGTGGGTGGTCAGCGGACGCAGTCGCGTGCCCTTACCACCGACCAGCATGATCGCCTCGGTCATGGTCTGCGCTGTTCCCCTTGTGGTCTCTGCGGCCCGGCCCGGCGGGCCGCACCTCTTTCGTTCGTATGACCCCGTCCGTCCACCGGCCGTCCGGCCGTGGTCCGGCCGTGGTCCGGGTGCCCGGAACGGGTCGACCGGCCCGCGGGCCGGTCTGGCCTACTGTATTTCCTTCCAACCGAATGCCCGTCCGGCGGCTGTGCGATTGGGATCACTCGCCCGCCACCGGGGCTTCCGGGACAGCGCCGCCGAGGCCCCAAAAGCCCGGCCCGGCGGACCGCTCTCGCGGCGACCGCCGGGCCGGGCAGTTGTAGCAGAACTGTCGAACAGGGGCCGCTACGCGTCCACCGTCGCGGGCTCCTCGGCGTCGGTCGGCGGGGTCGCCTTGACCGAGTCGAGCAGCAACTGGGCCACGTCGACCACCTTCAGGTGCTCCTTGGCCGCGCCCTCGTTCTTCTTGCCGTTGACCGAGTCGGAGAGCATCACCAGGCAGAACGGGCAGGCGGTGGAGACGATGTCCGGGTTGAGCGACAGCGCCTCGTCCACGCGCTCGGTGTTGATCCGCTTGCCGATGCGCTCCTCCATCCACATGCGCGCACCGCCGGCGCCGCAGCAGAAGCCGCGCTCCTTGTGCCGGTGCATCTCCTGCTGGCGCAGGCCCGGGACCTTGTCCATGATCTCGCGCGGCGGGCTGTAGACCTTGTTGTGACGGCCCAGGTAGCAGGGGTCGTGGTAGGTGATCAGGCCCTCGACCGGGTTGACCGGGACGAGCTTGCCCTCGTCGATCAGGTGCTGCAGCAGCTGGGTGTGGTGGATGACCTCGAAGTGGCCGCCCAGCTGCGGGTACTCGTTGGCGATGGTGTTGAAGCAGTGCGGGCAGGTGGCGACGATCCGCTTGACCGGGGCGTCCTCCAGGGCCGCGTTCAGCGTCTCCACGTTCTGCGCGCCGAGCATCTGGAAGAGGAACTCGTTGCCCAGGCGTCGGGCGGAGTCACCGGTGCAGGACTCCTCCTTGCCGAGGATCGCGAACTTCACGCCCGCGGTGTGCAGCAGCTCGGCGAAGGCCTTGGTGGTCTTCTTGGCGCGGTCCTCCAGGGCGCCGGCGCAGCCGACCCAGTAGAGGTACTCGACCTCGGCGGGGTCGATGTCCTCGCCGATCACCGGCACCTCGATGCCGGTCTCCTTCTTGAGCTCCTTGACCCAGTCGAGGCGGGCCTTGGTGGCCATGCCCCACGGGTTGCCCTTGTTCTCCAGGTTCTTGAGCATCGTCCCGGCCTCGGTCGGGAACGAGGACTCGATCATCACCTGGTAGCGGCGCATGTCGACGATGTGGTCGATGTGCTCGATGTCCACCGGGCACTGCTCGACGCAGGCGCCGCAGGTGGTGCAGGACCACAGGACGTCCGGGTCGATGACGCCGTTCTCCTCGGCGGTGCCGATCAGCGGGCGCTCGGCCTCGGCGAGGGCGCCCGCCGGGACGTCCTTGAGCTGCTCGGCGGTCGCCTTCTCGGTGCCCTCCATGTCCTTGCCGCCACCGGCGAGCAGGTACGGGGCCTTGCCGTAGGCGTGCTCGCGCAGGCTCATGATGAGCAGCTTCGGCGACAGCGGCTTGCCCGTGTTCCAGGCCGGGCACTGCGACTGGCAGCGGCCGCACTCGGTGCAGGTGGAGAAGTCGAGGATGCCCTTCCAGGAGAAGTGCTCGACCTGGGAGACGCCGAAGACGGCGTCCTCGGCCGGGTCCTCGAAGTCGATCGGCTGACCGCCGGAGGTCATCGGACGGAGGGCGCCGAGCGCGGTGCCGCCGTCCTCCTCGCGCTTGAAGTAGATGTTGAAGAAGCCCAGGAAGCGGTGCCAGGCCACGCCCATCGAGGGGTTGAGGCCGATGGTGATCGCCCAGGCGAAGGAGATGCAGATCTTCAGCGTCGCGAACAGCCAGATCAGGTTCTCCAGCGTGCCGTGCGACAGGCCGCTCAGCGCGGAGGTGATCGGGTACGAGACGAGGTGCGCCGGGCCGTACGAGTCGACGCCGTTGAGGGCGCCCTCCAGGGCGCGCAGCATCAGGATGCACAGGCCGATGCCGAGGATCGTGTACTCGACGTAGAAGGCCTGCCAGGCGATCGAGCCGGCGAAGCGGGACTTGCGGCCGGAGCGCGACGGCAGGCTCATCAGCCGGATCACCATCAGGGTCAGGATGCCCAGGGTGGTGAGGGTGCCGACGAGCTCGACGAAGAGCTGCCAGATCATCCAGTGCCCGATGACCGGCAGCTCGAACTCGGCGTCGAAGAGCTGACCCATGGCGTTGACGATGGTCAGGACCAGGCTGAAGAAGCCGACCGCGACGAACCAGTGCGCGATGCCGACGATCCCCCAGCGGTTCATCCTGGTGTGGCCGATGAACTCGACCGCGACGGTCCTCACGCGCCGGGCGGGCTTGCCGAAACGGGTGGTGTCCGGCGCGCCGGTCAGCACCACCTTGAAGATGTGCCACGCCGCACGAAGGGCGAGCGCGGTGCCGATCACGAACGTGACCAGCGAGATGACGATCGCTGCTAGCTGCATCGGCTCCGTCTCCTGCGGCTTGCGGTTGAGCAGTCCGGGTTCTACGTCTTTACCAGGGGAGTGTACTCGTCGGTAACTTGCCGGGCCGACGGCCCGGACATTACCGCTCGTTAACAGTTCTCCAGAAGGTTCTCAAGGTATGGCGGCAGTCACGTAACTCCACTCCCGCCACCTCGGCCGGGACGACCGTCACTCCGACCGGGGGCGCGGGCGGCGCCGCCGCCACCGTCCGGGAGGAACCGCCTCAGCAAAGTTGAGCGCGCCGGACTCATAGCTGTTGACGCCGTCCGGCGGGTCATGCATCCTTGAGCCCGTAAAGCTCAACTCTTCCGTGGAGGTATCTACGATGGCACGCGCGGTCGGCATCGACCTCGGTACGACGAACTCGGTCGTCAGCGTTCTGGAGGGTGGCGAGCCCACCGTCATCACGAACGCCGAGGGCGCGCGGACCACGCCGTCCGTCGTCGCTTTCGCGAAGAACGGCGAGGTCCTGGTCGGCGAGGTGGCCAAGCGCCAGGCGGTCACCAACGTCGACCGCACCATCCGCTCGGTCAAGCGCCACATGGGCACCGGGTGGAAGATCAACCTGGACGGCAAGGACTTCAACCCCCAGCAGATCAGCGCCTTCATCCTGCAGAAGCTGAAGCGGGACGCGGAGGCCTACCTGGGCGAGACCGTCACCGACGCGGTCATCACCGTCCCGGCCTACTTCAACGACTCCGAGCGCCAGGCCACCAAGGAGGCCGGTGAGATCGCGGGCCTCAACGTCCTGCGCATCGTCAACGAGCCGACCGCGGCCGCCCTGGCCTACGGCCTGGACAAGGACGACCAGACCATCCTGGTCTTCGACCTCGGCGGCGGCACCTTCGACGTCTCCCTGCTGGAGATCGGCGACGGGGTCGTCGAGGTGAAGGCCACCAACGGTGACAACCACCTCGGCGGCGACGACTGGGACCAGCGCGTCGTCGACCACCTGGTCAAGGTCTTCCAGTCCGGCCACGGCGTCGACCTGTCCAAGGACAAGATGGCCCTGCAGCGTCTGCGCGAGGCCGCCGAGAAGGCCAAGATCGAGCTGTCCTCGTCCTCCGAGACCTCGATCAACCTGCCCTACATCACGGCCTCCGCCGAGGGCCCGCTGCACCTGGACGAGAAGCTCACCCGCGCCCAGTTCCAGCAGCTGACCGCCGACCTGCTGGAGCGCTGCAAGGTCCCGTTCAACAACGTCATCAAGGACGCCGGCATCTCGCTCGCCGAGATCGACCACGTCGTCCTCGTCGGCGGCTCGACCCGCATGCCGGCCGTCGCCGAGCTCGTCAAGGAGCTGACCGGCGGCAAGGACGCCAACAAGGGCGTCAACCCGGACGAGGTCGTCGCCATCGGCGCCTCGCTCCAGGCCGGTGTCCTCAAGGGCGAGGTCAAGGACGTCCTGCTGCTCGACGTCACCCCGCTGTCCCTCGGCATCGAGACCAAGGGCGGCATCATGACCAAGCTGATCGAGCGCAACACCACGATCCCGACCAAGCGCTCGGAGATCTTCACCACGGCCGAGGACAACCAGCCGTCCGTGCAGATCCAGGTCTACCAGGGCGAGCGCGAGATCGCGGCGTACAACAAGAAGCTCGGCATGTTCGAGCTGACCGGCCTGCCGCCGGCGCCGCGCGGCCTGCCCCAGATCGAGGTCACCTTCGACATCGACGCCAACGGCATCATGCACGTCGGCGCGAAGGACCTCGGCACCGGCAAGGAGCAGAAGATGACCGTCACCGGCGGCTCCTCGCTGCCGAAGGACGAGGTCGACCGCATGCGCCGCGAGGCCGAGCAGTACGCCGAGGACGACCACAAGCGCCGCGAGGCCGTCGAGACCCGCAACTCCGCCGAGCAGCTCGTCTACTCGACCGAGAAGTTCATCGCGGACAACACCGACAAGCTCCCGGCCGACGTCAAGACCGAGGTCGAGACCGCCGTCGGCGAGCTCAAGGAGGCCCTGAAGGGCGAGGACATCGCGAAGATCCGCGAGGCCTCGGAGAAGGTCTCCACCACCGCGCAGAAGCTCGGCCAGGCCCTCTACGCCAACGCCGACGCCGCCGGTGCGGCCGCCGGCGACTCCGCCGCCCACGGCAAGGACGACGACGTCGTCGACGCCGAGATCGTGGACGACGAGAAGCACGACAAGCCCAAGGGCGGTGCGGCATGACGGACAAGCCGCAGGGCGGCAAGCCCGGCGACGACTCCGCCGCCGAAGAGGCCGTGATCAAGGCCGCCGAAGAGGCCGCCGCGGGCGGCTCCGGCGACGCGTCGGCCGAGCTGGCCGCCGCCAAGCGCGAGGCCACCGAGCGCACCGCGGACCTCCAGCGCCTCCAGGCCGAGTACCAGAACTACCGCAAGCGAGTCGAGCGCGACCGGCTCACCGTCCGCGAGATCGCGGTCTCCAACATCCTGGAGTCCCTGATCCCGGTCCTGGACGACATCGGCCGCGCCCGCGAGCACGGCGAGGTCACCGGCGGCTTCAAGTCCGTCGCCGACTCGCTGGAGACGGTCGTCGCCAAGCTGGGCCTCCAGCAGTTCGGCAAGGAGGGCGAGCCCTTCGACCCGACCATGCACGAGGCGCTGATGCACAGCTACTCCTCGGACGTCACCGAGGACACCTGCGTGCAGATCCTCCAGCCCGGCTACCGGATCGGCGAGCGGATCATCCGCCCGGCGATGGTCGCGGTCGCGGAGCCCCAGCCGGGCACCCAGACCACGGCCGGGCCGGACACCGACGCCGCCAAGTCCGAGAAGTCGGACAAGGCCGACGGTGGCAAGGACAGCTGACGACCTGTGACGGGCGCACGCCCGTCCCAGTGGACGAACCAGTGCGCTGCGGAGTCGTACGCCGGTCAGTACGGCGATCGGCTCCGCAGCGCACTGTCGGCAACAGGCCCACGCGGCCGGGCTGTTGACAACGCAGTGACGATGGACATCGGGAGGTGGCGCAAGCCATGAGTGGCAAGGACTTTGTCGAGAAGGACTATTACAAGGTCCTCGGCGTGCCCAAGGACGCCACTGCCACCGAGATCAAGAAGACCTACCGGAAGCTGGCGCGCGAGTTCCACCCGGACGCCAACAAGGGCGACGCCAAGGCCGAGGAGCGCTTCAAGGACATCTCCGAGGCGTACGACGTCCTGTCCGACGAGAAGCGCCGCAAGGAGTACGACGAGGCCCGCAGCCTCTTCGCCAACGGCGGCTTCCGCGCCGGCGGGCCCGGCACCGGCAACTACAGCTTCGACTTCGGCGACCTCTTCAGCGGCACCCAGGGCGGCAGCGGCGGCATCGGCGACGTCTTCGGCGGCCTCTTCAACCGTGGCGGCCGCCAGGCCCAGCCCCGGCGCGGCGCCGACGTCGAGACCGAGGTCACCCTCTCCTTCGAGGAGGCCGTCGACGGCGCGACCGTCCCGCTGCGGATGACCAGCCAGGCCCCCTGCCGTGTCTGCAACGGCACCGGCGCCAAGTCCGGCACCACCCCGCGGGTCTGTCCGACCTGCGTCGGCGCCGGCACCGTCAGCCGGGGCCAGGGCGCGTTCGCGCTCTCCGAGCCCTGCAAGGACTGCAAGGGCCGCGGCATGATCGTCGACGACCCCTGCACCGACTGCCACGGCAGCGGCCGGGCCAGCTCCGCCCGCACCATGCAGGTCCGCATCCCGGCCGGCGTCCAGGACGCCCAGCGCATCCGGCTCAAGGGCAAGGGCGCCCAGGGCGAACGCGGCGGCCAGCCCGGTGACCTCTACGTCACCGTGCACGTCGACGCCCACCCCGTCTTCGGCCGCAAGGGCGACAACCTCACCGTGACCGTCCCGGTCACCTTCCCCGAGGCGGCGCTCGGCGGCACCATCGAGGTGCCCACGCTCGGCGGCCCCTCCGTGAAGCTCAAGCTGCCCCCCGGCAGCGCCAACGGCCTCACCATGCGGGCCCGCGGCAAGGGCGCCACCCGCAAGGACGGCACCCGCGGCGACCTCCTCGTCACCGTCGAGGTCGTGGTGCCGCAGCACGTCACCGGCGACGCGCTGTCCGCCCTGGAGCAGTACCGCGAGGCCACCGCCTCCGACGACCCGCGAGCCGCCCTGTTCCGGGCGGCGAAGGGAGCGTGACGACCAGATGTCCCCGATGACCCCGATGACCCCCGACGGTCCGATCGGCCCGGGCCTCGGCGAAGGCCTGCCCGGCGACGGCCGCCGCACCCGGCGCGCGGCGGCCCCGCCCCCGTACGTGCTCACCGAGGACACCCCGGTGTACGTGATCTCGGTGGCCGCCGAACTCTCCGGCCTGCACCCGCAGACCCTGCGCCAGTACGACCGCCTCGGCCTGGTCAGCCCCGACCGCACCGCCGGCCGCGGCCGCCGCTACTCCGCCCGCGACATCCAGCAACTGCGCGAGGTCCAGCGGCTCTCGCAGGACGAGGGCATCAACCTGGCCGGCATCAAGCGGATCATCGAGCTGGAGAACCAGGTCACCGCCCTCCAGTCGCGCATCGCCGAACTCGCCGACTCCCTGGAGAGCGCCGCCGCCGCCCTCCAGCAGCGCGAAGCCGCCGTCCACGCCTCCTACCGCCGCGACCTCGTCCCCTACCAGCCCCCGACCCCCCAGTCGAGCGCCCTGGTCGTCTGGCGCCCGAAGCGCTGACTTGGCTGAACACCAGCCCGGCCGCCGGTTCCCTCCTGTTCGGGGGGTGCCGGCGGCTTGCGTGTGGTGAGAGAGTGCAAGCTCAAGAACGCTGCCGTGTTCGGGCACCTGCGAAGCTCCTATGGGGCATCCGGTTGAGCCTTAGGATCGGTCGCTGAGCACAGTCGTGTTCCTCTGGCGATTTTGTCCGGCCTACGACAAGGAGGCGAGAATGAACGGGCGGGAGCAGGCGGGAATGCCAGCCAGGCCGCGCGCGCTGTCCGCGAACGCCCGAGCCCTGTACCTTGCCACCGTCGAGGGAAATGGCAAGACTACCCGGAGAGTTGACGATCCGCAGGAAGCATCGGCTTTCGACGAGCTGGTTGCGCTCGGCCTCCTGGTTCCGGATATGGATGAGCCAGGCGTCTATGCTGCGGTGGATGCCGCACAGCTTTCCAGCAGTATGAGTCTCGCCTGGCAGCGGCAAGCACTCGATTTGCTTGCGCGGGCGGTCGCACTCCCGGCCGATCTCGGAGACCTCGCCGAGGCCTTTCATTCACGCGGTCAACAGGGCGGACCAATTGAATACGTCCGGGGAAAGGCGCTGATAAACCAGCGGATCCTCCAGGCGCAGGCAGACGGACCGGAGGAAGCCCTCGCCATGCAGCCTGGTGGGCCACGCCCTCCCAAAGTCCTGGCCTCCGGCCTGGACTACGACTTCGCCCGCCTCAAAATGGGCGCGAGCATGCGAACGATCTACCACGCCAGCACCCGCTACCACCAACCGACGCGCGATTACGTGGCAACGCTGTCCGCTGCCGGGTGGCAGTACAGGACGCTCGACGAGCCCTACACCAGGCTGATCATCATCGATCGCCGACTCGCCGTCATCCCGGTGGCGGCCGACGACATGGGCATGGCCGCATTCATCCACGACCAATCGGTGATCGAATACCTGGTGGAAGAGGTATTCGAACGCAACTGGAGCCGGGCCCTCGAGTTCGACGGGGCAACGAGCGTGCCGCAGCAGGTCGTTTCCCGGCTCCGGCACACCATCATCGAACTTCTGCTGGCCGGCACCAACCACCGCGTCATCGCCCGGCGACTCGGCATCAGCGAACGAACGCTGGCCCGCCATCTCGCCGAAATGCGCGAGGAGTACAACGTCGAGTCGCTCTTTCAGTTGGGCTACGTCCTGGGACGGGCCGCTCAAGGCCCCGACGATCAGCCTCAGGTAGCAGATTCGTAATCAGTACGGTTCCGGGGAGCGGAAGAGCGCGGGGCGCCCGACCGCCCGGCTCAGGTCCAGTGCGTGTCGGACGCGACGACGCTCGACGTGGCGCTCGCATGTTCCTGCTCGGCGTACCCGCTCTCGACCGCCCCGGCAACTACAGCGATCAGCGCAACCAGCCCGACAACGAGAGGGAGTGCGACCTTTCGGACGTACCGGTGCATGCGAGACATAAGCCCGCCCCTTCCTTCAAGCCTGCGATCGCACAAATAGGTGGCAATGAAACGACTGCACACATGTTGCCGCAAGGTCCTGGCCCATGTCATCTCTCTGCCAGGCATCCAGATGACACCTCTCAAACCTGGACTCCACCGCACCGGCCGATGGACGATCAGTTCGCTCTCAATAACCCTTGCAAGTCCACCAGGCTTGCCCATGTACGTTCAATCGTTCACGGGCTTCAAACGAGTTTCGACAGCTCGAGCACCGTCACTCAACATCCAAACCCCTTCGCCGACGTTCATTCCCCCGGTCGGCCTTCCCCCGGAGTCGACATGACCGAGCCCTACCTGCGTCACCACGACAGCCAGGCCCCCGAGGGTCGGCGTGCACGAGTGTTCCTGGCCGCGCCGCTGATGCGGCTGACCGGGCCGGCCGACAGTGTGGTGACGCTCGCCAGCCGGACGCGGCTGACGACGCTGCGCACCACGCTCCTCCGCAGCGGTGCAGCCGTGTACAGCGCGCACCACAGCGACGCCTGGACCGTCGCCGGGCGGGCGCCGGAGCCGCGGGTTCCGTCGGACTTCCGGGCGCTGCAGTCGGCGGACCTGGTGTTCGCCTACGTCGGCGCCCCGCTGTCGGCCGGGGTGAGCCTGGAGCTGGGCTGGGCCTCCGCGCTGCGCAAGCCGATCGTCCTGCTCGTCGACGAGGCCATCACGCACAACCCGCTGATCGCCACCATCGAGCAGGTCGCCCCCGTCCTGCCGCTGGTCTTCGACGACACCTGGTCGCAGGAGGCGCTCAACCACACCGTGGAGACGGCGCTCGACTGGGCCGGCATGGCGCTGTCGCTGCGCGAGGGCTTCTGGACCGCCCCCGGCGAGCAGTTCAACGTCCCCCGTCAGCAGCCCCCCGTGGCCGGCCGGGCCGGCTACTGGCCGTCGGGCGCCGCCACCGGCTGACCCGCGGTCATCCACCGGACTCCCCCGTCCGGGATCCCCGCATCTGCCAGCCCAGCTGGAACAGCGTCTCCGCGTCGTACAGCTCACGCAGCCGGGCGATGTGACCGGCCACGGTCCGCTCGCTCAGCCCCATGCGGCTCGCGATCGCCCGCTGCGTGAGCCCCTGCGCCAGCAGTCGCCCCACCTGCTCGTGGACCGTCGAGTCGCTGGAACCGGCCGCCAGCGCGGCCCAGTTCACACCCTCGGCCTGCTGCCATTGCTGCTCGAACACCTCGACCAGGAAGGCCACGGTGGCCGGGTCCTCGACGAAGGCCGCGCTGGTGTTGTCCCCGGCGGCAGGAATGACCGCGACCGTCCGGTCGAAGAGCATCAGCCGGGTGAACGGCGCGGCCAGTACCCGGATGGGGCAGCCGAGCCGCGCGGCCTCGGCGGCGAACCCCACCGTCGGCCCGTCCAGGCGGGCGGCGGGGTCGTAGATGACCCGCTTCACGCCTCCGCGCTCGATGTAGTCCCGCGTCTGCGCGAGCGCCCCGGGCAGGGCCGCGGCCGGACGGGCCCCGCCCGGAATCGCCGTCAGCGACTCCTTCGGGTACTCCCGCGCCACCTGCTCGATCTCCTGCCGAATCTGCTCCATGCCCGTCACGTACCGGACACCGGCCGCACGGGTCACCCGGTGCGGCGAAGCATCGTAGGCCCGCGTCAGGTCGCCGAGCAGATCGGGGACCTGCTCGGCCTCCGCCAGCAGACGAGCACTCGCCAGCCGGATCTCGGTGCCGATCCGGTCGACGGCCGAGCGCGGGTCGACCGCGATGTACGAGACGTCGAGGTCCTGGAACATGACCAGGCCGAGCTCCACCAACCGTTCCATCGTCGGAAGGTCGCCCAGGCCCACCTCGGCCGCCCGGACCCGTCCGCCCTCCCGCAGGATCGCGCGGTAGAGCGCGCGGGCGGACTCGTCCGGGAGGGCTTCGGACAGCGTCAGGTCACCCATCGGCGTCGCCCTTCAGCTGCCAGCCGAGTTGGAAGAGGGTCCGGGCGCCGTAGCGGTCGCGCAGGCGGGCGAGGTGGCCCGCGACGGTGCGTTCGCTGAGGCCGAGGCGGGTGGCGACGGCGCGCTGGGTGAGGCCCTCGCTCAGCAGCGCGGTGACCCGGTCGGCGGTGCGGCCGGGGGTGGCGCTCGACCAGTCGGTGACGTCGGCCCTGGCCCAGTCGCGTTCGAACACGGCGACCAGGGCCGCGACGGCGGCGGGCTCGGTGAGGAAGGCGGCGACGTCGTGGCCGGGGTGGACGAAGAGGACGGCGGTCCGCCGGTCGACGACGAGCATCCGCTGGAACGGCTCGTTCAGGACGCGGACCAGCGAGCCGTGCCGGGTCACCTCCTTCGCGTAGGCGATCACGTGGGGCTGCCGGCGGGCGACGGGCTGGTAGAGCGTCCGGATCCGGCGACCACTGGTCGCCAGCGCGACGTCCTGGTGGAGCGCGAGTTCGAGGGTGACCGGTTGCCGCGTGCCGGGCTGAGCCGTGAGCACTTCCTCGCCGCACTCGGACAGGACCCGGGAGAGCCGGAGGCGGATGGCGTCCTTGCCCTCGACGTAAGCGGCCTCGCCCGTGCGGCAGGCCGCCCGGGGTGCGGCGTCGTAGGCGTGGGAGAGCGGGGCGAGGGCGGCCGGGAGCCTCTCGGCGTGGACGAGCAACCGGGCGGCACGGGTGCGCAGTTCGGCGCCGAGCCGGTCGCCGACGGAGCGCGGGTCGACGGCCGTGTAGCCGGTGGCCGTCGGGGCGAGCAGACCGCGGGCGACGAGTACGGCGAGGGTGGGGCGGTCCGCGGGGGCGAGGTCGTCGGGGCGCAGGTGTCCGCCGCGGCGGACCGCGGTGAGGTAGAGGGCCCGCTCGGCGGCGGTCGGCTCATCCGCCCACCTCTCCCCCGGCCCTGGCCGCGGGGAGGTGCCCCCACCGCTCGGCGGGGGCACTCGCCCGTGCGTGTCCTTGGGAAGGTGAGCTCTCCCCCGGCCTCCGGCCGGGGGTACCCCCGTCGCTCGCTCATCGGTCATCGCGGGAGCCTCGCATCAGCCAGCCGAGCTGGAAGAGGGTCTGGGCGCCGTAGCGGTCGCGCAGGCGGGAGATGTGGGCGGCGACGGTGCGTTCGCTGAGGCCGAGGCGGGTGGCGACGGCGCGCTGGGTGAGGCCGCGGGCGAGCAGGCGGCCGACCCGGTCGGGGGTGCTGCGGGCAGGGCCGTGGCCGAGGGCGGCGGCGGCCTCGGTGGTGTCGGCGCGGGCCCAGTCGCGTTCGAACGCGCCCACCAGGAAGGTGATGGCGGCGGGGTCGGTGATGAAGGCGGCGGTGCTGTTGTCCTCGCTGGCGGAGATCACGGCGACGGTGCGGTCGAAGACGATGAGCCGCTGGAAGGGCTCGTCGAGGACGCGGATGAGCGAGCCGTGCCGGGTCACCTCGTCGGCGTAGGCGAGGGCGGACTGGTCGGCGAACGCGACCGGCTGGTAGATGGTGCGCAGCGAGCAGCCGCGCTGCAGGAGCTGGACGTCCTGGAGCCGGGCGACCTGGAGCGTGTCGGCGGGCCGGTGGCCCGGCTGGGCGGTGAGGACCTCGGCGCGGCAGTCGGAGACGAGCTGGGAGATCCGCTGGCGGATGTGGACGTGGCCCTCGACGTAGACGGCGCCGCCGGCCCGGCCGGGCCGGCGGGGCATCGCGTCGTAGGCGCGGGTGAGGCCGTCGAGGGCGCCGGGCAGGTTCTCGGCGCGGACCAGCAGCCGGGTGGCCTCGCTGCGCAGTTCGGCGCCGAGGCGGTCGGTGACGGAGCGCGGGCTGACGGCGGTGTAGCAGGCGTCCATCGCGTTGGGCATCAGCAGGCCGATGTCGACGAGCTGTTGGAGGGCGGCGTGGTCGCTCTCGTGGACACCGGTGAACGGGATCCGGCCGCCTTCGGCGAGGATCGAGAGGTAGAGCTGGCGGGCCGCGTCGTCGGGCTCGCCCGCTCCGGTGAGGCCTCCGGCGCTCCCGGGGCCCCCGGTGCCCGCAAAGCCCTCGCCGCCGGTGAAGCCACCCGCGTACTGGCCGTGGTCCGGTGCGACCGCCGGTTCCGCCGTCACGTCGAACTCTCCCTGCCGGACGCCTTCGGATGTGCCCGCCCCCGTGTCCCGCGTCCCCGTCGTCTCCGGCCGCGAGGGCCCGGCGGTCACGGTACCGGGCGGCGGGCGGACCCCTGGGCCCGGGTGCCGTCGCACACCGGACGCCCAGAGGCCGCCTTGCCACGCCATGCCAAGGCGCTTCCGGCGAGGCGGAGCAGCAACGCCTCGCCGGCTCCGGTTCCGGGGGCCATCACCACACATGGCGTCCCGGCCGGCGCTCTTCCCCCCGTTGTGCGGGAACACGATGTCCCGCATCCACTTTTGAAGAGCAAGTCGCCACCATCGGGCCGCGGTTGCCCGGACGACCTGGCGTGACTCCACCATCACAGCGTGACGCCCGGCGGACAAGTGTCACCCGAGTGCAGGTTCTCGCAATTGCAGCTATCTGCACGGCGGGCCGGTTCCCGGCCGGCTGACCGGTGGGCCGGATTCCGGTGAACGCCAAGGCCAGTCGGGTGCCCGACGCAAGCCCCGGACCGGCCTGGTCGGCGGTGGACGGTCAGGCGCGGGGTGCGCGTTCCTGCACCTGGGCGGTCCCCGCAGCAAGCGAGCGGTGCCCCGGCTTCCGGTTCCGGAGGCCGGGGCACCGCTCGTCCCTCTCCGGGACGGCAGTCGCTCAGCGCGTCAGCAGTCGCCCGCGGGCCAGCCCGGCCACCGTGCCGCTCGCGGCGGCGGCCCAGGCGAGGGCCAGCAGCGCGTACAGCCCGACCGCCAGCCCGGTGAACCCGCCGAACCCGGTGTGGCGGGCGAGCGCCGAGACGCCGGTGACGCAGGTGCCGACGGGGAAGGTGAACGCCCACCAGGTCATCGCGAACGGCATGCCGGCCCGCCGGGCGCGCAGGTTGGCGGTGAGCGCGACGGCCAGCCAGAGCATCGCGACGCCGATCACGGCCACGCCGTACAGCTCGGCGAGGGCCGCCATGGCGGGCGCCAGCGCGGGGAGCACCGGGCGGGCGGCGTCGGCGAGCTGGTGGACTGCGGTGACGGACTGGCCGAGCGGCCCGAGCACCAGGAACAGCGCGGGGGTGAGCGCGAGGGTCGGCACCTTGCTGTGGAAGAGCCCGGTGAACACCACCGGCAGCAGCACCAGGGTGGCCAGCAGTCCGATGCCGAACAGCGCCCAGCAGCCGTACAGCATGGCCTGCTGCGGGAAGCCGGACGGCAGGTGCGGGACGAGCGCGGGGCCGGTGGCCGCGGCGACCAGCGGGGCGACGACGGGCAGCAGCCAGGTCGGGTTGGCCTCCAGGGCGGAGAGCCGGTGCCGGGTGAGCATCAGGTAGGGGATGCCACCGGCGACGGCGAGCGCGTAGACGGTGCCGGCGGTCCACAGCACGGCGTCGGTCGCCACGGCGGGCCCGGTGCCGATCACCTTCGAGCCCAGCAGCAGCGTGCCGAGGCCGACCGCCAGCAGGGCCATCGGCGGGCAGCCGTAGAAGACGGCGGTGGCCGGGTTGTCCAGCAGCTGGGTACGGGCGGCCTCCCGGTGCCTGGTGAGGTGCACCAGCCGCGCGCCGCCGAGCACCAGCAGGGCGGCCAGACCGAGCGCCCACATCACCTCGCCGAAGGCGACCAGCCCGGGCGGTCGGACCGGCAGGACGGCCGCGCCGTTGCCGAGGATCGCGGTGCCCATGACGGCGGCGTACCAGTTGGGGCCGAGCTGCGCGAGGTCGAACCGGGGGCGGGCGACGGAGGGACGGGTGAGCGGGCGGACATCGGCCAAGGTGGACATGGGACCACCGTCCCTCCGCGGGGCCGTGGCCGGTAGCGCCCGCCGCTCTATGACGACATAGCCTGAACCTATGGCCCTCTCTCCGCACGTCCCCGAACTCGGCGCCCTGGAGCTGCTGCTCGCGGTGGCCCGGCTGGGCAGCGTCGGCCGGGCGGCGGCCGAGCTGGGCGTCAGCCAGCCGACCGCGAGTGCCCGGATCAAGGGCATGGAGCGGCAGGTCGGCGTCCCGCTGCTGGAGCGCTCCCCCCGGGGCAGCCGGCCGACCGAGGCGGGCCGGCTGGTGGTCGAGTGGGCCCGGCACGTGGTGGAGGCGGCGCAGGCCCTGGACGCCGGGATCGACGCGCTGCGCGGACGGCGGGACGCCAAGCTGACGGTGGTCGCCAGCCTGACCGTCGCCGAGTACCTGATGCCGGGCTGGCTGCTGGCGCTCGCCGAGGTCAGTCCGGGCACCGCCGTGACGCTGCGGACGGCGAACTCGGCGGAGGTCGCCGGGCGGGTGCTGGCCGGCGAGGCGGACCTCGGTTTCGTCGAGGGCCCGTCCACCCTGCCGGGGCTGGACGGCGCCGTGGTGGCCGCGGACCGGCTGGTGGTCGTGGTGGCGCCCGGCCACCCGTGGTCGCGCCGCCGGGCACCGCTGACCGGCCCCGAGCTGGCCGGGACGCCCCTGGTGCTGCGCGAGCCGGGGTCGGGCACCCGGGAGGTGCTGGAGGCGGCGCTGGCGCCGTACGGGGGCGCGGCGCGGCCGCGGCTGGAGCTGGCCTCGTCGACGGCGCTGAAGGCGGCGGCGATGACCGGCGCGGGGCCGGTCTGCCTGAGCGAGCTGGTGGTGACCGAGGAACTGGCGACCCGGCGGCTGGTCGAGGTGCCGCTGGCGGCGGGGCTCGACCTGCGGCGCCCGCTGCGCGCGGTGTGGCCGGCCGGGCAGCGGCCGGGCGGGCCGGCCCGGGAGCTGCTGGTGCTGACCAGACAGGGCCCCGAGCGCCCGTCCGCTCCCCGGGCCGTGAAAGAAATCCAAACCTGAGCGGAATAGACTCAACTTAGTGCATGCTGTTGATGGCAGCAGTGAAGGACGACGAGGGAGGACCCCCCAGCAGTGGACGCCAGCAAGTTCACCACCAAGACGCAGGACGCCCTGTCCGCCGCGATCCGGCAGGCCGGTGCGGTCGGGAACCCGGACGTCAAGCCGGTGCACATCCTGATCGCCCTGCTGGAGCAGCCCGAGGGCATCGCCAGGCCGCTGCTGGAGGCGGTCGGCGCCGACGTCGCGCGGGTCGACGCCGAGGCCCGCCGCCAGCTCGCCGCCCTCCCCAGCGCGAGCGGCTCGACGGTCGCCGCACCGCAGCTCGCCCGGGACACCATCGCGGTGCTCACCGAGGCCGGCAAGCGCGCCGACGACCTCGACGACCAGTACGTCTCCACCGAGCACCTGATGGTCGGTCTGGCCGCCGAGGGCGGGCCGGTCGCCGAGCTGCTGGTGCGCCAGGGCGGTACGCCCAAGGCGCTGCTGGCCGCGTTCAAGGACGTGCGCGGCAGCGGCCGGGTCACCTCGCCGGACCCGGAGGGCACCTACAAGGCGCTGGAGAAGTACGGCACCGACCTCACCCAGGCCGCCCGGGACGGCAAGCTCGACCCGGTGATCGGCCGCGACCAGGAGATCCGCCGGGTCGTCCAGGTGCTCTCCCGCCGCACCAAGAACAACCCGGTGCTGATCGGCGAGCCCGGCGTCGGCAAGACGGCCGTGGTCGAGGGCCTGGCCCAGCGCATCGTCGCCGGCGACGTGCCGGAGTCGCTGCGCGGAAAGCGGCTGGTCGCGCTGGACCTCAGCGCGATGGTCGCGGGCGCCAAGTACCGCGGCGAGTTCGAGGAGCGGCTCAAGGCCGTCCTCAACGACATCAAGCAGAGCGACGGCCAGGTCGTCACCTTCATCGACGAGCTGCACACCATGGTCGGCGCGGGCGCCGGCGGCGACTCCGCGATGGACGCCGGCAACATGCTCAAGCCGATGCTGGCCCGCGGCGAGCTGCGGATGGTCGGCGCCACCACGCTGGACGAGTACCGCGAGCGGATCGAGAAGGACCCGGCACTGGAGCGCCGCTTCCAGCAGGTGCTGGTCGGCGAGCCCAGCGTGGAGGACTCGATCGCCATCCTGCGCGGCCTCAAGGGCCGGTACGAGGCGCACCACAAGGTGCAGATCGCCGACGCCGCCCTGGTCGCCGCGGCCACCCTGTCCAACCGCTACATCACCTCCCGCTTCCTGCCCGACAAGGCCATCGACCTGGTCGACGAGGCGGCCTCGCGGCTGCGGATGGAGATCGACTCCTCCCCCGTCGAGATCGACGAACTCCAGCGCTCCGTGGACCGGTTGCGCATGGAGGAGCTCGCACTGGAGAAGGAGTCGGACCCGGCCTCGGTCGACCGCCTCGCCCGGCTGCGCCGCGATCTCGCCGACCGGAACGAGCAGTTGAGCGTGCTGACGGCGCGCTGGGAGCAGGAGAAGAAGAGCCTCAACCGGGTCGGCGAGCTCAAGGAGCGCCTGGACGACCTGCAGGGCGCGCTCGAACGGGCGCAGCGCGACGGGGACTTCGAGCGCGCCTCGAAGCTGATGTACGCCGAGATCCCGGCCGCCGAGAAGGAGCTCACCGACGCCCAGGAGCGCGCCGCGACCGCGGACGGGGAGACCGGCGGTGCCTCCACCTCGATGGTCAAGGAGGAGGTCGGCCCGGACGACGTGGCCGACGTCGTCGCCTCCTGGACGGGCATCCCGGCCGGCCGCCTGCTGGAGGGCGAGAGCGCCAAACTCCTGCGCATGGAGGAGGAGTTGGGCAAGCGCCTGATCGGCCAGGCGGAGGCCGTGCAGGCCGTGTCGGACGCGGTGCGCCGCACCCGCTCCGGCATCGCCGACCCGGACCGCCCGACCGGCTCCTTCCTGTTCCTCGGCCCCACCGGCGTCGGCAAGACCGAACTCGCCAAGGCCCTGGCCGACTTCCTCTTCGACGACGAGCGGGCGATGGTCCGCATCGACATGAGCGAGTACGGCGAGAAGCACTCCGTCTCCCGCCTGGTCGGCGCCCCGCCCGGGTACGTCGGCTACGAGGAGGGCGGCCAGCTCACCGAGGCGGTCCGCCGCCGCCCGTACAGCGTCGTGCTGCTGGACGAGGTGGAGAAGGCCCACCCCGAGGTCTTCGACGTCCTGCTCCAGGTGCTGGACGACGGCCGGCTCACCGACGGCCAGGGCCGCACGGTGGACTTCCGCAACGCGATCCTGATCCTCACCTCCAACCTGGGCTCGCAGTTCCTCGTGGACCCGACCACCCCGGAGGACCGCAAGAAGCAACTGGTGCTGGACTCGGTCCGGGCCGCGTTCAAGCCGGAGTTCCTCAACCGGCTGGACGACATCGTGGTCTTCGAGCCGCTGGGCACCACCGAGCTCAGCCGGATCGTCGACCTCCAGGTGGCCCGCCTCGGCGAGCGGCTGCGCGAGCGGCGGCTCACCCTGGAGGTGTCCGCCGCCGCGCGCGACTGGCTGGCCCTCACCGGGTACGACCCGGCGTACGGCGCCCGCCCGCTGCGCCGGCTGGTGCAGTCCGCGATCGGCGACCAGCTGGCGCGGGCGATCCTCTCCGGCCAGGTGCACGACGGCGACACCGTCCTCGTCGAGCGCGACGAGGCCCACGACCGGCTCACCGTCCGCGCTCGCGGACCGCTGGAGAAGTAGTCGGCGGCTCCGCCCGGACCGCCGCACGGGCCGCCGCTCCCCCGGGGGCGGCGGCCCGTGCGCACGTCGGGGAACGCCGAGCTCGGGGCCCGGAACACCACCCGGTACGAAGATCGACGGACGGCCGGGTACCCCTGTGAGGCGCGCCCCGGATGAGGCAGGATGGAAGGTGGAAAGGGCGGCCTCTCTTGCCGGCCACCACGTGCACCGAGGAAGAGGACCCCATGAGCATCGACCCGTCGTCCATCCCGTCGTTCGGCGTCCCCCAGGGCGGGCAGCCCGGCGGCCAGGGGCGACCGGCCGGCCCGCCGCCGATCGTCGTCCCGGACCAGGCCCTGGTCACCCAGCTGCTGGACCAGATGCAGCTCAAGCACGTCGTGGACGAGGAGGGCGACCTCACCGCCCCCTGGGAGGGCTTCCGCGTCTACTACATGTTCCGCGGCGAGCAGAAGGAGCTCTTCGCGGTGCGCGCGTTCTACGACCGCGCGTACCCGCTGGAGAAGAAGGGCGAGATCCTCGACCTGATCGACGAGTGGAACCGCGAGACCCTCTGGCCCAAGGTCTACACCCACACCCACGAGGACGGCGTGGTCCGCCTGATCGGCGAGGCCCAGATGATCGTCGGCACCGGCGTCAACCTGGACTACTTCGTCACCACCACCGCCAACTGGACCCAGGCCTCGGTCGGCTTCGAGCAGTGGATCGTCGAGCGCCTCGGCCTGCAGAACGAGATCGAGGGCGAAGAGGGCCAGGGCGAGGCTCCCGAGGGCACCGACGAGGCCTGATCCCCTCCCCTTCGCACCAGGACGGCCCGCCACCGCACCACCGGTGGTGGGCCTTCCTTGTCCCGGGCCGCCGGCTGCCCCAGGATGGGGCCGACGACGACGTGGGAGGAACCGTGATGGGTACGAGGCCGCTGCTGAACCGCAGGCTGGCGGGCATGGGGACGACGATCTTCGCCGAGATGTCCGCCCTGGCCACCGCCACCGGTTCGATCAACCTCGGGCAGGGGTTCCCGGACACCGACGGGCCCCGCGAGATCGCCCGGGCCGCCGCGGACGCCGTGCTGACCGGCAAGGGCAACCAGTACCCGCCCGGCCCCGGCATCCCGGAGCTGCGGGCCGCGATCGCCGAGCACCAGCAGCGCTTCTACGGCCTCGCGTACGACCCGGACTCCGAGGTGCTCGTCACCGCCGGCGCCACCGAGGCCATCGCCGCCTCCCTGCTCGCGCTGCTGGAGCCGGGCGACGAGGTGATCGCGTTCGAGCCGTTCTACGACTCGTACGCCGCCTGCATCGCCATGGCCGGCGCCACGCGCGTGCCGCTCACGCTCCGGGCTCCCTCGTTCCGCCCCGATCCGGACGAACTGCGCGCCCTGATCACCCCGCGCACCCGCCTCCTGCTCCTCAACACCCCGCACAACCCCACCGGCACCGTCCTCACCGCCGACGAGCTCGCGACGATCGCCGCCCTCGCCGTCGATCACGACCTCCTGGTGATCACCGACGAGGTCTACGAGCACCTCGTCTTCGGTGCCACCCACCACCCCATCGCCGCCCTGCCCGGCATGCGCGAGCGCACCGTCAGCATCTCCTCGGCCGGCAAGACCTTCTCCTTCACCGGCTGGAAGGTCGGCTGGGTCACGGCGTCCCCGGCCCTCGTCTCCGCCGTCCGCACCGCCAAGCAGTACCTGACCTACGTCAGCGCGGGCCCCTTCCAGTACGCCGTCGCCGAGGCGCTCGGCCTGCCCGACGAGTACTTCGACACCTTCCGGGCCAACCTCTCGCGCAAGCGCGACCTGCTCGCCGAAGGGCTCTCGGCGGCCGGTTTCCGCGTCTTCAGCCCCGAAGGCACGTACTTCATCACCACCGACATCACGCCGCTCGGCGAGAAGGACGGCATCGAGTTCTGCCGGACCCTTCCCGAGCGCTGCGGCGTCGTCGCGATCCCCAACGCCGTGTTCTACGACAACACGGACGCCGGCCGCAGCCTGGTCCGCTTCACCTTCTGCAAGCGGGACGACGTGCTCACCGAGGCCGTCGCGCGGCTCCAGCGGCTCTGACCTCCCGTCGACGGGAGGCAGGAGGCAGGAGGCAGGAGGCAGGGCTGATGATTCGTCAACTTGCCTTCCATATAAGCCTCGTTGATGCCGTTTGATGCCCGAGGGGCAATCGTCCCCGCCTCCCGGGCACACGCCGCCGCCCGCCGGGTCCACCACTCGGCGGGCGGCGGCGCATTCGGGCGCGCGAACCGCGCACAACCCGCGCGCACGGCGCACAACCCGGAGCTTGGGGCGCACGCTGTTCAGACTCGCACACCGGGTCGATCGGGGCCGGGAAGCAGGTGTGCTCGAAACGGTGAATGCTTGACAAAGTTGGGTAAATCACCGACGGACCCGGCGTATTCATGCTTCTCTGCTGCTGAATCTCCAGCCGGAATCCTTCCTTCCACGGTCGGCCGCGCCCAGCGCCGCACAGCCACGAACAGCCTCGCCATCGCCTAGGCCTAGTCGCTGCTGCTTCGGCGGGCGCGCACGGAGCTGAAACGCGGAGCCGAGCATGCTCACCACACTGCAGACCTCCTACACGGACACCCGCGCCGGTGACCTGGCGTGGTGCCTGGGCGGCGACCCGCTGCCCGCTCTCGCGGTCCGCGACCTGAGACTCGACGGCAACGGCCGCGCCGGCACGACCGGCACCCTCCAGTTGCGGCTGCTCGGCGCCTCCCACCAGGTGGTCATCGCGGCCGGCCCGGGCGAGTGCCTGGAGACGGTCGCCTGCCTGCCCGGCCGCCGCACCCCGCTGCCCGCCCGGGTGGCCAAACAGGTGGGCGGCTGGGAGTACGAGTTCGCCGCCCGGATCGAGGTGCTCCCGCCGCACGACTTCGCGGCCCGCGCCCAGGAGCTCCTCGCCCTCGTCGAGGGCCACCCCCGCGGCCTGGCCGGGATCTTCCCCGGCGACCCGAGCGCCTTCACCGCACTGGTCACCCAGGGCGGCGCGGACCGGCTGCTCTGGCGCACCTGGCACGCCTATCCGCAGGAGGGGCAGCTGGTCTGCACCCGCTCCTCGCTCGTGCTCGCGCAGCCGTGAACCACACCGGCCCGGTGGGCGGCGACGAACCCGCCACAATCCTTGAATCGCACGCAGGAACGATTCGTCAACCGGGCGTCCCGCACTGTCCGTCGGATGGGTGCAGCTATCCGTCCCGCCCGTCCCCTAGCGTTTGTTCGTGATCAATCAGCCAGCCGGTCCGCCCACGCACCCGGGCGTCGACCTCGACGACGACAGCCCACCCCGGCCCGGGCGGAACCTCACCCCGCTGCCCGCCCGCCGCCGGTCCCGGCTGCGCTCCCGCCCCCGGCTGGCCCGCCTCACCGTCCTGCTGGCCGCGTTCGTCTGCGCGGCCTGCGGACTCGTCTACGAACTCGAACTCGTCGCGCTCGGTGACTACCTGCTCGGCGACACCGTCACCCAGACCTCCGTCGTGCTCTCCGTCATGGTCTTCGCGATGGGCCTCGGCTCGCTGCTCGCCAAGCGCCTCACCCGCCGCCCCGCCACCGCCTTCGCCCTCGTCGAGTGCGCCCTCGCCCTCACCGGCGGTCTCTCCGTCCTCGCCCTCTACTCCTGCTGGGCCTGGATCGGCCGCTACCAGGCCGCCACGGTCGGCCTCACCTGCCTGATCGGCGTCCTCATCGGCGCCGAGATCCCGCTCCTGATGACCCTCATCCAGCGGATCCGCCGCGAGGACGCCGGCCGGGCCGCGGCCGACCTCTTCGCCGCCGACTACGTGGGCGCGCTCATCGGCGGGCTCGCCTTCCCGTTCCTCATCCTGCCCGGCCTCGGTCCGGGCACCGGTGCCCTCGTCACCGGCGCGGTCAACGCCGTCTCCGGGGCCGCCGTCGTGCTGTGGCTGTTCCGGGAGGAACCGGCCCCCCGGATACGACTGCTGCTCTGGGCCGTCGGCGGTCTCGTCCTCGCCCTCCTCGCCGGCGCCGCCGCCGGCTCCGACGCCATCGAGGACGCCGCCCGGCACGCCCTCTACGGCCCCGGGGTCCGCTACGCCACGCACAGCCGCCAGCAGGAGATCGTCCTCACCGGACCCGCCGAAGGCCCCCTCCGGCTCTACCTCGACGGCCGGCTCGCCGTCTGCGGGCCCGACGAGTACCGCGGCAACGAGGCCCTCGTCCACCCCGCCATGGCCGCCGGACCGGACGCCCGCGTGCTGCTCCTCGGCGGCGGCGACGGGCTCGCCCTGCGGGAGGTCCTCCGGCACGGGGGGGTCCGCACGGTGCAGGTCGTCGAGCCCGATGCCACCCTCGCCGCACTCGCCCGCACCGACCCGGGCCTCGCCGCCCTGGCCGGGCACGCCCTCGACGACCCACGCGTCCGCACCACCACCGCCGACCCCCTGGAATGGCTGCGGCACTCCCCCGACGACCACCCGTACGACGTCGTCGTCGCCGACCTGCCGGCCCCCGACGACGGCGGGCCGGTCAAGTTCCACTCCCAGGAGTTCTACGGCCTCGCCACCCGGCTGCTCGCCCCCGGCGGCCGCATCGCCGTCCGGGCCGGCGCCGAGGGGCACGGGCTCTGGCAGACCGAGTCCGGGCTCCGGGCGGCCGGCCTGCGCACCGTCCCGTACGCCGTCCGGGGCAGCGCCACGGCGAGCTGCCGGGCCGGAGCGGCGGAGGGCACCCAGGACTTCCTGCTCGCCTCCGAAGCCGAACCGCCACTCGCCCTCGCCCCCGACGCCCCACCCCCACGCGCCCTCACCACCGCCGCCCTGCACACCTCGGCCACCCAGCTCACCGCCCTACGCCCCACCCACCCCCCGGCCGCCCTCAGCCTGCTGGGCCCCCGCTGACCGCGACGGAGGGCGGCCGCCACCCGGAGAAGCGGCGGGGTCGACTTCCTGTACAGGCTGTTCCCCCCTACGGGAGTGCGGCTGGATCACGGTGCCAAGGCGGACGAACCGGACCGCGTACGGCCGAATGGCGCGCGGGTGCGGGTGGGGGTGCCGTGCTCCCCAGGGGGTGTTCGGCCGGGGTGGGGGAAACGGGTGGGCGGTAGGTAGGGACCGGGTGCGGTTGGGTCGGTAGGCTCCGTGGCATGGAGCATGAGGTTGTCGTCCCGATGGCTGCCGAGCTGGTGCGGCAGGCGCTGCAGGATCCGGCCGTGCTGGCCCGGAGTGTCCCGGGGCTGAGCACCGAGCCGACGGCCGTCGGCGGCGGGCCGGCCGAGGAGATCGCGGGTCGGCTGCGGGTGCGGATCGGTGGCTCCACCATCACGTACAAGGGCGTGCTGTCGCTGATCGAGGGCCGGGAGGGCGTGCTGACCGTGCTCGCCGAGGGCCAGGAGGCGCGCGGCAGCGGCGAGGCGACGGCCACCGTCCGGGTGAGCGTCGCGGCCGGGGCCGAGGAGGGCACCGCCGTGGTCCGCTTCACCGGCGACCTGAGCGCCACCGGCCGCATCGCCGAGTGCGACGACGAGACCCTCGCCGCCACCGGCCGCCGCCTGCTGGACCGGTTCGCCGCGGCTCTCGTCTCCCCGGACGAGGCACCGGACGACGAGACCGAGGCCGGGAGTGACACCGGGGCCGGGCCCGGGGCGCAGGACGAGGGAAGCGTCCTGTTCATCGAGGAGCACCAGGACCACCCCGGCGACGACCTCGACGACGACCTCTCCGACCTGATCGCCTTCTCCGACGCCGACGCCGAGCGCTTCGGCCTCCCCACCGGCGGCGCCGACGAGCACGAGGACGCGGTGGCCGAGGAGCTGCCCGCCGAGGTGCCGTTCGACTACGAGGAGGAGCCGGTGCTGACCGGCCCGGTACGCCGCAGCATCGTCGGCCGCTCCGCCGAGGAGGTCGACCACGCCCCGCCGCGCGGGCGCTACGCCCCCGCCCTGCCGGCCCGCAGCGCCCGCGCCCGCGCGGCGTCCCGCTGGGGCGGCGACGCCGGCGGGATCGTCGTGCCCGGCCCGGGCGGCCGCAGCGCGGTGCCGTGGGTGATCGGCGGCGGGGTGGCCCTGCTGGGCGGCGCCGTGGTGCTGGTGCGGGCGCTGCGCCGCAGGTAGGACCTCGGGCCGCGGGCCGGCTCGCTGCTGCCCGGCGGGCGGGCGCCGCGGGTCGGGCCCTAGACTGAACGCTCATGAGCAACGACCGCGACGCCCTGCTGGCACAGATCAAGGACAAGGCCGTCGTGCACGGCAAGGTCACCCTTTCCTCCGGCAAGGAGGCCGACTACTACGTCGACCTCCGCCGGATCACGCTGGACGGCGAGGCCGCCCCGCTGGTCGGCCGGGTGATGCTGGACGCGACCTCCCACCTGGACTACGACGCCGTCGGCGGGCTGACCCTGGGCGCCGACCCGGTCGCCGCCTCGATGCTGCACGCCGCCGCCGCGCGCGGCCGGACGCTGGACGCCTTCGTGGTCCGCAAGGCGGGCAAGGCGCACGGCCTGCAGCGCCGGATCGAGGGCCCGGACGTGAAGGGCCGCCGCGTCCTGGCGGTCGAGGACACCTCCACCACCGGCGGCTCGGTGCTGACCGCCGTCGAGGCGCTGCGCGAGGCGGGCGCCGAGGTGGTCGGCGTCGCGGTGATCGTCGAGCGCGGTGGCGCCGCCGCCGTCGAGGCGCAGGGCCTGCCGTACGTGACCGCCTACACCGCGGCCGACCTGGGCCTGTAATCCGCCCGGCAGGACCCCGAGAACGTCAGAGGGGCCCGGTCCCCGTCCCACGTGTTCCACGTGGAACGGGGACCGGGCCCCTCCGGCGTCCCGCCGGTGTGCGCTCAGCCGCGCCGGTGGCGCCCGCCACCGCTCTGCACGGTGTCGCCGACGGCCTCGACGCCGCCGGCCTTCTTCTTCCTGCGCTCCCGCAGGACCTCGACGAGGATCGGCGAGATCGAGAGCAGGACGATCAGCAGGACCGCCGGGATCAGGTACTTGTCGATCACCGGGGCGAGCGCGTCACCGAAGAAGTAGCCGATCAGCAGCATGGACTCGGTCCAGAGCACGCCGCCGACGACGTTCCACAGGAAGAACGTCCGGGCGGGCATCTCCAGGGTGCCCGCGACCGGGTTGAGGAAGGTGCGGACGATCGGCATGAAGCGCGCCAGCACGACGGCCTTGCCGGGTCCGAACTTGGTGAAGTACTCCTCCGCCTTCATCACGTACTCGCGGCGGAAGATCTTCGACTCGGGCTTGTCGAACATCCTGGGCCCGACCTTCGCCCCGATCAGGTGCCCGAGCTGGGCGCCCGCGATCGCCGCGATCGGGGCTCCGGTCAGCAGGAGCGCGATCGGCAGCTTGGCGCCGTCGCCGAGCACCGACGAAGCGGCGTTCGAGGCGGCCACGCCGGCGATGATCAGCAGCGAGTCGCCCGGGAAGAAGAACCCGACCAGCAGGCCGGTCTCCGCGAAGATGATCGCGAGAAGCCCGATGGCGCCGAGGGACGAGATCAGTTGTTTGGCGTCGAGCAGGTTGACGGCCAGCTGGTTGTAGTCCACGGGCGCAGGATAGCGGTCGTACCTTGACGGCGGCCTCCGCGTGCGCCCCCCGGGCACCGTTCCGACTGGCGGGCTCCTGCTGACCTGCGAGCACGAGTCTGGGAAGATGACACAGGCGTCCGGTCCGCGGTCGCAAAACACCCTCGTTGTCTGCCGCGGTGGTCGCCCCGAACCTTGGTACCGGTGTGCCGGACCCGCAGAGCCGCGCGTCAGCGGCCGGTACCCCGGAGTCGTCACGAAGGCGTACCCAGCGTCGGACAGCACCGTCCGTACGCCGCAACCCGACAGGAGCGGATCGCATGCCCATCGCAACTCCCGAGGTCTACAACGAGATGCTGGACCGGGCCAAGGCGGGCAAGTTCGCCTACCCGGCCATCAACGTCACGTCGTCGCAGACCCTGCACGCCGCGCTGCGCGGTTTCGCCGAGGCCGAGAGCGACGGCATCATCCAGATCTCGACCGGTGGCGCGGAGTTCCTGGGCGGCCAGCACAACAAGGACATGGTGACCGGCGCCGTCGCGCTGGCCGAGTTCGCCCACATCGTGGCCGCCAAGTACGACATCACCGTCGCGCTGCACACCGACCACTGCCCGAAGGACAAGCTCGACGGCTACGTCCGTCCGCTGCTGGCGGTCTCCGCCGAGCGCGTCGCCAAGGGCCTGAACCCGCTGTTCCAGTCGCACATGTGGGACGGCTCGGCCGAGACCCTGGCCGACAACCTGGAGATCGCCCAGGAGCTGCTGGCCCAGGCCGCCGCCGCCAAGATCATCCTTGAGGTCGAGATCACCCCGACCGGCGGCGAGGAGGACGGCGTCACCCACGAGATCAACGACGAGCTGTACACCACCGTCAACGACGCCGTGCGCACCGCCGAGGCCCTGGGCCTGGGCGAGAAGGGCCGCTACCTGCTGGCCGCCTCCTTCGGCAACGTGCACGGCGTGTACAAGCCGGGCAACGTCGTGCTGAAGCCGGAGCTGCTGCGCGAGCTGCAGGACGCGATCGGCAAGCAGTACGGCAAGACCGACCCGTTCGACTTCGTCTTCCACGGCGGCTCGGGCTCCTCCGCCGAGGAGATCGCCACCGCGCTGGAGAACGGCGTCGTGAAGATGAACCTCGACACCGACACCCAGTACGCCTTCACCCGCCCCGTCGCGGCGCACATGTTCCAGAACTACGACGGCGTGCTGAAGGTCGACGGCGAGGTCGGCAAGAAGAACACCTACGACCCGCGCACCTGGGGCAAGCTGGCCGAGGCCGGCATGGCCTCCCGCGTGGTCGAGGCCGCGCAGCAGCTGCGCTCGGCGGGCAACCGCCTGAAGTGAGCCCGGTAGCGGCGTGAACGTCGGTGCCCCCGGTGGTCCGTCCACCGGGGGCACTCACGCGCTCGGACACTCACGCACTCACACGGGACGGGCCTGCTACTGCTTGAGCGCCTCGTACGCCTCTTCGCTGCTGTCCTTCAGGAACTGCCAGCAGCGGGCCTCCTCCTCCGTCTCCTTGATCGCGCCGGCCGCGCGGGCCAGCGCCGCCAGGCAGCGCAGGAAGCCGCGGTTGCCGCGGTGCTCCCACGGCACCGGCCCGTGGCCCTTCCAGCCGTTGCGGCGCAGCGCGTCCAGGCCGCGGTGGTAGCCGGTGCGGGCGTAGGCGTACGACTCGACGTAGCGGCCGGCCGCGAACGCGTCGTCGGCGAGCATGGCCCAGGCCAGGCAGAACGTCGGGAACTCGGCCGCGACCTGGGTCGGCGAGGCCGACTCCTCCGCGAGCATGCGGTAGGGCTGCTCGTCCTCGGGGAGGAGGGTCGGTTCGGGGCCGTCGAGAAGATTCCGGTGAATCGCCATGAAGTGCAGTCTGCCATCCGAGCCGCAGGGGTCAACCGCCGTCGGGTGATCGAACCGGGCGGAAAGCTGCATACCGGGTATGTGGACATTCACCCGTTCTCCATGTCAGGGTGTCGAGCGTGCCCGCAGCTCGAACCGCCTCGCGCAGGAGTGCCCGCTCCGGCCGCAGACGCCGCCCACCGCGCCGCCGCATAGGCCCCGCGGTCCTCATCGCGCTCGTCGCCTCGGTGGCCGTCCTGTCCACGGCGGTCGTCGTGCTGATGAGCCGCCACTCCGCCGCGCCCGTGACGGGCCCGACGACGCAGGCGCGGGTCGTGCCGGCGGCCGAGCTGAGGGCCCCCGCTCCGACTCCGACGGCCACCCCGACGCCGACGCCGACGCCGACCAGCACTCCGACACCCACGCCGACTCCCACCACCACCGCGTCCGACCCGGGCCCCGCCAAGGGGGCCGGGACGTTCACGGTCGCCCCCGCCACCGCTCAGCCGGTCGGCAAGGGCAACATCCGGCGCTACCGGGTCGAGGTCGAGGACGGCATCGGGATCGACCCGACCGCCGCCGCCACCCAGATCCACGGCATCCTCGGCGACAAGCGCGGCTGGACCAGCAACCGCAAGGACGGCTTCCAGCTGGTCGCGAGCGGGCCGTACGACTTCACCGTGAAGATCGCCTCGCCCGCCACCGTGGACCGGCTCTGCGGCGCCGCGGGCCTGGACACCCACGGCGAGGTGAACTGCGACGTCGGCAGCCAGGTGATCGTCAACGCCAAGCGCTGGAACACCGGTTCACCCCAGTTCGACGGCCCGCTGGACGAGTACCGGGCGCTGATCGTCAACCACGAGGTCGGCCACCGGATCGGTCACGGCCACGAGACCTGCCCGGGCCCCGGCAAGCCGGCGCCCGCGATGATGCAGCAGATCTACGGCCTCAAGGGCTGCACCCCCAACGCCTGGCCGTACTCGGCGGACGGGACGTACCTGAGCGGACCCTCGGTGCCGTAACGGGCGCGAAAGCCCGTGCACCGGAACAGGATCGGGACGGAGCAGGCGCGCGACGGCACGAGCGCGCCCTACCCTGCGTCCCGAAGACCGGAGTGGCCGTCAACCTCCTGCTGCCGCGGGTCCAGCGCCAGGCGCGCGCCTCCGTCAGCCGGCTCCGGCAGCTGGCCGACCACCAGCCGGGCCCCGGACGGACCGTGCTCGTTCCGGGTGCGGACACGGCCGCCCTCGCCCGGCTGGCTCCGAAGGGCGAGGGTGACATCGTCCTCATGCTGTCCGAGGACTCCGCGGGCGACACCCCGGACCGGACGTACACCGGTGAGGGCCTCCGCAAGGCTGCGGAGGCCCTGGCGGAGGAACTGCGCTAGGGCGGCGCCGGATCAGCCGAGGACCGGCAGGTACGCGCTCAGGTCGCTGCGTTCGCCCGAGGCCGAGACCGCGGCGGCGTCCACCGCCGCGGCCCAGGCGGTGCGGCCGGTGGCGAGCCGGATCCAGGTCAGCGGGTCGGTCTCGACCACGTTGGGCGGGGTGCCGCGGGTGTGCCGGGGGCCCTCGACGGCCTGCACGACGGCGTACGGTGGGATCCGCAGCTCGACCGCGCCGCCGGGGGCCCGGGCGGCGAGGGCGTCGGCGAGCAGCCGGGTGACGGCGGCGACGGCCTGACGGTCGTGCGGGAAGGCGTCGGGGCCGAGGGCGTCGGCCAGGTCATCGGCGTGCACGACCGTCTCCACGAGCCGGGTGACCAGCATGTCGGCGAGCGTCATCGAACCGAGCCGGATCTCGAACCGCCGTGCCGGGTCGGCCGCTTCGGGCCGCTCCAGCAGTCCGGTCAGCGCGTCGGCGGCCCGCCCGAAGGCCTCCGCCACCGCGGCCGGGGCCCCGGTGAAGTCCGCCGCGGCGCGCTCCCTGGCCTGCTCGTCCAGCAGCGGCGCGACCGTGCCGACCGCCGCCACCCAGCCCGTCAGGTCCAGCGGCGGGCGACCCTGGAGCGGATCGTCCAGGTGCGCGGGGACGAAGTCGAGCTGGACGGCGAGGTGCGCGAGCAGCTCCCGGACGGTCCACTCCCCCAGCCTGGTCGGCAGGTCCAGCTGCTCCGCGGTGAGGCCGCGCACGGCGGCGCGCAGCGCTCCGGTCTGGGCGGCCAGCGCGGCGCGGACCTTCTGCGGCTGGTACGTGCGGGACTTGGGAGGCATGGGGCCCAACATACGCCGAGGGGCGGACGGTTCAGTCGAACCGTCCGCCCCTCGAAGACCGTTGTCAGGCGAGCAGGGCCTCGATGACGCCGGTGTGGGCGTCCTTCAGCTCGGCCAGCGTGACGCTGAACTGCCCCTGGACGTCGATGCTGTCGCCGTCCACGACACCGATCCGGGTGGCCGGCAGGCCCCGGGCGGTGCACATGTCGTTGAACCGGAGCTCCTCGCTGCGCGGCACCGCCACGACGGCGCGGCCGGCCGACTCGGAGAACAGGAACACGAACGGGTCCGTGCCCTCGGGCACGATGATCCGCGCGCCGTGGCCGCCCTTGAGGCAGCTCTCCACGAGCGCCTGGCCGAGGCCGCCGTCGGAGAGGTCGTGCGCCGCGTCGATCATGCCGTCGCGCGAGGCGGCGATCAGGATGTCGCCGAGCAGCCGCTCGCGCTCCAGGTCGACCTTGGGTGGCAGGCCGCCGAGGTGGTCGTGGACGACCTGGGACCAGGCCGAGCCGCCGAGCTCGTCCGCCGTGTCGCCGAGCAGGTAGAGCAGCTGCCCCTCCTCGGCGAAGGCGACCGGGGTGCGACGGGTCACGTCGTCGATGACGCCGAGCACCGCGACCACGGGGGTCGGGTGGATGGCGACCTCGCCGGTCTGGTTGTACAGCGAGACGTTGCCCCCGGTGACCGGGGTGCCGAGGACCAGGCAGGCGTCGGCCAGGCCACGGGTGGCCTCGGCGAACTGCCACATGACGTCCGGGTCCTCGGGGGAGCCGAAGTTGAGGCAGTCGGAGACGGCGAGCGGCTTGGCGCCGCCGGCCGCGACGTTGCGGTAGGCCTCGGCGAGGGCCAGCTGGGCGCCGGTGTACGGGTCCAGCTTGGCGTAGCGGCCGTTGCCGTCGGTGGCGACCGAGACGCCGAGGTTGGTCTCGTCGTCGATCCGGATCATGCCCGAGTCCTCGCCGTGCGAGAGCACGGTGTTGCCGAGCACGTACCGGTCGTACTGGTCGGTGATCCAGGACTTGGAGGCCTGGTTCGGGTGACCGGCGACCTTCAGCAGGTCGGCCTTGAGGCCCTCGCCGGTGGTCGGGCGGGCCAGCCGCTCGCCGGTGGGGGCGTCGGCCTGCAGCGCGTCCTGCCAGCTCGGGCGGGCGTACGGGCGCTGGTAGGTCGGGCCCTCGTGGGCGACGGTGCGCGGCGGCACGTCGACGACGAGCTCGCCGTGCCAGAAGATCTCCAGGCGCTCGCCGTCGGTCACCTCACCGATGACGTTGGCGATGACGTCCCACTTCTCGCAGATCTCCAGGAAGCGGGCGACCTTGTCCGGCTCGACGATCGCGCACATGCGCTCCTGCGACTCGCTCATGAGGATCTCCTCCGGCGAGAGCGTGTTGTCGCGCAGGTGCACGGTGTCGAGGTCGATCCGCATGCCGCCGGAGCCGGCCGAGGCCAGCTCGCTGGTGGCGCAGGACAGACCGGCGCCGCCGAGGTCCTGGATGCCCTTGACGAGCTTCTCGCGGAAGATCTCCAGGGTGCACTCGATGAGGAGCTTCTCCTGGAACGGGTCGCCGACCTGGACGGCCGGGCGCTTGGCCGGCTTGGTGTCGTCGAAGGTCTCGGAGGCCAGCACCGAGACGCCGCCGATGCCGTCGCCACCGGTGCGGGCGCCGTACAGGATGACCTTGTTGCCGGCGCCGGAGGCCTGCGCGAGGTGGATGTCCTCGTGCTTCATGACGCCCACGCACAGCGCGTTGACCAGCGGGTTGCCCTGGTAGCAGGAGTCGAAGACGACCTCGCCGCCGATGTTCGGCAGGCCCAGGCAGTTGCCGTAGCCGCCGATGCCCGCGACGATCCCGGGCAGCACGCGCCGGGTGTCCGGGTGGTCGGCCGCGCCGAACCGCAGCGGGTCCATGACGGCGACCGGGCGGGCGCCCATCGCGAGGATGTCGCGCACGATGCCGCCGATGCCGGTGGCCGCGCCCTGGTAGGGCTCGATGTACGACGGGTGGTTGTGCGACTCGACCTTGAAGGTCACCGCGTAGCCCTGGCCGACGTCCACCACACCGGCGTTCTCGCCGATGCCGACGAGCATGGCGTCGGAATCGGGCTTCTTCTCGCCGAACTGCTTCAGGTGGACCTTGCTGCTCTTGTACGAACAGTGCTCCGACCACATGACCGAGTACATCGCGAGTTCCGCCCCGGTCGGGCGGCGGCCGAGAATCTCCCGGATCCGCGCGTACTCGTCCTCCTTGAGGCCGAGTTCGGCCCACGGCTGGGCCGCGTCCGGGGTCTGCTCGGCGTTCTTGACGGTGTCGAGACTCATCAGGCGTTCACCAGCTGCTTCAGGACGGAAGTGAAGAAGCCCAGGCCCTCGGTGGTCGGACCGGTGAGCGGCTCCACGGCGTGCTCCGGGTGCGGCATCAGGCCGACGACATTGCCGGCGGCGTTGGTGATGCCGGCGATGTCGCGGTACGAACCGTTCGGGTTGACGTCGAGGTACCGGGCGACCACCCGGCCCTCGGCCTCCAGCTCGTCCAGGACGTGCGCGTCGGCGACGAACCGGCCCTCGCCGTTCTTCAGCGGAACCACGATTTCCTGGCCCGCCGAGTAATCCCGGGTCCACGCGGTGCCGGCGTTCTCGATCCGCAGCTTCTGGTCGCGGCAGGCGAAGTGCAGCGAGTCGTTGCGGGTGAGCGCGCCCGGCAGCAGGTGCGATTCGCACAGCACCTGGAAGCCGTTGCAGATACCGAGGACCGGCATTCCGAGCTTCGCCTGCTCGATGATGGTGGTCATGACCGGCGAGAAGCGGGAGATCGCCCCGCAGCGCAGATAGTCGCCGTAACTGAAACCGCCCGGCAGGACGACGGCGTCGACCTGGTGGAGATCCTCGTCACGGTGCCAGAGGGAGACCGGCTCGGCGCCGGCCAGCCGGACCGCGCGCTGCGCGTCGCGGTCGTCGAGGGAACCGGGGAAAGTGACGACGCCTACGCGGGTGGTCACTTCGCCGCCTCCTCGACCCGGACGGTGAAGTCCTCGATCACGGTGTTGGCGAGAAAGGTCTCGGCGGCTTCGCGGATACGGGCGAGTGCGGCGTCGTCGACCGGACCCTCCAGCTCCAGCTCGAAACGCTTGCCCTGGCGGACGTCGGCGATCCCGGTGAATCCGAGACGGGGCAGTGCGCGCTGCACCGCCTGTCCCTGGGGGTCGAGGATCTCCGGCTTGAGCATGACGTCGACTACGACGCGTGCCACTGGCACTCCCGGTGGTGTCTTCGTGAGGCGGGGGAACTCCAGACTACCGGTGGTTTCGGGCGGGATTGCTGGCCGGGGAGGGCGACGCGCGTAGACCCGAGACCCTTACGCCGCAAGGGATCCGGCGGCGCCGACCCCCACCCCCGCAGCCGATTTCGGCGGATTGGCCGCCCCGGCGGAGAACCCCCGAAGAACACCCGAATACGGCACTCCGGGACAGAACCTCCCGTCCCGCGCTCCGGTATCCGCAAGTCCCACGAAGAGACGTGAATATCCGGAAAAGAATGCCAGACTCTTCGATTTCGACCAGCTTCGGGTGCAGAATAGGGCCACCTGTCGCGGCAAGTGCTGCGTATCCGGCGGGCCACCAGGCCTGCCCGTATGCGCTTGCGCGAGTGGTGCACATCAGGCCCCGGGGCGCACCCCGCGCGCCGACGGCCGAATTGCCCGAGAGGATTGACACCCATGGCACAGCGTGTAGTTGTCACGCTCTCCGACGACCTGGACGGCGGCGCCGCCGCGGAAACCGTCCACTTCGGCGTCGACGGGAAGTCGTACGAGATCGACCTGTCCGTGGACAACGCGGAAAAGCTGCGGGAGGCCCTCGCGCCGTTCGTCGCGGCAGGACGGCGGCAGAGCCGCACCGGGAAGTCCTTCCGCCGCACCGCGCTGACCCCCGACCCGGCCGCGGTCCGCGCCTGGGCCCAGTCGCGCGGAATGGAGCTGCCGGCCCGCGGGCGCATCCCCAAGCACGTGTACGAGGCGTTCGCCGAGGCGAACTGACCCCGGCGGGGACGTCCGGCCCGAGCCGGCGGTCCCGCGGTCGCCCTGCCCGCCGAAAGGGTGGGGCGACCACCCCGAACGATGCTGTAGAGTATTCCTCGTCGCCGCAACGGAGAGATCCGAAGAGGCGGCCGGTGCCCCACCAGGCACCGTGCGGACGTGGCTCAGTTGGTAGAGCATCACCTTGCCAAGGTGAGGGTCGCGAGTTCGAATCTCGTCGTCCGCTCGCAGTGCGCGAGCACAGCACAACTCAATAGTTTGACCTGCGGACGTGGCTCAGTTGGTAGAGCATCACCTTGCCAAGGTGAGGGTCGCGAGTTCGAATCTCGTCGTCCGCTCCGAAACGAAGGGCCCCTCGACCGAGGGGCCCTTCGGCATTTCCCCGTGCGTTCCCCGCACCTGTGGACGCAGCGGCGACCGATGACATTTGTCATCGCCGACCCGTGGATCCGCACCCCCTTCCGATGACGGCGCGCACTGACCGCGCGGACCGGGCGGCGGAAGGCTGGAGCCATGGAAACCCGCCAGCCCGCCGGCTCCTCCGGCCCCGTGATCGAGGTCACCGACCTCCAGCGCCACTACGGCTCCGGCACCACCGGCTACCACGCCGTCCGCGGCGTCGACCTGACCGTCGGCCGCGGCGAGCTCTACGCCCTGCTCGGCACCAACGGGGCCGGCAAGACCTCCACCATGGAGCTCGTCGAGGGCCTGGCCGCGCCCAGCGGCGGCACCGTCCGGGTGCTCGGCCACGATCCGTACCGGGAGCGCGCCGCGCTCCGCCCGCGGATCGGCATCATGCTCCAGGAGGGCGGCTTCCCCGGCGAGCTCACCGTCGCCGAGACCGGCCGCACGTGGTCCGGCCTGACCAGCGGCGCCCGCCCGGTGGAGGAGGCGCTGGAGCTGGTCGGCCTCGGCCACCGGCGCGACGTGCGGGTCAAGCAGCTGTCCGGCGGGGAGCGCCGCAGGCTCGACCTCGCGATGGCCCTGCTCGGGCGCCCCGAGGTGCTCTTCCTGGACGAGCCCAGCACCGGCCTGGACCCGGAGGCCCGCGCCGCCGTCTGGCGGCTGGTGCGCGAGCTGCGCGCCCAGGGCACCACCGTGCTGCTCACCACGCACTACCTGGAGGAGGCCGAGGAACTGGCCGACCGGCTGGCGATCATGCACGGCGGCCGGGTCGTCACCACCGGCACCGTGGCCGAGGTGATCGCCGGACGGCCCTCCCGGATCACCTTCGAACTGCCCGGGTTCGCCGGGGCCTCGCTGCCGCCGCTGGCCGGGGCCGAGGTCGCCGTCGACGGCCGCAAGGTCACCGTGCAGACCTCCGCCCTCCAGCGGGACCTCCACGAGCTGCTCGGCTGGGCCCACCACCACGACCTCGCACTCGGCGCCCTGGACGCCCGCAGCGCCTCCCTGGAGGAGGCCTTCCTCGCGATCGCCTCCGAGGCCGCCCACCAGGACGAGCCGCAGCCGCCAGCGCCCGCCGGCCGCACCTCCCGTCCGTCCCGCTCCTCCCGCCGCCTGATCGGATCCGCCCGATGACCACCGCCGCCCCCACCAGCGCCACCGGCACCACCACCGGCCCGCGGGGCACCGCCCTGCGCCGCCTGGCCTCCCTCGGCCGCTCCGAGGCCACCCTGCTGCTGCGCAACCGCTCGGCCCTGTTCACCGCCCTGCTGCTGCCGGTGCTGATGATCGCCGGCCGCCGCAGCATGCTGAAGCAGCAGGCCTCGGACCACCCCGGCCTGGACGTCGACTCGCTGCTGATCATCGGCACCATCGGCGGCATCCTGGCCTTCGTCGTCTACTACAACCTGACCGCCGCGTACGTCGGCCGCCGCAACGAGCTGGTGCTCAAGCGGCTGCGGACCGGCGAGGCCCGGGACCTGGAGATCCTGGCCGGGACGGCTGTGCCCTCGGTGAGCCTCGCGCTGCTGATGAG
Organism: Kitasatospora sp. NPDC048722; assembly: GCF_040650235.1. NCBI lineage: Bacteria > Bacillati > Actinomycetota > Actinomycetes > Kitasatosporales > Streptomycetaceae > Kitasatospora > Kitasatospora sp. NPDC048722. Next base: position 49,495 of record NZ_JBEZGX010000040.1, read on the forward strand.
CGCGGTCGTCGCGGGCGGCGGCGCCGCCTTCCTGCACCTCGGCGCCCCGGTGAACCCGCTGCTGCTGGCCGCCGGGCTGCTCCTGAGCATCGGCACGATGATGGCGACGGCCGCGCTCACCAGCGCCTTCACCAAGACCGTCGAGACCGCCGGCATCACCACCCTCCCGCTGGTGCTGCTCTCGCAGTTCGGCTCCGGACTGTTCATCCCGCTGGAGGTCATGCCCGACCGGGTCGCGGACTTCTGCCGGCTGCTGCCCACCACCCCGGGCTTCCAGCTGGTCCGGATCGGCTGGACCGGAACCGACGGCTCGGCCGCCGCGACCGGCTTCGGCGGCACCTGGTCCACCGCCGTGCCGCACCTCGTCACGGGCGCCGTGTGGCTGGGCCTGGCGGCCTGGGGCGCGGTCCGGTACTTCCGCTGGGAGTCCCGCCGCTGACGTCCCGGCGGACGGCACCGCAACCGAGGACCCGGCCCCCTCCATCCCTCTGATATGAAGGCAGCGACACCGACGTGACGGGACGGGGAGCGAGTCGATGCAGGTCAGGGGGCCGATCCGGCGCTGGAAGGGCTACGGCAAGCCGCAGCGCGCCGAGCTGTACTTCCGCTGGTCGCTGTACCTGATGGCGTGGATGATGCTGCCGATCAACCTCCTGGTCAGCGCCTCCCCCGGGAACCTCCCGCACTACGGCACCGCCGTCCAGGTCGCCCTGGTCGTCTCGCTCGCCTCCACGCTGGTCACGCTCCGCGCGTACCGCACCGCGCTCGACCACTACCTGAAGCGGCCGAGCGAGTACCGGCGCTGGCTGGCCGTCAACGCCGCCCTGACGGTGGTCGGGTCCTGGACCGTCCTGCTGCTCGGCCCGTCCACCGGCGGGCCGATGAACCCCCACGCACCGCCGTTCACGGCGGTCGTCGCCACCGCCCTGATGGGCGCGGCGATCGGCCCGACGTCCGTCGCCCTCTCGCTGCCCAGGGCCTTCCTCACCGGACTCGGCCAGATCCTGCTGATCGCTCCCGCGATGGTGCTGGCCCGGTTCGACCCGGGCATCACGATCGGGCTGCTGGTCGGGGCGGCGATCGGCCTGTCCCTCCTGATCGGCAGCTGCCGCAGCTTCGCCTGGGTGACCGCGATCGTCTGGGAACTGGACGCCGCCCGCGAGGCACAGTCCCGGCTCGCCGTCGCCGAGGAGCGGCTGCGCTTCTCCCGCGACCTGCACGACGTCATGGGCCGCAACCTCACCACGATCGCGCTCAAGAGCGAGCTCGCCGTCCAACTCGCCCGCCGGGGGCGCGCGGAGGCCGCCGATCAGATGGCCGAGGTCCAGCGGATCGCCCAGGACTCGCAGCGCGAGGTCCGCGACGTCATCCGCGGCTACCGCACCGCCGACCTGCACGCCGAGGCGATCGGCGCCCGGGCGGTGCTGCGCTCCGCCGACGTCGCCTGCGAGATCGACCTCGGCAAGGACGCGGACCAGCTCCCGCCCCCGGTGCAGTCGGTGCTCGGCTGGGTGATCCGCGAGGCCACCACCAACGTGCTGCGGCACAGCGAGGCCGCCCACTGCCTGATCCGCCTGCACCGGGAGGACGGCCGGGCGGTGCTGGAGCTGGAGAACGACGGCGTGCCGGAGGTCCCGTTGCCCTCCCAGGGCGGCGGCACCGGACTGCGCGGGCTCCGCGAGCGGCTGGCCGCCCACGACGGCGAACTGACCGTCCCGACGGCCGCGCCGGGTACGTTCCGGATGCTCGCGGCCGTACCGATCTGACCGACGTCACCCTGTCCGCCGGCGCCGAGGAGGCCCACCGATGACCGAGACCCCGCCCGTCCGCGTCCTGCTCGCCGACGACGAGCACCTGATCCGGGGCGCGCTGGCCGCGCTGCTCTCGCTGGAGGACGACATCGAGGTCGTCGCCCAGGCCGGCTCGGGCCCGGAGGCGCTCGCGATGGCCCAGGCGCACCGGCCCGACATCGCGGTGCTGGACCTGCAGATGCCCGGCCGGGACGGCATCGAGGTCGCCACCGAGCTGCGCCGACTGCTGCCGGACTGCCGCTGCATGATCGTCACCGGCCACGGCCGGCCCGGCTACCTGAAGCGGGCACTGGAGGTCGGGGTGCGCGGCTTCCTGCCGAAGACCGTGTCGGCGGCCGACCTCGCGGGGATCATCCGGACCGTCCGGGCCGGCGGCCGGTACGTCGACCCGGAGCTCGCCGCGGACGCGATCAGCGCCGGCGAGACGCCGCTGACGCCGCGCGAGACCGACGTCCTGGAGCTGGCCGCGGACGGCACCCCGATCGCCGAGATCGCCGCGCGGGCGGCGCTGTCCCAGGGCACCGTCCGCAACTACCTCTCCTCGGCGGCCACCAAGCTGGGCGCGGAGAACCGGCACGCGGCGGTGCGGATCGCCCGCGAGCACGGCTGGATCTGACGGCCGTACCCGCGGGCGGTCGCGGCTCAGACCCAGCCGGTGCCGGTCAGGCGCTCGTACACCTCGACGTACTTGGCCCGGGTCCGCTCGACCACCTCGGCCGGCAGCGCCGGCGGCGGCTCCTCGCTGTAGCGGTCCCAGCCGGAGGCCGGGGAGACCAGCCAGTCGCGGATGAGCTGCTTGTCGAAGGACGCCTGCGAGCGACCGGGCTCGTAGTCGTCGGCCGGCCAGTAGCGGGAGGAGTCCGGGGTGAGCACCTCGTCGCCGATCACCAGCTCGCCGTCCAGCAGGCCGAACTCGAACTTGGTGTCGGCCAGGATGATGCCGCGGTCGCGGGCGATGTCCCGGGCGCGGGCGTAGACGTCGAGGGTGGTGCGGCGCACCTGGTTGGCCAGCTCGGCGCCGATCCGGCGGGCGGTCTCCTCGTAGGGGACGTTCTCGTCGTGCTCGCCGACCTCGGCCTTGAGCGCCGGGGTGTAGATCGGGGCGGGCAGCTCGGAGCTGTTGACCAGGCCCTCGGGCAGCGCGATGCCGCAGACCGTGCGGCTCTCCTCGTACTCGCTCAGGCCGGAGCCGGCCAGGTAGCCGCGGGCGACCGCCTCGACCGGGATCATGTCCAGGCTCTTGCAGATCAGCGTGCGGCCCTTCCAGTCCGCGGGCGCGCCGGCCGGGACCTCGGTGGAGATCACGTGGTTGGGCACGATGTCGGCGATCCGCTCGAACCACCACAGCGAGAGCTGGGTGAGGACGCGGCCCTTGTCGGGGATCTCGTTCGGCAGCACCCAGTCGTGGGCCGACATCCGGTCACTGGCCACCATGACCAGCTCGCCCGACTCGGTGCGGTAGAGGTCGCGCACCTTGCCGGTGTGCAGGTGGACCAGGCCGGGTACCTGGACCGGCTCGGGCTTGGTGACAAATCCGCTCAAGGTGTTCAGTCCTCAGGGGTCGTTCACGGGCCTGGGGCACCGCGAAAGGGGAGGTCACTGCCCCCGCAGTCTTTCACGAACGCTCCCGGCGGCCTTCCGGGCCTTGCGCCGACGGGCTCAGGGCCCGTTCTTGCAGAGCCGGTCGAGCAGATTGGCGGTGGCGCGCTGGATGCGCTCGTCGGTGAGGCCGGGGCGGCCCAGCGCGGGCGACCAGGCGAAGGTGCCGGCCGCGAAGACGTACGCGCCGCTGGGCGCGCGGTAGAGCGAGGTCTCCTGGTAGCGGGTGCGACCGGCGAGGTCCCGGTACGGGGAGTGGGCCAGCAGGACGCGCTCGGTGTGCTCGGGCAGCGCCACCTTCGGGTAGTAGCGGTCGGCCTCGCCGGCCACCAGGCCGGGCAGCTCGTCGCCCTCCTGGAGTCCCGTGCCGTCCCACAGCCAGTGCGCGGTGTGCCGGGCGATCAGCGGGACGGGCGCGGCGACCCGGCCCGAGTACTGCACCCCGAGCAGGTGCTGCTCGGGTTCGCCGGCGTCCCGCCACAGGGCGCTCGCGGCGCCCGGCGCCCCGGCCGCCGCGCTGCCCGGCCGGACCTTCTGGCGCTTGCGGCAGTTGAGCAGCCGGTTCGGCTCGCCGGAGGCCGCGGCGGTCAGCTCGACCCGCCAGTACATGGTGTTGGCGGACAGGAAGACCAGCGAGGTTCCGCCGTCGCGGGCCCGCTCGGCGGCGCGGCGCATCGGCTCGGACCAGTACTCGTCGTGGCCGGGGAAGACCAGCGCCCGGTGCCGGGCCGGATCGACCAGGCCGGCGTGCAGGTCGGTGGCGGTCGCGTAGGCGAGGTCGTAGCCGTAGCGCTCGGCCCAGCGGATGAAGTCGTAGGCGTGGCCGACGTGCAGCGGCAGCCCGGCGGTGGCGTGCGGGCGGTCGAAGGAGACGGTGACGGCCGCCTCCGACTCGCCGACCAGCCCGCCCCGGCCGTCCCACGCGTGGTAGAGGCTCGCACCGCTGCGGCCGTCCTCGGGGAACAGGTTGTAGGCCTGCCAGGTCACGTCGGGGAGCACCAGGAGCAGTTCGGCGGCGTGCGCCCGGTCCTCGAAGTCCCGTACGGTGAACGGGATGTGGCTGCGGTGCAGCATGTCCGCGGTGGTCAGCACGGCGACGTACGCGCCGGGCCGCCAGTGGGCGGGGATCTGCAGCCGCCAGGAGTGCCACCAGTGGTGGCAGGACACCGTCCGGCCGACCACCAGCGGGGCGGGCTGGGCGAGGCCGGCGATGAGCGGACTGGACGTCATGTGGTGCGCCCCGTCACCGCCGTAGTGGCCGATCCGGTAGACGTCCACGGTGAACTCGCGCGGCGGGTTGACGGTGACCCTGAAGTCCACCGAGCCGCCGGGACGGACCACCCCGGCCGAGGCGAAGCCCTTGATCTGCTGGACGACGTCGTCGGCGCTGCGCGGGGTGCCGACCGGCGGCCGGGGCCGGGCACCGGCGGCCAGCGGGCGCTGGCCGGGGGCGTCCACGGACACGTACCAGGGCACGGTGCCCTCGGCGTCGGCCAGGTACTCGTCCGGGCTTCGCAGCCAGGGCAGCGGGCCTTGGCCGAAGGGGTCCGAGGCGCTGTAGGCAAGCGTTCCGGACTCCCAGCGGCGGTTGAGTTCGGTACCCACGCGCCCCTCCCAGGTGCACTCCCCTCCGGCTGGCACGTGCCCCCCGGATGTGCGTGCGGTCTAATACACCACACAGTGCTGGCGCAGCGTCACCCCGCGGTCGCAATTGGTGGCGGCAATCTCGGGCCCGTCCGCGGCGAGCCCTCCGGCCTGCGCGGACGGCCGCCCGCGGACCCCGCCGGGGGCGCGTGGGCGGCGGTCGAGCGCCGTTGTCGATCAGAGGCGGACGGGCTTCTCCAGGCGGACGTCGGCGGCGTCGAGCCAGGCGCGCAGGGGGCCGTCCTGGCCCTGTTCGACGGCCTGGGCGACGGGGGCGGCGAGGTCGGTGCGGCGGACGCCGCGGATCAGCAGGACGGGGCCGTCCAGCCAGTCCAGGCCGGGGGTGGCGCCCGCGGTGTCGACGGCGGCGCAGCAGACCATCGCGGTGACGTGGTCGACCAGCAGGTCGCGGCCGCTGCGGACGGGTTCGAGCAGCGGGGCCGGTGAGGTGGTGCGGGCCAGCTCGGCGGCGAGGGCGGCGGCCAGCTGTTCGCCGTCGCCCTCGGCGAGGCGGACCAGCAGCCGGGTGAGCGTCGGGGCGCCGGGGCGGGCCTGGGGCGCGAGGCGGTCCAGGGCGCTCTGCAGGGCGGCGGCGCGGGCCCGCCAGCCGGCGTCGACGACGTCGGCCGGGTAGCCGGCCCACTCCAGCTCGTGCCAGGCGCCGGCGGCCGGGTGGCCGAAGAACAGCTCGGCGGCGAGCCGGGAGACCGCCCGGTCGACCGTGCCGGGCTCCTCCAGCAGGTCGCAGGCGGGGCGGTCGCCGAGCCGGGTGCCGTAGCCGTCGGCCAGCCGGTCGCGCCGGGACAGCTCGGTGAGGGCGGCGACCACGCCGGCGTTGAGGTGGGCCGGGTGGCGGCCGAGCCGCCAGGCGGGCAGCGCGACCCGGGTGAGCAGGCGGTCCCAGCCGGCGTAGGCGAGGCCGACCTGCTCCTGGGCGGCGATCCGCAGGCCGTAGTCGACCGTCCTGGCCTGCTCGGAGGCCCAGCTCGCGACGGACCGCTCCAGCTCGGCCGCGTGGCCGCGGCAGGCGCCGAGGAGGCGGCGGGTGATCCGGTCGGTCAGCAGGGCCGGGCCGCGGCGCGGCGCCCGGGGCGGGCCGGCCAGCACGGCGCCGCCGAGCCCGGCCGGGGACGGGCCGGTGTCCAGGCTGGCGTCGAGGCTGCGCAGGAAGCGGCGGGCGGCGGCGATGTCCGGGTCCGCGGAGGCGGCGGTGCCGGCCACCACGGGCGCGAGCAGGGCGCGCAGTTCGTCGGCCCGCATCCACCACAGGAACGGCGAGCCGATCACCAGGACGGGCGCGGGCGGCTCGGACCGGGGGCGGTGCGGGCGCGCGGGCGGGACGTCCTCCAGCCAGCTGTCGCAGTCCGGGGTGAGCGCGATGGCGGAGGGCGCGGGGACGTCCAGCCGGTCGGCGAGTTCGGCGATCAGCCGGTACAGCTCGGGCGCCTGCGCGCGCTCCAGCGGCACGGCCGGGGTGCGCGGCGGAACGGCCCGGCGGTAGGCGCGGGCCGCCAGGCCGGCCACCAGGAGGGCGAGCACGGCGACCGCGCCGACCGCCCAGCGGGCGGCGTCCCAGCCGGCCGCGTCGGAGGCGCCGGGCGCCCCGATGCGGCCGGTGAACCGGCCGGCCAGCAGGACCACCGCGACGGCGGCGGGCACGGCGGCGGTGGCCAGGGCGAGCCCGCGGATCCGCAGGACCGCCTGGGCGTGTGCGCGCGCGGTGTCGGCAGCGGCCATACGGTGCGGCACCCCCTTCGGAGCCCTCGGGCGCCCGCTGACGGGCCCCTGAGCCGACTCGAAACGATCAGTTCCGACCGGGAAGCGGTGGTGTCCGATCCCGGTAGTGCATGCTGTGTGGCGCTTCTGCCATGTTCGACGCCCCGGTCCGCGTGGGTGTTCCGGAACGCCCCGGTTTCCACTCGTCCCGGTGACGCCGTCCGAATATCCGGACGGCGTACCGGACGCCCCGCGACCGGTCCGGTGCGAAGCACCCGGGCGACCGCCCGGCCGGACGCCGTCCAGCATCCCCCCGCGGGACCGCCGCTACCCGGCGGCGACCCCAGCGCGCGGCCACGGCGCGGTGCGATCCAGCGCACCATAAGGCCGGGCGGCCGGTTACGTCAGCCGGATGCGGGTGCTGTCACTCGATGGGCTGGAATCCGGCCGCCGAACGGTGCGCCGCCACCACGGCCGCCCCCGCCCGGGAACGCCGCAGGGCGCTGCGTCCATGGGGGTGTTTCCCACGACGCGGCGCCCTGCGGGGTGCGGACGGCCCGGACGGCTAGGCGGTGGCCGCCTTGAGCGCGATGTCGGTGCGGTGCTGGCCGCCCTTGAGCGAGATGCGGTCGACGGCGGCGTACGCCCGGCCGCGCGCCTCGGCGAGGTCGGCGCCGGTCGCGGTGACGGACAGGACCCGGCCGCCGGCGCTCAGCACCCGGCCCTCCCCGTCCGCCACGGTGCCGGCGTGCAGGACGAACGCGGTGCCGTCCGCCTCGGCCTCGGCGAGGCCCTCGATCGGGTCGCCGGTGCGCGGCGCGGCCGGGTAGCCCTCGGAGGCGACGACGACGGTCACGGCCGCGTCCTCGCTCCAGCGCAGCGGCTCCAGCTGGTCGAGCGTGCCGGTGGCGGAGGCCAGCAGGACGCCGGCCAGCGGGGTGCGCAGCCGGGCCAGCACGACCTGGGTCTCCGGGTCGCCGAAGCGGGCGTTGAACTCGATCACCCGGGTGCCGCGCGAGGTGAGCGCGAGGCCGGCGTAGAGCAGGCCGGAGAACTCGGTGCCGCGGCGGCGCAGCTCGTCCACGGTCGGCTGCAGGACGGTGTCCAGGACCTCCTGGACCAGCCCGTCGGGCGCCCACGGCAGCGGCGAGTAGGCGCCCATGCCGCCGGTGTTGGGGCCCTCGTCGCCGTCCAGCGCGCGCTTGAAGTCCTGGGCGGGCTGCAACGGGAGGACGGTGGTGCCGTCGGTGATCGCGAACAGCGAGACCTCGGGGCCGTCCAGGTACTCCTCGATGACCACGCGCTCGCAGGCGGCGGCGTGGGCCAGCGCGGCCGCGCGGTCCGAGGTGACGACGACGCCCTTGCCCGCCGCCAGGCCGTCGTCCTTGACGACGTACGGCGCGCCGAACGCGTCGAGGGCCTCGGCGGCCTCCTCGGCGGTGGTGCACACGTAGGAGCGGGCGGTCGGGACGCCGGCGCCGGCCATCACGTCCTTGGCGAAGGCCTTCGAGCCCTCCAGCTGGGCGGCCGCGCCGGACGGGCCGAAGACGGGGATCCCGGCCGCGCGCACGGCGTCGGCGACGCCCGCGACCAGCGGGGCCTCCGGGCCGACGACGACGAGGTCGGCACCGAGCCGCCCGGCCAGGTCGGCGACCTGGGCGCCGTCCAGCTGGTCGACCGGGTGGACCGTCGCCACCTGCGCGATGCCGGCGTTACCCGGGGCGCAGTGCAGCTCGGTGACGGCGGGATCTTGGGACAGAGAGCGGCACAGGGCGTGTTCGCGGGCGCCGCCGCCGATGACGAGGACCTTCACGGTTGGCAAGGGTAGTCGGTGGCCTGTTCCGGCCGCTCTCCGGTCCCGTCGGAACCTCCAAGCGGAGAGCTCCGTACGCTTCCGATGTCGGAGGATCCTCCAAGTCGTGGCCCCGTCGGTCGTCGACGGGTGGCCGGGTCAGGACGGCGGGTCACCGGGGCCTCGCTCGGACGGGTGAAATCTCGCCGACCCCCGCATCCCTCCGACCTCGTGTTCCGGTGGCCGAATCCGATAACGATCAAGGGGGAAGCGCCCCGCGGTCAGCCATTTGGCGGTAAGAAGTGCTGTTGGACAACCTCTGGCAGACGATCCGTCAGCCGGACGCGTCGCCAGACCAAGCCGCCCGCCCCGCCACAGGGAGCCCCACAGGTGAGCCAGCCGGATATGCAGCCCGAGGAGAGTGCCTGGGGCAAGGAGATCGGCGAGGAGGACCAGCCCGTCGCGGCGGTCGCCCGCCGGGCGTCCACCCGCCGCCGGACCGATCTGAGTGCCCGCCAGTTCCCGCTCGGGGACTGGGGTGAGCCGGCCGAGCGGCTGGAGGAGCTCTACCGCTGGTCCGAGGAACGGGCGGTCGAGGCGATCGAGTGGTACCGCAGGGACCGGGTCTGGAAGCGCCGCTTGGCCCGCCTGCTGCGGTTCGGCACGGTCGGCTTCGCGATCGGCGGGGTGTCCGCCCCGCTGGTGGACCTGACCGGCACCGTCGCGCACGGCACCAGCTGGGGCTACGTCGGCCTGGCCCTCGCGGCGGCCTGCCACGGCACCGACCGGGCGTTCGGCCTCACCTCCGGCTGGATGCGGGACGTGAGCACCGCGCAGGCGCTGCAACGCCGCTTGGAGGCCTTCCAGTTCGACTGGGCGTCGGAGTGCGTGCGGGAGGTGCTCGGCCCGACCGAGGGCACCGCGGGCGAGGCCGCCGAGCGCTGCCTGGGCGTGCTGCGCCGGTTCTGCGAGGACGTGTCGGACATGGTCCGCACCGAGACCTCGGAGTGGATGCTGGAGTTCCGCGCGTCGATGACGCAGCTGCCCACCCAGGCCCCCGGGACGTGGGGCGGGCGCACCGAGACCGGCGTGGGCGCCCAGGTGCGGGTGCTGCCCCCGCCGGGCACCCGGCCCACCATGCCGCGCCAGCGGCCGCCGGAGGGCCCGCTGCGGTAGGCGGGGTGGTGTGCGGGGGCGGCCCCGGGCGGGCCGCGCGGGGGCGGAGGACCGACGGCGGCCGCCCGGCTCAGGCGAAGACGATCATCGAGCCCTGGGAGACGCTCCGGGTCGCCGCCGCGTACAGGCCCGCCCACGCGTGCCGCTCGCGGGCGAAGGGGTGCAGGTCGTCCAGCGGCGGCCCGAACGGCTGCTCCAGGCCGGTCGGCCCGAGCGGCTTGGTCGGGGCCGGCGGGTTGTACGGGTCGAGGCCCAGGGCCGGCGCCACGGCCTGGAGTTCGCGCAGCAGCCCGTGGCTGGAGCCGAGCGGGCCACCGACCGCGAGCAGCGCGTCGTCCACCAGCGGCACCGCGAACTCGATCGGCACGTACGCGCCCGCGTGGTCGAAGTGCCAGACCAGGTGGGACTGTTCGGCGCTGTTCTCGAACATCTCCAGGAGCTGCTCGTAGTCGCCCCCGAGCGAGTCGACCGGCGTGATGTCGAGGCCGGTGAGGCCCAACAGGTAGGCGCGGCGCAGGAAGTGCAGGGAGTCGTAGTCGAAGGCGGCTATCGGCTCGACCGCCCCGCTGATCCCCGGGACGTACTGGTAGACCGGCACCTCGGGCAGCCCTCGCGAGGTCAGCACGGCGTTGTACAGCGCGAGGTCGTCCCGGAAGGGGTTGTCGGGGCTGTGGCTCAGCACGTCCACGAGCGGGACGAGCCAGAGGTCGCAGGCCATGGCCGGCTCTTCCTCTCCGGGCGGGGAGTCGTCCGCGCGGACGGGGACGACTGCGGGCGGCGGTGTCCGCACCGGAACGGATCCTGACGGGGGCGTCCGGTACGACGACCGCCCACCCTACCGGCCCGGCGCGCGATGCGGATCGGGCCGTCCCTGCGGGTGCTCGGGGGGCTCGGGCAGCCGCCGGCCGAACCGGCCGTGCGGGATCGAGCGCGGCTGCGGGACCAGGCCGAGCCCCAGGCCGAGCTCCCGGCCCAGCTCGCGGCCGATGTCCTCGCCGCGCCGCGGGCGTCCCGGCCCCGGCACCGCGGGGCCCGGCTCCTCGGGCGGCGGCCCAGCGGGCCCGGGGGCCGGGGCGGGCTCCTCGTCCACGGACTCGGTGAGCAGACCCAGCACGGCCACCGACTCCAGCGGCTGTCCGGCCAGCTCGGCCAGCAGCCGGACGGTGAACAGGTTGTACTCGCAGATGATCCGGTGCGCCCCGGCGAGGTCCTGGGCCTCGATCGCGTTCACCAGGTCGACGTGGCGGTCCCAGCACACCCCGCCCAGCGCGGACAGCTCCCGCAGGTAGGACGCCGCGAACATCCAGGACTGCACGCGCAGCCAGTCCAGGTAGGCGCCGATCCGGCGGTTGCCGAGCAGCCCTGCGACCTCCTGCCAGAACCGGCGGTCGCAGCCCACCATGACGTCCAGGTTCCCGGCCCTGGCCGCCCGCACGGCCGCGTCGGCCCGGCGGCGCAGCGAGGGCAGCCGGGTGAGGTCGGGCAGGGCGCGGCGGGAGCGGTACTGGCGGTAGTAGCTGTCGGCGAGCAGCACCCGGGACTCGAAGATCTCCACGAAGTCGTCCCAGCCCAGCTCGGGCACGGTGAACCCGCGGTGGTGCTCGGCCCGCAGCAGGCCCTGGGCGCCGAGGTCGACCAGCGCCTCGCGGGCCGGGGTCGCGGAGACGCCGTACAGCTCGGCGATCTCCTTGACGGTGAAGTTGCGGCCCGCCTCGAGGCGGCCGGCCATCATCTCCTCGCGCAGCGCGCCCGCGATCTGCTCGCGGAGGCTGTTGCGACGGATGACGGGACGGGTGTCGCCTGCGCCGTTGCCGGCCATGCGCGCGACCTCCTCGGGCGGGCCGACCGGCCGCCCCTCGGCGGACCGGCCGAAGAACGGCTGGGAACACGACGAGTGCTCATCTTCTCAAACCCGTCCGGAGCAGGTACAAACCAACCCCGGGAACGGCCGGATCCCGCCCGTTCCGTCCCTTCCGGCGTCAGCGCTGGACCGGCGCCGGGATCCCCAGCAGGCGGTCGCGCAGCACCGGGAACTCCGCCCGTGCCTTGGCCACCTCGGCCGGGTCGAACTCGACGGTCAGTACCTGCTCCCCCGCCCCGGCCTCGGCCAGCACCCGGCCCCACGGGTCCACCACGATGCTGTGCCCGGCCTGCTCGACCCCGCCGTGCGTCCCGGCGGTGTTGCAGGCGAGGACGTACGCCTGCTCCTCCACCGCGCGCGCCCGGGCCAGCAGCGTCCAGTGCTCGCGCCGGCGCTCCGGCCACGCCGCCGGGACGACCAGCAGCTGCGCGCCCGCGTCGAGCAGGGCCCGGAACAGCTCGGGGAAGCGCAGGTCGTAGCAGGTGGCCAGGCCGAGCGTGCCGAAGTCGGTCGCGGCCGTGACGATCTCCTGCCCGGCGCCCATCACCACCGCCTCGCCGCTGTCGAAGCCGAAGCGGTGGATCTTGCGGTAGGTGTGCACGAGCTCGCCGTCGGGGGCGAACAGCAGCGAGGTGTTGTAGATCGGCCCGTCCGGGTCGCGTTCGACGATCGAACCGGCGTGCAGCCAGACCCCGGCGGCCCGGGCGGCCGCCGCCATGGCGTCCGAGGTGGGCCCGTCGAGCGTCTCCGCGCCCTCCGACCAGAGGTCGTAGGCGAAGCCCCCGAGCGGCCACAGTTCGGGCAGGACCACCAGGTCACAGCCGTGCTGGGCCCGTACCAGGGAGGCCGCCCTGGCCCGTCGCTCGGCCGGCGGCTCGGCGTCGGAGACCGCGAGTTGGATCAATGAAGCGCGCACAGTACCACCGTCCACGGCAAGAGTCCTACGATCGTCACCCGAAAGCGCTGCCCGGCTGTCACCCGGCAGCGTAACGTGCGGTTAGCGTGTGCGCCCGGAGGCCGGACCAACCCGGCCGGCCGGCCGGGCAGGGTGCGCGCGGCAAGGCAGCTGACGGAGGGCCGGAGATTCCCGTGACGGACAACCAGACCGTGCAGGCGTACACCGAGGCGTGGACGCAGAGCATCGAGTCCATATCCGAACTGGTGACCCCCCTGCCGGAGGGTGCCTGGAACCGCGCCACCGAGTGCCCCGGCTGGTCCGTGCGGGACGTCGTCTCGCACATCATCGCCGTCGAGTCCGAACTGCTCGGCGACCCCCGCCCGATCCACGCGCTGCCGCGCGACCTGCGCCACGTCACCAGCGAGTTCGCCCGCTACGTCGAGCTGCCGGTGGACAAGCGCCGCTGCCACACCGCGCTGGAGATGACCAGCGAGCTGGAGTACACGATCATCCGCCGCTCGCGTGCCCTGCGCAACGCCCGGCAGACGCCCGAGGAGCCGGTGCGCTGGCCGGCCGGCCCGTTCGCCCAGGACGTGCCGTACCACGAGCTGCTGCGCCTGCGGGCCTTCGACGTCTGGGTGCACGAGCAGGACCTGCGGCGAGCCCTGGCCGCGCCCGGCAACCTGGCCTCCCCGGCCGCCCTGGTCGCCCGGGACGTCCTGCTGGAGAAGCTGCCCAAGGCCGTCGCCCACAACGCGGGCGCCCCGGCCGGGACGACCCTCGTGCTGGACGTCACCGGCCCGGTCGAGTTCCTGCGCACCGTGCGGGTCGACGCGGCCGGCCGCGGCACCGTGGACGAGTCGGTCAGCCTGGCCCCCGACGTCCAGCTGACCATGGACTGGGAGACCTACGTCCGCCTCGCCTGCGGCCGCGGCCGCCCCGGCCCGGTGGGCGTCGAGGGTGACAAGGAGCTGGCCGAGCGGGTGCTGGCCACGTTCTCGGTCACCATCTGAAAGACCAGGCGCACCACCCGGCGTACACGCACAACCGTGCGCCGGGGCGGTACGCCTCGTGCATCCGTGCGTCAATCCGGGGCCAGCACCCCACTCGTTCGACCTCGTTGTTCCGAGCAGCTCTGCCATCACTCGGAAGAAGGAGGGCGTCCCGATGGACGACGAACAGACGGAGATGGTGCTGGTCCGGTCGAGCTTCCCGGTCACGGGCCAGCCGATCAGGGTGGTGATGATCGACGGTGAGCCGTGGTTCGTCGCGACAGACGTGTGCCGGGTCCTGGACCGACGCAATCCGGCCCAGGCCGTCAGGGCGCTGGATTCCCACCAGCACCGCACCGTCGACATGCGAGCGGTAACTATCACTAAAACTTACAGTTACGACGTTTCCGCAGGTCAGAAACTGTATAGCCACGCGAATCCTTTCCTGCGCGTGGTGAGCGAGGCGGGCCTCTACTCCCTGCTGATGAGGTCCAACAAGAAGTCGTCCAAGCCATTCAGGGATTGGGTCACCGGCGACCTCCTCCCCTCCATCCGCCGCGGGGACACCGACATCCCCACCCAGCAGCGGCGGATGGCGCAGACCCTCACCGAGGCGATCGGCCAGCAGGTGCAGATCGTCGCCGAGCTCGGCCATGAGGACTGGCCGGGGGTGACCGTCCACTCGGACGGGACGGTGCACTGCCGGCACGGGGAGATGGTCTTCCACGTGCCGACGCGGGAGGAGGACAGCGGGCCGCCCTTCGGCGCGTACTACGCCTGCCCGTCCGTGGAGCGGGTCGGGATCCGGGGCAGCCGGGTGCTCCCGGGCTGCCCGAAGCTGAAGCTCGTGGACCTGGTCCGCCTGCGGCGTGGAACAACCGAACGCCCGCCGGAACCGACGGCGCCTTCACCTCAAGCGCCCGTCATGCCACCAGCCGGCGCCCTGCTCTGCGTGATCGACCAGGTCCAACTCGTCGGGCGTCCGCCGGAGGTCGTCCAGGTCCTGCGGGGACTCGGGCTGTGACAGCGGGAGACCCTTGTTCCGACCAGGGGTCTCCCTCGTATCCGCAGGTCGGAAACCCTACGCGATGACCTTCCGCCGCAGCCGCACGATCATCAGGGTCCCCACCGCCAGCGGCACGTACTGCCAGCAGAACGCCCACCGGAAGGCGTCCGCCGAGTACGTCTCCGCGCCGGCCGGGGCCAGGGCGTCGAGCAGGACGCCGATGCCGAACAGGGTGATCATCGTGCCGATGAAGCCGCCCATGTTGACGATGCCGGAGGCCGTCCCGAGCCGCTCCACCGGGTTGCGGGCGCGGGCGTAGTCGAGGCCGACCAGCGAGGCCGGGCCGTTGCTGCCCATCACCAGGATGATCCCGACGAGCAGCCACACCGGCGGGTGCCCGCCGGGCCAGGCCAGCACCAGCGCCCAGCCCAGCGCGGTGGCACCGATCACCGAGAACACGATCGGCATCCGGGCGCGCGGCGAGAAGGACAGCACCCGGCCGAACACGAAGCCGCAGGTCATGTTGGAGAGCACCAGCAGGGTCAGCAGCCCGCCGGCCTCGGCGCGGGTCATGCCCTGTGCCTCGACCAGGTAGGGCAGGCCCCACAGCAGGCCGAAGGCATTGCCCGGGAACTGCGTCGTGAAGTGCACCCAGAGCCCGAGCCGGGTGCCCGGCTCCCGCCAGCAGGCCCGGACCTGCTGCCTGATGTCGGTCCGCGGCCGGTGCTGCTCCACCGGCTCGACCATGGCGGGCGCGTCCTTCAGGAAGAGCGCGACCAGCGAGAACACCGCCACGCCCAGCAGTGCGATCGCCGCGAAGGTCGGCGTCCAGCCCTCGCTGTGCAGCACCTGCGCGAGCACCACCGTCGTGACCAGGTTGCCGCCCATTCCGACGAGGCCGGTCAGCTGCGCGACGAACGGGTTCTTCGCCGCCGGGAACCAGCGCGCGGCGATCCGCAGCACGCTGATGAAGGTCATCGCGTCCCCGCAGCCCAGCACCGCGCGGGAGGCCAGCGCGGGGGCGAACGAGGAGCTGAACGCGAAGGCCAGCTGCCCGGTGCTCAGCAGCAGGACGCCGAGCAGCAGCACCCGCCGCGGCCCGAACCGGTCCACCAGCAGCCCGACGGGTACCTGCATGGCCGCGTAGACCAGCACCTGGAGGATCGAGAAGGTGGAGAGCGCCGAGGCGCCGATCCCGAAGCGCTCGGCGGCGTCCAGCCCGGCCACGCCGAGGCTGGTGCGGTGGATCACCGCGAGGACGTAGACGCTGACGCCGACGGACCACGCCAGCCACGCGGCGCGCCCGCCGGGCGGGGACGCGACGGAGGCCGGGGACTCGGCGGAGGCCGGGGACTCGACGGAGGAACGGGGAGCGGGGGCGGACAGGGGACGGACTGAACGGTCTGGCTCCACGGTCATAGTGCGTCCAGGGTAGTCATCCCATGATTGGACGCCCAGAGTGGGGTACGGCCGATCTCCCCGGGACCTGCGCTCAGCCGGTGACCGTCCAGGACACCGAGCGGGTCATGTACTTGTCCCGGAAGCCCTCGTCCCGCACCCAGTCCGTGGTGTCCCGGACGGTCGCCGTCACGGTGGCGGCGCGGCCGGCCGGGATGTTCAGCTGCGCCGTGTCCAGCCGCCCGCCGTTCACCGTCTGCGGATCCGCCGGGACGCCGTCCACCGTCCAGTCCACCCGCAGCTGGCGCGGCCCGGACAGCGGCAGCGGCCGGGCGTCCAGCTGCGGACGGCCGGCGACCTCGCCGGGCGGCGGCACCGGGGGGTCGGTCGGGCGGACCCGGCGGTACAGCTCCTCGATGATCGCCTCGCGCGACGGCAGGTTGTAGGCGTTCCCCAGGGTGCGCATCACCGAGTCCTGCGTCGGCCGGTAGAGGCCGTTGGCGCCGCGGTACGCCCCCACCGTCCCGGCGCCGTCCGGGGACTCGGCGCCCAGCCAGCGCCACCACTTGGTCTGCTTCTTGCGCATGTCGTCGGCGTTGAGGGTGGAGAGGTTCGGGTAGTCGGCGTCGTCCGGAGCGGAGTCGTACTCGTCCCCGAGGTCCCCCACGGTGTGGCCGATCTCGTGCTGGATGATCCGCCCCGCGTCCGGGCTGCCGCCCGCCAGGGTGGTCACCCCGGTGCCCCCGGCGCCGCCGTACTCGGTCGAGTTGGCCAGCGCTATCAGGTACTGCGGCCCGGCACTGTCCCCCGCCAGCCGGGCGGTGGCCACCTCGTCCGCGCAGAGCAGCCGGGCGGTGCCCTCGCACCAGAAGTGCATGCCGAGCGGGGTCGAGGGGTTGCGGCCGCGGCTCTCCGTCTCCGCTATCCCGGAGACCGGCGAGACCACCTCGACCCGCCGTATGTTGAAGAACGCCTGGTAGCTGCGGAACGGCTCGATGTCCATCAGCGAGTGCCAGGCCCGGTCCGCCTGCTGCTGGAAGAGGTCCTGCTCGGCCGCCGTGTAGCCGTCGCCGAGCAGCACCAGGGTGATCCGGTTGGCCGGGTCACCGGTGCGGCGTATGTCGACGGTCGGGGCGGGCGCGGCGCCGCGCAGGTCGGCGCGCTGCGCCGTGTGCGGCGGCACCGCCCGGTCGACGGGCGCGCCCGCCCCGATCACGCCGAACGGCGAGGGGCCGACCAGTTCCAGGGCGGCCGGGAGTACGGCGGTGGACACCAACACGAGCGCGGCCAGACTCCGAACGAGACGGCCAGGGTTGCCAGGCGGCATACGGGTGCGTCCTCGGGCTCCGGTCACCCGGTGTCGCCCGGGTGGTGGAGCGGAGACGTACCCGACCCGGCGTGTCGCCCCCACCGGCGGACGAAAATGTCACCGACCTGGCCGAACGATCCACATCGGACCAGTCATACCAATGAATCTCGTCAAGGCTTCCGCGCCAGGCCGAGCACCAGGTGCGTCCCCAGCCCGAACAGCAGCCCCCAGAACGCCGAGCCGATCCCGAACAGGCTCATCCCCGACGCGCTCGCCAGGAACGTCACCACCGCCGCGTCCCGCCCCCGCTCCTCCGCGACCGCCGCCGCCAGGCTGCCCTGCAGCGACGCCAGCAGCGCGACCCCGGCGACCACCGCTATCAACTCCTTCGGCAGCCCGGTGAACAGGCTCACCAGCACCCCGCCGAAGCTCCCCACCACCACGTACAGCGCTCCCGAGGACATCCCCGCGACGTAGCGCCGCCGCGGGTCCGGGTGGGCCTCCGGACCCGAGCAGATCGCCGCCGTGATCGCCGCGAGGTTGACCCCGGGCGAGCCGAACGGTGCCATCAGCAGCGACATCGCGCCGGTCGACCCGATCAGCAGCCGGTCGTCCGCCCGGTACCCGAAGGCCCGCATCACCCCGAGGCCCGGCGCGTTCTGCGAGGCCAGGACGACGATCGTGAGCGGCAGCGCCAGCCCCACCACGGCCGACCAGGAGAACGCCGGCACCGTCAGCACCGGCACGGTCGGCCCGCCCGACCCCACCCGCAGCGGCAGGCCGACCGTGACCGCCCCCAGCACCCCGCCCACCAGCAGCGCCACCGGCACGGCGTAGCGCGGCGCGAACCGCTTGGCCAGCAGGAACGCCGCGAAGCTCCCCACCACCAGCACGGGTGCGCCGTGCACCGCCCCGAAGATCCCGGCGCCGAACGAGAACAGGATGCCCGCGAGCATCGCGTTGACGATCCCCACCGGCACCGCCGCGATCAGCCGCCCGAACCAGCCCGACACCCCGAAGAGCGTCACCACGACCGCACACACGACGTACGCCCCGACCGCCTCCCGGTACGGGTACGCCCCGAGGCTCGTCACCAGCAGCGCCGCCCCCGGCGTCGACCAGGCCGTGATCACCGGCGTCCGGGTCCACCAGCTCAGCAGGAACCCGCTCACCCCGCTGCCGACGCCCACCGCCCAGATCCAGGACGCCGTGTGCGCCGCGTCCAGCCGCCCCGCCGAGGCCGCCGCGAGGACCACCACCAGCGGCCCCGAGAACGACACCGCGATGCACACCAGCCCCGCCAGCAACGCCGTCCCCGACGCGTCCCGCCGCAGCGACCGCCGTTCCCCGTCCGCGCCCGGCACCGTCCCCGGACGGACTGTCAGCTCATCCGTCATTCCGGCAGTATCCCGAAACACGGCTCCGGAAGGCCTCCGAAAAAAAACTTCTGAACTCACCTGCAACCACCGGCGGGGATGCGCGTCTATACGGATGAAGGCACGGAGAGCGAGACCGGCAGAGCCGGGGGGCGCTTCCGCTCAGGAGGAGCGGAGCCGGTCGTCTTCACCCACCACACCGTCAGACCCATGACCCTGGGGAGTCACGTCATGCGCACGTCCGTTATCACCCGTTTTGCGAAGAACACCCGCTCGCTCTCCACCCGCCGCCGCATCGCCGCCCTGGCCACCACCGTCGTCCTCGCCGGCGGCATCCAGGCACTCGCCACCGACACCGCCTGGGCCTGCGGCGACGACCGCATCACCGGTCCCCACCAGGTCGCTCCCGGCACGGCCGACGCCAGCCCGGACGCCGCCTTCGTCGCGACCCCGTCCTCGGCGGTCGCGGACGGCAGCTGGAACGAGGTCACTCTCAAGGTCACCAACCGGACGGGCGTGGACGCCCACGGCATGGAGCCCTTCCTCACCGTCTACACCCCTGGGTCGGGCGACGAGGTCGCCGTCAGGGACGTCCGGATGCAGTTCCTGGACTACACCGGCACCTGGAAGGACCTCCGGCTGATCCCGAACTGCTACCGCGAGGTCGAGGCCGCCGAGACCCAGCGCGCACGGCTCGACAACGGCCAGTCGGCGACGTTCAAGTTCCGGTTCTCGCTGTCGCCGAGCGTTTCCGGGAACGTGGCCGAGATCGACCTGCTGACCTCGGCGAACCGTGCCGGCAACAAGCTCGCGGGCGGGACGGACCTCAAGCCCGTCAAGCTGGCCCACGCCCAGGACAGCGGCCCCGCAGCCGCGAAGCCGACCCAGAGCGCCAAGCCCGCGCCCGCCAAGACCGCCAAGCCGGCCAAGCCGGCCAAGCCCGCCGCCGACGAGACCAAGGCCGCCGCCCCGGCCGCTCCGGCCGCGCCCGCCGCCGAGGCGCCCAAGTCCCCCGTCGCGGCGCCGACCACCGCCCCGGCCACCACCGCCCCGGACGGCGCCACCGAGCTCGCGCACACCGGCTCCTCCTCCGCCAACGGCTTCCTCGCCGGCTCCGCCGCCGCCCTCCTCGCACTCGGCGCCGGCGTCCTGATCGCCGTCCGCCGCCTCCGCACCCAGCGGTGACCGACGGACCGACACGACGAAGGGGCCTTCCCCCACACGGCGGTGTGGAGGAAGGCCCCTTCTGTGGTCCTACCGGCCGGTCAGCCCCAGGTGATCAGGCGCTTCGGCTGCTCCAGGAGGGCGGCCACGTCGGCCAGCACCCTGGAACCCAGTTCCCCGTCCACCAGGCGGTGGTCGAAGGAGAGGGCCAGCGTGGTCACCTGGCGCGGGACCACCTTGCCCTTGTGCACCCACGGCAGCTCCCGGACCGCGCCGAAGGCGAGGATCGCGGCCTCACCCCGGTTGAGGATCGGGGTGCCGGTGTCGACGCCGAAGACGCCGACGTTGGTGATGGTGACCGTGCCGCCCTGCATGTCGGCCGGCGAGGTCTTGCCCTGGCGGGCGGTATCGACCAGCTCGCCGAGCGAAGTGGCCAGCCCGGACAGGGTCTTGGCGCCGGCGTCCTTGATGTTGGGCACGATCAGTCCGCGCGGGGTGGCCGCGGCGATGCCGAGGTTCACCTGGCCCTTGATGACGATCTCCTGCGCCGCCTCGTCCCACTGCGCGTTGATCTCGGGGTGCCGCTTGATCGCGGTGAGCAGCGCCTTGGCGACGATCAGCAGGGGGCTGACCCGGACGTCCCGGCCCAGCTCGCCGCTCTCCTTGAGGCGACGGACGAACTTCATCGTGCGGGTCACGTCGACCTGGACGAACTCGGTGACGTGCGGCGCGGTGAACGCCGAGGCCACCATGGCCTGCGCGGTGGCCTTGCGGACGCCCTTGATCGGCACCCGGACGTCGCCCGCGGCGGACCGGGAAACGACGGCCGGAGCCTCGACCGGCTCGGCCGCGACGGGCTCGGCGACGGCGACCGCGGCCGGAGCCGAGGCCGCGGCGGCCAGCGCCGACGCGTGCGCGTGCACGTCCTCGCGGGTGACGACGCCGTCCCGGCCGGTCGGGGTGACCGCGCGCAGGTCGATGCCGAGGTCCTTGGCCAGCTTGCGCACCGGCGGCTTGGCCAACGGCCGGTCGCCGGCGGGCTGTTCGGCCACGACGGGAGCCACGGCCGGGGCCACGGCCGGAGCCGGGGCGACCGGCGCCGCGGGGGCGGCCGGTGCGGCCACGACCGTGGTCGTGGTGGTCCGACGGGCCCGGCGCTGGGCGGTACCGGTCCGCGGACCGTAGCCGACCAGCACCTCGCGCCGCTCGGGCTCGGCCGGCGCGGCGGGCACCTCGGCCGCCGGAGCGGCGGGAGCGGCCTGCGCGGCGGGGGCGGCCGGAGCCGGGGCCCCGCCCTCCCCGGCGACCGCGACCGAGATGATCACGGTGCCGACGTCGACCGTCGCGCCCTCGGGGAAGAAGAGCTGCTCGACGACCCCGTTGAACGGGATCGGCAGCTCCACCGCGGCCTTGGCGGTCTCCACCTCGCACACGACCTGGCCGTCCGTCACCGTGTCACCCGGCTTGACGTACCAGCTGAGGATCTCGGCCTCGGTGAGGCCCTCGCCCACATCGGGCATCTTGAACTCGCGGAGCGAGCGAACTTCGGTGGTCATCTTCGCTCCCCGGTATCAGAACGCGAGCGCGCGGTCGACGGCGTCGAGCACGCGGTCCAGGTCGGGCAGGAATGCCTCCTCGACCCGGGACGGCGGGTACGGCGCGTAGTAGCCGCCGACCCGCAGGACCGGCGCCTCCAGGTGGTAGAAGCACCGCTCGGTGAGGCGGGCGGCCAGCTCGGCGCCCATGCCCATGAACACCGGCGCCTCGTGCACCACGACGGCCCGGCCGGTGCGCTTGACCGACTCCTCCAGGGTGGCGAAGTCCACCGGGGAGAGCGAGCGCACGTCGACGACCTCCAGGCGGCGGCCGTCCTCCTCGGCGGCCGCGGCGGCCTCCAGGCAGACCTTGACCATCGGGCCGTACGCGATCAGCGTCGCGTCGGTGCCGGACCGGACGATCCGGGCGTCGTACAGGCCCAGGTCGGCGGCGTCGCCGACCTCGCCCTTGTCCCAGTAGCGGCGCTTGGGCTCCAGGAAGATCACCGGGTCGTCGGAGGCGATGGCCTGCCGCAGCATCCAGTGCGCGTCGTGCGCGCTGGACGGGGTGACCACGCGCAGGCCGGCGGTGTGCGCGAAGTACGCCTCGTGCGACTCGCTGTGGTGCTCGACCGCGCCGATGCCACCCGCGTAGGGGATCCGGATGGTGACCGGCATCTTGACGTGCCCGAGCGCGCGGGCGTGCATCTTGGCCAGCTGGGAGACGATCTGGTCGAAGGCCGGGTAGACGAAGCCGTCGAACTGGATCTCCACGACCGGGCGGTAGCCGCGCAGCGCGAGGCCGATCGCGGTGCCGACGATGCCCGACTCGGCGAGCGGGCTGTCGATGACCCGGCCCTCGCCGAAGTCCTTCTGCAGACCGTCGGTGATCCGGAAGACGCCGCCGAGCTTGCCGATGTCCTCGCCCATCAGGAGGGTCTTCGGGTCGTCCTCCAGCGACTTGCGCAGGGCGCTGTTGAGCGCCTTGGCGATGCTGAGCTGACCGGCCATCAGAGGTTCTCCCCCGCCTCGAAGGAGGCCGCGTACTGGACGTACTCGGCCCGTTCCTCATCGACCAGCCCGTGCGGCTCGCTGTACACGTGGTCGAAGATCAGCGTCGGGTCCGGGTCCGGCATGCTGCGCACGCCCTCGCGCACCCGAAGCCCCAGCTGCTCGCTCTCGGCGTCGATCGCGGCGAAGAACTCCTCGTCCGCGAGGCCCTCCTTCTCCAGGAGGGTCCGCAGCCGCAGGATCGGGTCCTTGGCCTTCCAGGCCTCGGTCTCCTCGGCGAGCCGGTAGCGGGTGGGGTCGTCGGAGGTGGTGTGGGCGCCCATCCGGTAGGTGAACGCCTCGATCAGCACCGGGCCGTTGCCGCTGCGGGCGTGGTCGAGCGCCCAGCGGGTCACGGCCAGGCAGGCCAGCACGTCGTTGCCGTCGACCCGGACGCCCGGGAAGCCGAAGCCGGAGGCGCGGCGGTACAGCGGGATCTTGGTCTGGGTGGTGGTGGGCTCGGAGATCGCCCACTGGTTGTTCTGGCAGAAGAACACCACGGGGGCGTTGTAGACCGAGGCGAAGGTGAAGGCCTCGTTGACGTCGCCCTGGCTGGAGGCGCCGTCGCCGAAGTACGCGATGACCGCGTCGTCCGCGCCGTCCTTGGTGATGCCCATCGCGTAGCCGGTCGCGTGCAGGGTCTGCGCGCCGATCACGATGGTGTACAGGTGGAAGTTCTTCTCGTTCGGGTCCCAGCCGCCGTGGTTCACGCCGCGGAACATGCCGAGCAGGTTCAGCGGGTCGACGTCGCGGCACCAGGCCACGCCGTGCTCGCGGTAGGTGGGGAAGGCGTAGTCGCCGGTGCGCATGGCGCGACCGGAGCCGACCTGGGCGGCCTCCTGGCCGAGCAGCGAGGCCCACAGGCCCAGCTCGCCCTGGCGCTGGAGCGCGGTGGCCTCGCCGTCGAACCGGCGCACCAGCACCAGGTCGCGGTAGAGGGCGCGCAGCTCCTCCGGAGTGGTGGTGAGCGGGTAGTCCGGGTGCTCGACCCGCTCGCCTTCCGGCGTGAGCAGTTGGATGAGCTCCGGCTGGGCGTCCGTACCCGTGGCGCGCAGGGTGTCAGGGACGGAGGGGGCCGCCTTCTTGCGGGCCCTCGCCGTGCTTTTGACGGTCACGTTCACTCCTCGGTCTGTCCGGCCGCCCGGGGTCGCCGGTGACCGGTCCGGTCACCGCCTCGCGGGGCGCGTGGGTATGCGCACCTGTTGCGGGGCAGGTGGTGATCCTGTTCCGACGGCGTCCCTCACGAGAACGTTACCCAGCGTCCGCCCTTGGCGCGCCTGCGCTAGGACGTCCTACTTGTTCAGGGCCTACAACCCAGAGGGTGCCGCGCTCGGCTCGCCGTCGATTGGGTGGGATGACGGACCGCGTGACGCAGCTCTCAATTCGGGCGCCTTCAGGACACCAGCGCACGTTATCCGGGCGACGGCCCGTACGTAAGGGGGTTCTCGGTATCGGTTTCGGACCGGTCTGGCCGGAACACGCCCCTGGGGCAGTACGTGCGAGAGGCCGCTTGTAGGGTGATATGGGAGGTTTTGGGTGTGAGTGATAACGGACAAATCAGAGTTTTCCTGCTCGACGACCACGAGGTGGTCCGGCGGGGCGTGCACGACCTGCTCTCGGTCGAGGACGACATCGAGGTGGTCGGGGAGGCGGGCACCGCCGCCGAGGCGATCACCCGGATCCCCGCCGTCCACCCGGACGTGGCCGTGCTCGACGTGCGGCTGCCGGACGGCAACGGGGTCGAGGTATGCCGGGAGGTCCGTTCGCGGCTGCCCGAGCTGAAGTGCCTGATGCTGACCTCCTTCTCGGACGACGAGGCGCTGTTCGACTCGATCATGGCCGGGGCCTCCGGCTACGTCCTGAAGGCCATCCGCGGCACCGACCTGATCACCGCGGTGCGGGACGTCGCGGCCGGCAAGTCGCTGCTCGACCCGGTCGCCACCAGCCGGGTGCTCGCCCGGCTGCGCGACGGCGGCGAGAAGGAGGACGAACGGCTCGCCCAGCTCACCAAGCAGGAGCGCCGGATCCTCGATCTGATCGGCGAGGGGATGACGAATCGCCAGATCGGCAATGAGTTGCACCTGGCCGAGAAGACGGTGAAGAACTACGTCTCCAGTCTGCTCGCCAAGATGGGCATGGAGCGGCGCACCCAGGCGGCGGCCTTCGTGGCTCGGCACCAGGCCGACCACCAGCACTGAGCCCGAGCTCAATCACAGTTCTGACGACTTGTCAAGGGCCCCCGCAAGGGGGCCATACCCTCTGGCTGTGACTTTCAGCCAGACCCTTGCCTGCGCCCCGGCCCGCCCCGACCTCGCCGCCCCGCCGATAGGGACCCTCAGCCCGCCCGTCCCGCGCGCCGCTCTGGCCGAGGTCCTGTGCCGCTACCCGATCGGGCGGATACTGACCGCCGAACCGGTCGCCGAGGGGCTGCTCAACCGCGGCTACCGGGTCGTGACCGAGGCCGGTCCCCATTTCTTGAAGTGCTACGTCGACGCCGCCACCGCCAACCGTCCGAAGATCGTCGCCCACCACCGCGCCATGGCCGCGCTGCACGCCCTCGGCCTGCCCGTCGCACCCCCGCTGACCCGCACGGACGGCGCCGGGACGGTGGCCTCCTCCGGCGGCCGGCTGTTCGCCGTGTTCCCGTGGGTCGATGGCCGACACCGACACGGTACGGAGCTCCCCCTGCCGCAGTGCGACGCGCTCGGCGCGCTGCTCGGCCACCTGCACGGCGCGCTCGACGACGTCTGCGCCCCGCTCGACCAGCCCGACGGCTACCGCAGCGCCGACCCGCTCGACAGCGCCGACCTCGCCCGCGACCTGCTCGGACACGCCCGCGCTCACCGTCCCCACGACGACCTCGACGCCCTGGTCGAACGGCGGCTCGCCGAACGGCTGGAACTGCTCGCCGACCACGCCCACCGCCGCCCCGCCCCGCAGGCCGCCCCGCCCACCGGCTGGACCCACGGCGACTTCCACGGCCTGAACCTGCTCCACCCGCAGGCGCCCGACGCCCCCGGCGCGCCCGGGGCGGACGGCGTCGTGGCCGTCCTGGACTGGGACAAGCTCGGCCCGCAGCCGCGCGCCGAGGAGGCCGTCCGCGCCGCCACGCTGCTCTTCAACGACCGGACGACGGGCACGCTCGACCTCGTCCGGGTCCGGCACTACTCGCAGGCCTACCGGGCCACCGGCGCCGCCACCCCCGAACACCTGGCCGCCGCCGCCCACCGGGTCTGGTGGGAGCGGCTGAACGACTTCTGGATGCTGCAGTGGCGCTACCAGCGGGGCGACCACCGCGCCGACCCGCTCTACCCCGCCTCGGCGGGCCAGTTGGCGTGGTGGTGCCAGGAGTACGAACAGGTCCTGGACGCCTTCGCCAACTGACCCCGGCCGGAAGCCGGTTCAGCCCCCGATCAGCCGAGCGTCGGCGGCGCCGTGATCGGGGGCCTTTCCATTGGCTGCGGACCGGGTCCGGATCGGCGGCGACTCACCCGACCGAGACCCGTTCCGACCTGTTCCGTCAGGGCGTCGCCGGCGGGGACACCGGTACCGTCACCGGCGGCTGCGACTTGCTCGGGACCGGATTGCCGGTCGGCGTGCTGCCGCCGCCGCTCGGCGTCGACGGCGCCGTCGTCGGGGTGCTGGACGCCGACGAGGAGGCGGTCGGGGTGTGCGTCCCGGTCGGCGTCGGCGTCTGGCTCTGCGTGTGCCTGTTCGTCGGCTGCGGCGACATGTTGTTGCCGCCGTTGCCGCCGCCGTAGTTGCCGCTGTCGGTCGGCTGCGAAGGCCTCCGGCTGTTCGTGTTGGAGGCCGGCGGGCTCTGGCTGCCGCTCGCGGGCGGCGTGGTGGCGTCGGTGCTGCTCACCGCCGGGGCGGGCGAGCTGGGACCGAGGTCGGTGCCGCCACCGCCACCACCGCCCCCGCCGCTGAGCGCGAGCGCGATGCCGACGCCGGCCGCGACCAGCACGGCCGCGATGCCGGCCACCCAGGCCCACGGCCCGCGCCGCCGCCCGTACCCGTCGTCGTCCCCGTCGTCGTGGCCACCGTCGTACGGGCCGCCGGGGCCCTGGTAGGGCGAGGACGGGGTGTGCGGGCCCGCGGGCGGCCGCCCGCCGTGGTACGGCAGCACCGAGGTCGCGTCGCCCGCGCCGATCGCGCCGAAGGCCGCGGTGGCCGCCGTCTGGTCCGGCCGGATCACCTGCGTGGCGCCGGTGTCGCCCGGCCCCGCCACGGGCAGCCCGGCCGTGGCGCCGGCCCAGCCGGCCCCGGCCGAGCCGTGCATCTCGCGCAGCGCGTGCTGGACGTGCGCGCGGAACTCGTCGGCGTCCTGGAAGCGGTCGTCCGGGTTCTTCGCGAGCGAGCGCAGCACGATCCCGTCGAGGCCGACCGGCACCCGGCTGTTGGCCTGCGACGGCGGCACCGGCAGGTCCTGGACGTGCTGGTAGACCACCGAGAGCGGGGTGTCGCCGGTGAACGGCGGGCGCAGCGTCAGCAGCTCGTAGAGCATGCAGCCCGCCGCGTAGAGGTCGGAGCGGTGGTCGACCGGCTTGCCGAGGGCCTGCTCGGGCGAGAGGTACTGCGGGGTGCCCATCACCATGCCGGTCTGGGTCATGGTGGTGGCCCCGCCGGTCAGCGCGCGGGCGATGCCGAAGTCCATCACCTTGACCGCGCCGGTGGTCGTGATGATCACGTTGGCGGGCTTGATGTCGCGGTGCACGATGCCGTGCCGGTGGCTGTAGGCGAGCGCCTCCAGCACCCCGGCGATGATGATCAGCGCCTGGTCGACCGGCGGCGCGGCCTCGTCCACCAGCAGCTCGCGGACGGTCCGGCCCTCGACCAGCTCCATCACGATGTACGGGGTGGACTCGTCGCCGAAGTACTCCTCGCCCGTGTCGTAGACCGAGACGATCGAGTGGTGGTTGAGCGCCGCGACGGCGTGCGCCTCGCGGGTGAACCGCGCCCGGGCGATGTCGTCCTGGGCGAGCTCGCCGCGCAGCAGCTTGACCGCGACGGTCCGGCCGAGCCGGATGTCCTCGGCGGCGAACACCTCGGCCATGCCGCCGCGGCCGAGCCGGTGGGTCATCCGGTAGCGGCCGTCACCGACCGTGCCCAGCGGGGCGGCGGTGCCGCGCCCGGGGGTCTGCGGGCCGCCGGGCGGCACCGGCGGGAACGCGCTGGTCGCGGCGTCGCTCCCGGGCGCGCTCGGCTGCGGGGCCCCGCCGGTCCGGCCGGCCGCCCGGGCGCCCTCGTCGTCGTCCGGATGCTGCGTCTGTGCCATCGCTCCTCGCCCCGGGCGTTCGCTCGGATCGCGGTGCCCTGTCGCTTTCGTATCCCCGAACGCTACCGCCTCCGGCGAGCGCCGTGGCACGCCCGATCCGGCCGCTACCGGTCAGCGCGGCCCGGAGCGGTCGGGGGTGTCCAGCACCAGCACCACGGCGGACGGCGCGGCGCTGCCGTAGGTGGTCTTGTGGGTGTTGTTCGCCTTGTTGATCACGATCGCGATGATGATGCCCGCCAGGACGAGCACCCCGATGATGATCATGATGACCACGGCCGCCGTCGAGCAGCCGCCCCCACCGGCCGCCGGGGCCGGGTTCGGCCGGTACGGCGGCACGGGCTGCGGCGGCGGGGTGTGCGCGGGCCGCTGGAACGGCTGCGGCGTCTGGTACGCCGGCGGCGGGGTCTGGTACTGCGGCTGCTGCTGCGGGAAGGGGTGCGGCGTCTGCGGCGCCTGCGGACGCGGGGTCTGGTAGGCCGGCGGCGGCGTCTGGTACTGCGGCTGCTGCGGCGCACCGCCCTGCTGGAGGTACTGCGGGTGCGGGGTGGCCGGGTTCTGCGGCGCGGCGTGCACCGAGCGCGGGCCCTCGTTGATCACCAGCGGCGTGCTCGCCTGCAGCGAGTGCCCGCCGCCGCCCTTGAGCTCGGCGATCAGCCGCTCCGCCTCGTCCCGCATGGCCTCGGCGCTCGCGAAGCGGTGCGCCGGGTCCTTGCGCAGTGCCTGGGCCACGAACGCGTCCACCGCCGGCGGGATCGACGGGTTCATCGTGGACGGCGCCGGCGGCTCCTCCTGCACGTGCTTGTAGGCGATCGAGAACGCCGAGTCGCCGTCGAAGACCAGCTGGCCGGTGAGCATCTCGAAGAGCATCACGCCCACCGAGTACAGGTCGGAGCGGGCGTCGACCGGCTTGCCGAGGGCCTGCTCGGGCGACAGGTACTGCGGGGTGCCGACCACCATGCCGGTCTGGGTCATCGACGTGACGCCGGACTCCAGCGCCCGGGCGATGCCGAAGTCCATGACCTTGACGTTGCCCTTGCGGTCGAACATGACGTTGCCCGGCTTGATGTCGCGGTGCACGAGACCCATGTCGTGCGAGGCCTCCAGCGCGTTCAGCACGCCGATGGTGACCCGCAGGGCCTCCTCGGTCGGCATCGCGCCGTACTGCGCGACCGCCTCGTTGATCGTCTCGCGCAGGCCCTTGCCGTCGATCAGCTGCATGACGATGTACGGCGTGCTGGAGCCGTCGGGGGCGACGTCCTCACCGCTGTCGTACACCGTGACGATGTTCGGGTGCTCCAGGCGGGCCACCGCCTGCGCCTCGCGGCGGAACCGCTCCTTGAACGAGTCGTCCCGGCCCAGCTCGCTGTGCATGCTCTTCAGCGCGACCTGGCGGCCCAGCACGCTGTCGAACGCGAGGTGCACGGAGGCCATGCCGCCCTCGCCCAGCAGCCGCTGCAACACGTAGCGGCCGTTGCCCAGGGAGTAGCCCTCGACCGCCGCGTTGCCGTGCTCGCTCATCTGCTGCTCCCCCTCGGCGCGGGCGTCACCGCCGCGACCGTGACGTTCGGTCTCGTCCGTGCGTGCTGCGGTCCGGGCCCGTCGGCCGGCCCGGTCCCCTGCCGCGGCGGCTGCACCGGCCTGCGACAGGGGGCCAGGGTATCGGCTCTCGCCGACGGTGATCGGTCCAGGGCCGGTCCTCGCTCCCGGGCCCGGCGGCTACCCGCCGGTAGCCCGCCCGGCGGCGGGCCGTCCCGGTACGACCGGCGGGTGCGGCCGTGCGGGCGCGGCCCGCGGGTGCGGCCCGTGGCCCACGGGTGGGCCTACAGGTACGGGCCGGAGCGGATCCCGCGGCCCTGACCGGGCTCGTCCTCGTCCGGCTCGCCGCCGTGCAGACCGGGCGGCAGCGCCCGGCGCATCTGCTCCAGCTGCGCCCGCGCGGCCATCTGCTGAGCGAACAGCGCGGTCTGGATCCCGTGGAACAGCCCCTCCAGCCAGCCGACCAGCTGGGCCTGCGCGATCCGCAGCTCCGCCTCGGTCGGGATGGAGTCCTCGGTGAACGGCAACGACAGCCGCTCCAGCTCCGCGACCAGCTCGGGGGCCAGGCCGAGCTCCAGCTCCTTGATGGAGCTCGCGTGGATGTCCTTCAGCCGCGCCCGGCTGGCCTCGTCGAGGGGCGCCGCCCGGACCTCCTCCAGCAGCTGCTTGATCATGCTGCCGATCCGCATGACCTTGGCGGGCTGCTCGACCATCTCGGTCACCGGGAGCTCGCGCGGCCCCTCGCCCTCGTCGTCCCCCGCCGGGCCCGCGAACCCCTGGCCCACCGGCATCCCGTCCGGTCCGAGGATCAGCACCTTCTGGCCGTCCTGCGACGAGCTCTCGTTCATCGGATTCGTCATGAACAACATTCTCTCTCACTGGGGTTGGTCGGGCGGAAGCCCCCGGCCCGCACGGCCGGTCCCGACAGTACGCCCAGGCCGGCCCCCGGGAATCCGTACGGATACTCAGTTCTCGCGCGCCGCACCGTCGCACCACCCCCGATCCACCGCAACCCCGCACACAACCTCCCCCACACCCACGCGCGCCGCACCGGCCCCCTCCGCCGGATCCGCGCCCCTCGCGCACGGGCCTCCCCGCCCCACCGGCCGTCTCCCGCCGGGCGGCCTACCAGCCCCTGCGCAGACGCAGGCCGACCAGGCCGAGCCCGCAGCCGATGAGGCTCAGGCCGGCGCCGAGGGGGAGCTGCAGGGTGGAGGCGTCGCCCCAGCGGGCCGGGATCACGGTGGGGGCGGCGATGGCCTGCGTGGTGGCCGTCGTGGCGGTGTCAGGGGCCGCGTCGTCGGCCGGGGCGTCCGGGGCGTCGGTGTCGCCCGTCTCGGGGGCCTGTTCGGCGGACTGGTCCGGGGCCTGCTCGACGGCCCCCTCGGACGCCTGGGCCGGCGCCTGGTCCGGCGACTGTTGCGGCGAGGTGTCCGGCGACTGTTGCGGCGACTGCTGCGGCGAGGTGTCCGGCGCCTGCTCCGGCGCGGCGGGCCGGTGGCGGTGGGCGCGCGGGTCCCAGTCGTCCGGGCGGGCGTGGATGGCCGCACGCTCCGGCGGCGCGGCGGACGGGACGGTGCCCCTGGACCAGTCGGAGCCGTCCGGCCCGCCCGACCGGTCCGGGCCGTCGGCCCGGTCCGAGGCCTCCGCCGAGCTCGCCGCCCCCGGGCCGGGGGCGGCGACGGCCACCGTCGCGGCGGCCAGCGGCAGGACCAGCCCGAGCACGGCCGCCGCGGCCAGCCGGCGGGCCCGGGCGGGGCGGCGGGAGGGAGCGGCGGGCAGCGGCCCGAGGTGCGCGTGCTTTGGTGCGGCCACGGTCGGAGGTCCTTCCGACGGCCGACCGCGCGGGGCGGGGTCGGCGGCGGGACAGCTCCGGACCAGCCTCACACATTCCGGCAATCAGGGCATTTCGGACGCCACGCGGGCACCCCCGCCGCCGCACCCGCGAGCCTCAGGCCCGCAGCACGACCTTGCCCACCTGCTCCCCCCGCTCCAGCACCCGGTGCGCGGCCCCCGCCTCCGTCAGCGGCAGCACCCGGTCGACCACCGGCTTGACCACGCCAGACTCGACCAGCGGCCACACGTGCTCCCGCACCGCCGCCACGATCGCCGCCTTCTCCGCCAGCGGCCGCCCGCGCAGGTTGGTGGCGACGACCGCGCCGCGCTTGCGCAGCAGCGTGTTGAGGTCCAGCTCGGCCTTCACCCCGCCCTGCAGCCCGATGATCACCAGCCTCCCGTTGACGGCGAGCGCGTCGACGTTCCGCTGCAGGTACTTGGCGCCCATGATGTCGAGGATCACGTCCGCCCCGGCCCCGTCGGTGGCCTCCCGGAGCGCCTCGACGAAGTCCTGCTCCCGGTAGTCGATCACGATGTCCGCGCCGAGCTCGGCGCACCGCGCGAGCTTCCCGGCACTGCCCGCCGTGACCGCCACCCGGGCGCCGACGGCCTTGGCCAGCTGGATCGCCATCGTCCCGATGCCACTGGCGCCGCCGTGCACCAGCACGGTCTCGCCGGGCCGCAGGTGCGCGGTGAGGAAGACGTTGGACCACACCGTGCAGGCCACCTCGGGCAGCGCCGCGGCCTCCTCGAAGCCGAGTCCCTTCGGCAGCGGCAGCAGCTGCCCGGTCGGCACCGCGACGCGCTGCGCGTAGCCGCCGCCGGCCAGCAGCGCGCACACCTCGTCGCCGACCGCCCAGCCGGACACGCCCGGCCCGAGGGCGGCGATCCGCCCGGCGCATTCGAGCCCGGGGTACACCGGGGAGCCGGGCGGCGGGTTGTAGAAGCCCTGCCGCTGGAGCAGGTCGGCCCGGTTGACGGCGGTGGCCATCACGTCGACCAGCACCTCGCCGTCACCGGGCACCGGGTCCGGCACCTCCGCCCAGACGAGCGCCTCGGGACCACCGGGTACGGGAATCGTCATCGCATGCATGCCCCGAACCTACTGCGCGCCGCTCCCGGCCCGGGGCAACGGCTTGGGTCCTGTCTTCGAACTCCCGTCGCCCGCCCGGAGGTCGGGCCGCGCGGCGTCGGGGGTCCGTGACCGCAAGGCGGAGGAGGGAGGCGATGCGGTGGAGGCACCTCCCGGCCGTCAGGCTGGGGGAGCGTCGCGCGGCAGACGGGGGTTCGACGACAGGCCCCTGGTCACCCCGCCGACTTGATGACGATCATCCGGTCGGTGAGCCGGAGCACGGCGGCCTCCGGCTCGGTGTAGTTGATCACCCGCCGGCCGCGGACCACCGCCACCACGAGGTCCTCGCACTCGCGCGGGCTGCGCCCGGCCTCGGCCCGGGTGACCGGCCGCTCGACGACGTCCAGGCCGTTGCCGTAGGTGAGCAGGTCCTCCATGACCGCCCCGGCGTGCGGGCTGAGCATGGACAGCCCGAGCAGCCGGCCGGCCGAACTGGAGCTGGTGACGACGACGTCCGCGCCGCTCTGCCGCAGCAGCGGCGCGTTCTCGTCCTCGCGGACGGCCGCGACCACGGTGGCGGCCTTGTTGAGCTGGCGCGCCGTCAGCGTGACCAGGACGGCGGTGTCGTCCCGCTCGGGCGCGACGACGATCCGGGCGGCCGTCGGGAGCGCCGCGCGCAACAGGGTGTCGGTGCGGGTGGCGTCGCCGACGACGCCGACGAGGCCGTGCTGGGAGGCGTGCTCGATCACCTTGCGCTGCGGATCGACGACGACGATCTCGTCCTTCTTCACGCCCTGCCCGAGCAGCGTGTCGACGGCGCTGCGGCCCTTCGTGCCGTACCCGATCACGACGGTGTGCTCGCGCACGGTGGACCTCCAGCGGTTCAACCGCCACTGCTGGCGGGTGCGTTCGGTGAGCACCTCTAGCGTGGTGCCGACCAGGATGATCAGGAACAGCACGCGCAGCGGGGTGATCACCAGGATGTTGGTGAGCCGGGCACCCGAGCTGTACGGCGTGATGTCGCCGTACCCGGTGGTGGAGAGCGTCACGGTCGCGTAGTACGCCGAGTCGAGGAAGCCGAGCCCGCCACCGGCGTTGTCGTTGTAGCCGTCCCGGTCGAGGTAGACGATCACCGTGGTGGCGACCAGGACGGCGAGGGCGAGCAGCAGCCGCGAACCGACCTGCCGGACGGCGGGCGCGCTGCGCCGGGCCGGCAGCACGATCCCGGCGTCCGCCCACGGTTCGGTGCCCGGCGCCGGCCCGCGCAGGAGCTTGCTCACGCGCCGGCCCCTCCCCCGGCCTGGCGGCCGGGTGGGGATCCCCCTGGCCGCCGGCTGGAAACGTGGGCCCACCGCTCGCTCACGGAGCCTCCAGCAGCTCGACGAGGTCGCCGGCCCGCGCACCGCCCGGCGGGACGACGGCGAGCGCCTCGGCCCGGGCCAGGCCGCGCAGCATGGCGGGCCCGTCGAAGGCGAGCGGGGCGACGCCGTCGGCGGTGCGCCGGACGGGCAGCAGCCGGGTGTCCGCCGGGTGCCCGGCCAGCGTGACGGCGGCGGGTGCGGGGGCCGGGCCGCCGGCGGGCCGGCCGCTGCGGGCGTGCAGCAGCGGCAGCGCGAGCGTGACGGTGCCGGCGACGGCGGCCAGCGGGTTGCCCGGCAGGCCCACCAGGTGGCGCCCGCCGGGGAGTTCGCCCGGGAGCCGGCCCGGTGGCAGTTCGGCGAGCAGCATCGGGTGGCCGGGGCGGACGGCGACGCCGTCGACCAGCAGCCGGGCGCCGACCTCGTCGAGCGCACGGTGCAGGAAGTCGACCGGGCCGGCCGCGGTGCCGCCGGTGGTGACGACGACGTCGGCGGTGGAGTGCCGGAGCGCGTCCCGCAGCAGCCCGAAGTCGTCCCGGACGGGCCGGACCCCGGCCACCTCGGCACCGCACGCCCGCAGCCACGGCGGCAGCATCGGCCCGAGCGCGTCCCGGACGAGACCGGGCCCCGGCACCCCGGACGCGACCAACTCGTCACCGAGGACCAGGAGTTCGACGACCGGGCGGCGGCGGACCTGGAGCCGGTCGTGGCCACAGGCGGCGGCGAGGCCGAGCACCGCCGCGTCGACGGGGGTGCCGCCGGGCAGCAATGCCTCGCCCCGGCGGCACTCCTGGCCGCGCGGACGGACGTCCTGACCGGTGGTCGTCGGCCGGGGACCGCAGTCCCGCAGCAGCGCGCCGTCCGTCGAGCCGTGCTCGCGGCGCAGCACGGCGGTGGCACCGGGCGGCAGTTGGGCGCCGGTGGCGATCTCGACGGCGGTGCCGTCGGCCAGCGGCGCGACGGCGGCCCGCCCGGCCAGCAGCCGCCCGGCGACCCGCCAGGGGCCGGGGCCGGCGACCGCCCAGCCGTCCATGGCGGAGGTGTCGAAGGCGGGCAGGTCGGTGAGGGCGGCCAGCGGCTCGGCGAGGGTGTGGCCGAGGGCGGCGGCGAGCGGCAGCACGACCGGCGGCAGCGGGCGCAGCCCGGCCCGGCGGGCGGTCTCGCGGGCCAGTGGCCAGGCCATGGTGCCGGGCCCGGCCGGGGGCACGGTCACGGCGGTCTCCTCGACGGCCGTCACTGCCGGCCCGGCCCGTCCGGCCCGGTCGGCCCGTCCGGCCCGTCCGACGCACTCCAGCGCTCGGCGAGCACAGCGGTGCGGCGGGCCGCCTCGGCGACGGCCTCGGGGCCGCCGCCCTGCTGGGCGGCCGCGTACCCGATCAGAAAGGCGGTCAGCGGCGCGGCCGGCCTGGCCACCCCGTGCGCGACCACCCGGGTGAGGTCCAGCAGGCCGCGGACATCGACGTCCAGGTCGATCCCCAGTTCGGCGCGGACCTCCGCGATCCAGTCATCCAGCGTGCGCTCCATGCGCCCCATGCTGCCTGATCGGCGGTTTCCCCGTGATGTTCCCCCGGTGTGCGGGGCGCGTCGTTTCCCTCACGCCCCCGCCCGCCGCCAGGTGAGCACCCGCCGCAGTCCCGCCGCAGCACCCGCTGCGAGGGCCGCCGCCACCCCCTTCCTCCCCTCACTTCCCGTCCCGGTCCCACTCACGGGCCCGTTCCAGGTCCTCCCACGTGTCGCAGTCGTACGCCACGTTGTCCGTGTCCGCGACCAGCAGCCGGCCCAGGCCGCCGGTGAGACGGCGCAGCGGGAGGCCGGACGGGTCGCCGAGGGCGGTCAGGGCGCGGCGCAGGGCGGCGGTGCGGTAGGCGGCGGCGAGGGGCTGGTCGCGGCCGCCGGCGTCCACCAGGACGGCCGCCTCGACCTCGGGCTCCGCGTCGTCGAGGGCGGTGACGAGCCGCTCGACCGTGCGCCGGTCGAGGAACGGCAGGTCGGCGGCGAGCAGCAGCACCGTCGAGGCGTCGACCAGGTCGAGCCCGGCCGCGACGGCGGCGACCGGCCCGCCGCCGGGCGGCTGCTCGCGGGTCCAGCGGACGCCGGTGCGGGTGGTGGGCCGGTCCGGGCCGACCACGACGGTGGTGCGGGCTCCGGTGCAGGCGGCGAGCACCCGGTCGAGCAGGGTGGTCTCGCCGACGGTCAGCCCGGGTTTGTCGGCACCGCCGAGGCGCCGGGCGGCCCCGCCCGCCGGAACGATCACGTCGTACGGCGTCATGCGGCCAGTATCCGCCCTACCCGGCCGCGTCCTCCCCCGCGTCCGCCGCCCCTTCCTCCGCTTCTTCGGCCGTCTCCTCGACCGCCCGCCCGACGTTCGCCGCCGCGCTCAGCTCCAGGACGACCGGCAGCGTCAGCTCCCCGTACCGCTCGTTCACCGCCGTGACCAGTGCCTCGGCGTCGTCCGGGTGCTCGGCCAGCAGCCGGTCGAAGTCCTGCAGGTACTCGCCGGTGAAGGCGAGCACCCGGGTCGCGTCGTCTCCCTGCTCGGGCGCCCGGTGCCCGGCGATCACCCGGTCGACGTCGAGGTCGGCGATCCGTCCGAGGTTGTGTCCCCAGGTGACGCGCTGCGCGGGGGTGGTGTCGGCGGTCCACACGTGGGTGCCGTTGTAGACGAAGTCACCGGCGATAACGGTGCGGATGCTGGGAACGTGGACGACGGTGGAGTCGCCGCAGTCGCCCTGCCCGAGCATGAGCACGGGGATCACCTGGCGGTCGAGCATCAGCGGCTGCGGCAGCAGAGGGGCCGGGATCAGCGGGTGGTCGGGGATGTCGTCGCCGTACACGGGCTTCCACTGGGCGACCTTGGCGGCGACGGTGCGGTGGATGCCGTCGACGACCGCCGGTGCGGCGAGCAGCTGGGCCTCGGGGAAGAGCCTCAGCACCTCCTCGGCACCGAAGTAGTGGTCCGGGTGGTGGTGGGTGACGACGATGGCGAGCAGGCGGCGCCCCTTGCCGGCCACCCACTCGGCGAGTTCGCGTCCGGCGCTGCGGGTGAGCTGGGCGTCGACCAGGATCGCGGTCCGCTCGCCGAGGATCAGGGTGGAGGTGGCGAAGAAGGCCGACTCGGGGCCGGTGAAGACGTCGATCTCCAAGGGCCGGACGGGCTGTTCCCCGGTCTCCGCGCGGTCCGCGTCGGCGCTCTCCTCGGACGGGGACGACGTCACGGGTTGCTCCCTCTGGTCGGCGGTCGGGCTCTCTGCGCCCCACCGGTCTGCGCCCTACAGCATGGGAGAACGGGCGCCCGAATACGCGGAAGGCGCGCCCGTGGGGGCGCGCCTTCCGGCGAGGGTCACGTCAGCGGACCGGCCGGGCCTCAGGAAGCGAGCTCCTTGGCCCTGCGGGCGGCGTCCTCCAGCGCGCGGGCCCTGGAGTCGGCGGCGTTCTGGACGAAGTCGGCCATCGCCGGCACCTTCGGCGCCAGGGTGAACTCGGGGACGATGAAGTCGACCTCGAGCCCGAGCATCCCGGTCAGCACCTTCTCCAGGTAGGTGGTGACGAACTCGTAGGGCTCGCGCGGCGCGCCCGGCGCGTAGGAGCCGCCGCGGGCGGCGACCACGGTGACCGGGGTGCCCTTGGCGGAGGGCGTCTCGCCGGCGGTGCGGCCCATCAGGATGACCTGGTCCAGCCAGGCCTTGAGGGTGGACGGGATCGTGAAGTTGTACATCGGGCTGCCGATGACGATCGCGTCGGCCTGCTCCAGCTCGGTCATCAGCTCCTCGCGCAGGGCGAGCGCGGCGTCCTGCTCGGCGGTGCGGCCCCCGGCGGGGACGAAGGTCGCCGAGATCCCGTGCACGTCGAGGTGCGGGACCGGATCGGCGGCGAGGTCGCGGTAGACCACCGTGCCCTCGGGGTGCTGGGCCTGCCAGGCGGCCCGGAACGCCGCCGAGACCTCGCGGGAGACGGAGCCGTCGGCGACGGCGGACGAGTCGATGTGGAGCAGGGTGGGCATGACGGTACCTCCATCGGATAAGTAGCTGCCGTTTCCCTCGCAGCTGCAACTAACGTAGCAGCTTACTTTTCTGCAGTCACTAGGGAACGGTCAGGTAGGCTGGAGCCATGTCCGAGCACGAGGTAGTGACCGACCGCCAACCGGCCGCTTCCGGCGCGTGCGCCGAACAGCGCACCTGCTGCAACGTCGAGCCGGCCCTCACCCGGGTGTTCACGCTGCTCGGCAAGCGCTGGACGGGCCTGCTCGTGGGCGTGCTCAACCACGGCGGCCCCGCCTACTTCTCCGAACTGCGCCGCGCCGTCCCCGGCATCAGCGAACGCATGCTCTCCGACCGCCTCACCGAGCTGACCGAGGCCGGCCTGGTCCTGCGCGAGGTCGACGCGGGCCCGCCGCTGCGCGTGAGCTACCGCCTCACCGACGCGGGCGCGGCCCTGCGGCCCGCGCTCGACGAACTGGCCGTCTGGGCCGACCAGTACCTCCCGGAGAGCGCCCTCAAGGGCGGGTGCTGAGAGTCACCCCCACCCGCACACCCGCCCGCACGCGCACACGACGAAGGGCCCGCCCGCTCACACCTTGGGTTCTAGGAGTCGTTGCAACACCCCAGCTCAGGGGATGCATTGGACTTCGAGATCCGTGAGGACCGGACAGCTCAGGGGCCCGTGAAGCTGA
>NZ_JBEZGX010000041.1:0-84540 GCF_040650235.1 Kitasatospora sp. NPDC048722
CCCGATCGTCGAGGACGTCTCCTTCTCCGCGGACGCGCCAGGTGCGCCGCGCCGCCGTCGGGGAGCGGACGCCGGACGGGACTGCCGGAGACCGGCCCGAGCCCGGTGGCCCGGTCACCCACCGGGCGTGGAGGTTCCTCCCGCTGCTGGCGGTGGCGCTCGGCCTGACGGCCGTGATGGTGAACGGTGCGCTGCAGGCGTTCCTCGGCGTGGCCGCCGGGGTCATCACCCTGGTGTCCTTCACCTCCGCCGTCCTGTGGGGACTCACGGCGACCGACCGGCTGCTGCTGTACCCGGTCCACCGGCTGGCGGCCCAGACCATCCACCGGGCGATGGGCGTCGCCGGCGTCGTCTTCCTCGTCCTTCACGTGTGGATGAACCTGATCCAGGACCGGATCGGCGCGCTCGCGGCCTTCGTCCCGTTCGCCGATCAGCACCGGCCGGTGGTCCTGGGCCTGGGGGTCCTGGCCGGCTACCTGCTGCTGGCCGTCGCCCTCGCCGGGGCCGCCCGCGGGCTGTTGGCCAGGACCGGTGCGGCGCGCCGGTGGCGGATCGTCCACATGTGCGCCTACCCGGCGTGGGGCGCCGCGCTCTACCACGGACTGAACGCGGGCCGGCTGCCCGCCTCGTGGGTGTCCGTCCTCTACGGGGTGGCCGTGGTGGGCGTGATCATCGCCCTCGGGCTGCGATTGGCCTTCCGGGACGGCGGTAGCAAGCGCAGGCCCGGCGCCCCCGTCCGCCCGCTCGGCCCCCTGCGTCCGGGCGGCCCCGGCCGCACGCAGGGGGTGGCAGGCCGACCGCAGGGCGGCGTCGGCGCCGGACGGCGGTGGCGGGACGGATGAGCGGCGCACCGATCGCCTGGCTCGGCCGGCCGGTCCTGTTCGCGGGCCTGGAGCGGGACGAGCGCCTGGACCACCGCGCCCACCTGGTCGTCCACGGCGGGATGCCCGCGCTGCCGGCCGACGAACTGGCCGACCTCGCCGAGAACGTCGACCTGCGCGGACGGGGCGGAGCCGGCTTCCCGTTCGCCCGCAAGCTCCGGGCCGTCGTCAAGGCCGCCGCCCGCCGCCGGACCCGTCCGGTCGTGGTCGTCAACGGTACGGAAGGAGAACCGAGTTGCCTGAAGGACGCAGCGCTCCTGCTGCGCACGCCCCACCTCGTCCTGGACGGCGCCCTGCTGGCGGCCGAGGCCCTGGACGCCGAGCAGGTGACGGTCGGCGTCACCCGGGCCGACACCGAGCAGTCGCTGCGCAGGGCGCTGGCCGAGCGGCGGACGACCCGGCTGCCGGTCTCCGTCGCCAGGCTCCCCGAGCGGTTCGTCTCGGGGGAGGGGAGCGCGCTGGCCCGCGGCATCACCAGCGGCATCGCCCTCCCACGCGGCGGCGGCGTCCGGACCAGCGACAGCGGGGTCAGGGGAGTGCCGACCCTGCTGTCCAACGCCGAGACCTACGCTCAACTCGCGGTCGCGGCCCGCCTCGGGGCGCTGCCGTACCGGGAGGTCGGCACGCCGTCGGAGCCCGGCACGGTCCTGCTGACCCTCGCCGGCTCCCGGGTGGTGGAGACGCCCACCGGCGTCCCGCTCGGCGACCTGCTCGCGATGTTCGGCCTGGACGTCGGGCAGGGCGTCCTGACCGGCGGCTACCACGGCACGTGGCTGACCCCGGCGGCCGCCGCCGCGGCCGAGGTGTCGCGCGAGTCCCTCCGGAGCCTCGGCGGGGCCCTGGGCGCCGGCGCGATCCTGCCGTTGCCGCACACGACCTGCCCGCTGGGCGAGGCGCTCCGGGTCGCCCGCTGGCTGGCCGACGAGACGGCGGGCCAGTGCGGACCGTGCTACCTCGGGCTGCCCGCGCTGGTCAGAGCACTGGAGGAGGTGGTGCGGGGCGGCAGGGCCGCCCTGGACGCCGTCGAGAGCCGGATGCGGGCGGTCACCGGACGGGGGGCGTGCAGCCACCCCGACGCCGCCTCCCGGTTCGTGGCCTCGGCCCTGGAGGTCTTCGACGAGGACCTCCAACTGCACACACACCGGTACGGCTGTGGCCGCCCCGTCCAGGGCGTGCTCCCGATGCCGGCTGTGGAGAGCGCCGGAACCATCGTCGTGGACTGGACGCTCTGCGAGGCCCACGGGCTGTGCACGAGCGTCCTGCCCGAGGTCATCAGCCTGGAGGCGGACGGGTTCCCTTCCGCCGGCGTGATGCCCGTCCCGCCGCAGCTGCTCCAGCAGGCGGCCCGGGCGGTCGACCGGTGTCCCGCGCTGGCGCTGCGGATCCAGTGAGCCGCCGCGCCCGATGCCCGATGTTCCCTGCGCCACTCCTGGACCCATTTCACTCCGGGCTCGCAATTCCCCGAAACACCACGCTCCACCGATGGAAAGGCAAGGAAGACCTTGACGACGACAACGAAGCGGTACGGCCTGGTGGCGCTCTGCCTCCTCCTGGCCGGCCTCGTGCTCATGGCGGCCTTCGGGAACGGCAGTGGCAACGCCTACCCGTCCGCCGGGGCCAACGACCCCGGACAGCTGGCCGGCGCGACGGCGCCGGCCCCCGCCGGGGCCTACGGCTCGTACGGCGACTACGGGTCGTCGGCCTCCGCCTCGCCCTCGTCGGCCGGCAGCGGCTCGCCGGGCGGGCAGCTGGCCGTCCGGGTGGACGAGAAGCTGGGCTCCGTCCTGACGGACGGCCAGGGCTTCACGCTCTACCGGTTCGACAAGGACTCGGCCAAGCCGCCGATGTCGAACTGCTCCGGCGGGTGTGCCACCACCTGGCCGCCCGTCGTCAAGGACGGGAGCACCATGGCCGGCACCGGCATCGACTCGGCCAAGCTCGGTGAGATCGTCCGGGCCGACGGCACGCACCAGCTGACGGTCGGCGGCTGGCCGGCCTACCGCTACGCGCAGGACACCGCGCCCGGCGACACCAAGGGCGAGGGCGTGGGCGGCACGTGGCACGCGCTTGCGCCGGACGGGTCGAAGGCCACCGGCGCGGGCGCCCAGGCGACCCCGTCGGCGACGGCCACGGCCACGGGCACGGGCATGGGGACCGGCACCCCGATGCCGCAGCCGTCCCAGCAGCCCCCGGCCGGACTTCAGCTCTCGATCTTCGTCCACCCCCAGCTCGGCCCGATCATGGTGGACGCCAACGGCCGTACCCTGTACCACTTCGGGAAGGACACCGCCTGGCCCATGCGCTCCAACTGCGAGGGTGACTGCCTGAAGACGTGGATGCCCGCGGCGCCCGTGGACCCGGCCAAGATCAAGGGCGTGGACCCGAAGCTCGTCGGCAAGATGCAGCGCCCGGACGGCACCTGGCAGCTGAGCATCAACTGCACGCCCGCGTACGTCTACTCGGGCGACAAGGGCTACGGCGACGCCCTCGGCAACGGCATGGCCGAGAACCAGTGGACGGCCATCAACCCGCAGGGCAAGCCGGCGACGGGCAAGTGAGGATCCCGGGCGCCGTGCTCGGGCCGGCCGGGAACAGCCGGCGCGTCCGCACCGCGCTCCAGTGGGCCGCTCTGATCCTCCTGCTCGTGCTCGGTTCCGTCGAACTCCTCTGGGGCAACGGCGGGTTGGCCGGCGCCTCGCAGGCGGCGCCGAGCCCCGGCGGGACCTCCGGCGCGAGCTCCGTGGAGGCACTGGCCCGGCGGATCGGCTGCACGGCCGAGATCACCACCGACGCGGCGGACCTGCGCCAGGGTCTGTGCACCTCCGGAGACGAGGAGATCTGGATCGCCACCTTCCCGACGCCGCGTGCCAAGGACGCCTGGATCGAGGAGGCCAAGGCGTACGGGGGCTCGTACCTCGTGGGTGACGGGTGGGTGGTCGTGCTGTCCGACGCCACCGCGGACCTCCTGCACGGGCTGCTCGGCGGAACGGTCGTCGGCGGCGCCGACCACACCGGCGCGCACACGCACACGGGAGGTGGGTGACCGGCGACAACAGTGAACGACAGGGCGAGGGTTCCCACCGGTGTCGGGCCGGTGGGAACCCTCGCCCCGTTGTCCACCGGTGCGACATGTGTGCCACGTCGAATTCGACACACGGCAACTGGCACAGTGTCATGAATCGGTCGGGGCAGCGTCGTTCACTCATGCGAATGCCGTATGACCTTTTCTGTTATCCGTGGCCGCCGCGCTTGACGAGACCTCGCCACGGTGCCGGGGAGCGCCGCCACGGGTCATCGGGGCGGCTCCGGCACCACCCC
Source organism: Kitasatospora sp. NPDC048722 (assembly GCF_040650235.1). Taxonomy (NCBI): domain Bacteria; kingdom Bacillati; phylum Actinomycetota; class Actinomycetes; order Kitasatosporales; family Streptomycetaceae; genus Kitasatospora; species Kitasatospora sp. NPDC048722. The sequence continues at coordinate 4,200 of NZ_JBEZGX010000041.1, forward strand.
GGGGGCGTCCGTCGCCCCGCACACGGATTTCCCCCATTCGGATCCGGAATCACCGGGCGTGCGGAGGTTTTCGGACGGTTGCCCGGAAACCCGTGGGACTGGTGTGCTGTGGCCCTTCCCGCCACACCGTCCCGACGGCCCCGGCACCGGACCGCCGTCGCGCCCTTAGTCCGGGCGGTTCCCCCGTGCGGGCCCCTGCTGCTGTCACACCGGCCGGGCCCGCGGACTCCCCGCCGGACGAAGGCCACAGCCGAGGAGGACCAGGTGACCCTGCTGACCAGCACCCGCGAACCGGGACTGAGCGACCTGAGCGACGCCGAACTCGCGGAGGTGCTCACCGCACCGGCCCCGGCCGGCGGCTCGCGCATCAGGGAGGTCATGGCCGAGGTGTTCACCCGGCACCACGGCGCGGTGCTCGCCTACGCCCGCCGCTTCTGCCGCGACCAGCAGACGGCCCAGGACCTCGCCGCCGAGGCCTACGCCAGCACCTACCAGTCCGTGGCCCGCGGCCGCGGCCCGCGCCACGCCTGGCGCCCCTACCTCCAGGCCTGCGTCCGCCGCACCGCCATGGAGTGGAGCGCCCAGACCCGGGACCGCATCGTGCTGGCGGCCGACTTCCACACCTGGGCGGAGTGCCTGGCCGACGAGGCCGGGACCGACGACGCGCTGCTCGCGGCCGAGGAGACGGCCCTGATAGCCGGCGCCTACCGCGCCCTGCCCGAGCGGTGGCAGGTGCTGCTGTGGTTCTTCGTCGTGGAGGGGGAGTCGGCCGCCACCGTCGCGCAGCGGATGAGCATGACCCCGAGCGGTGTGCGTTCCCTCGCGGCCCGCGCCCGCGCGGGACTGCGCGAGGCCTACCTGAGCGCGCACGAGGGCGAGGGGGCCGGGAAGGAGTGCCGGTACTTCACGTCGGTGCTGACCGGCGACGCCCGGCGGCCGGGCCGCCGCCGGGGCCGCGAGCTGGCCCGCCACCTGCGGGAGTGCCCCGGCTGCGGGCGGGTCGCCGAACAGTTCCGCCGCGCCAACTCCAGCCTCGGGACGTCGACCCTGGTGCCCCTCCGGGCCGTGCCGGTGGGCCCGCGCTGAGCCCGGTGCAGGCGCGTCCCCACCCGGAGGCCCGCGGAGGCGGGCGACATCCCCGGGGCCCGCAAAAGGAGTGTGAGGCCACGTGCCGCGCGTGTTGTACTTGCTGCATGGGGGGTGACGACGGCCGGATGCGCTTGCGGGTGACGAGCCATCCCGTTGCCGTTCCCGGGGCCCGGCTCAGCCGGATCCTGAACACCGGTCCCATGCTCCGCAACACGTGCGTGTACCCGCCCGACCACCAGGTCGGGTACCTCAACGCGAGCCGCGCCGATCTGCTCCGGCTCGGCGCTCTGTTCCGCGTCGCCGCGACGAGCCCGCACAGCGCGGTGTACGTCCCGGTCCCGCCCGATGCCCGACCGATGACCTTCGGTGACCGCGACACCCGTCCGCTGCCGGTGCTCCTGGCTCGTGATGACACGGAACTGCGGCCTTCCGACTGGCCGGACCTGCGGCACGGTATGCGGCGCGCCTCGGTGCCCTTGAGAGTGACCGCCCCGGCGGCGCGACCTCCCGACCGTCCCGACGACGTCCGCCGCCGAGCCGATCGTCGCCCCGCCCGCTTCACCGAGCACGCCGCGACGATCGTCATCACGGCCCCTGCCGAGCTCCTGTTCCGGATCGGCGACTGGCTCACGGCCGTCGGCGACCGCGTGGCCCAGGACCCCCGCGTCCATCGGCACGGCGAGGGTTTCCTCGGCGACATGGTCGGCTTCTTCGACCCCGAGGGCACCGACCGGCCCATGCACGCGTTCTGCGTCGTCGCCGTCGAGCCGATCTTCCACCGGGCCCGCTGGCGGGAGCGGGCGACCCACGGACGCGACCACGGCGAACCCGTCGGCGACGGGCGAGGATCGTCGGGTGACTGAAAGCGGCGTCGTCCACGTCTTCCTCTCCCGCGGTCGGTTCTCGTCGTTCGAGGACATCCGTGACCACGTCGACCCGGAGTGGTCGGAGAACGGGGACGCGACGCCGTCCCCGTTCATGACGGAGGCGGGCATCGCCGAGCTCGAACCGATGTGCGTCGAAGCCGTTCACGCGCGGGAGGAGGGCCACTGCGCTCCGGTCGTGCCCGAGGTGCTCCTGCGCGGGGCCTCGTACGCCGACCAGTGGTTGTCACAGGTGGAGTCCACCGAGTCGGCCGACGCCGCGATCTGCGTCTACGCTCCCGCCGTCGTCACCACCCCGCACGGCACCGCTCTGCACTACCTCGGCCGGTTCACGTATCGGGCCTGAGGGGGCCTCCCGGGTGTGCTGCCGCTCAGGTGCACCAGAACAGGAACGGTTTGCAGCTGGGTGTGGCCGTCGGGTGCTGGGTGGCGGAGGGCTGCGGGGCGGGACCGGTGTTCGGCGTGGTCGTGCTCGGAGCCGGCTTCGGGGGCGGCGGGTCCGCCGGGGGAGGGGGCGCGGCGGAGGACGTGGCCGGGCCCGACGGGGACGCCGCGGCGGATGTGGTGCTGCTGGACGGCTTCGGCCGGGTGCTGGAGGCCGACGGCTGCGGGCGGGCGGTGGTCGCGGCCGTGGTGGTGGCCGGCGCCGGTGCGGCAGGGACGGCCGGTGCCGGCGCGTCGTTCCGCGACGGTGACCCGGTGCCGGCGGAGGCCGGGGTCACCGCACCGTCCGAGTTGCCGCCGGCCAGCAGCACGGTGGCCAGCCCGCAGACCACCACCCCGGCCGCCGACACCGCCAGGACCCGACCCCGCGTCCGGCCGCCCCGCCGCCGGGCCGACCGTCGTGCCGACTGGCGCGACGGCGCGGCGGACGGGACCTCGATCGGCCGGGTGGGTTCCCGGCCCGCACCCTCCCCGGTCGTGGCCTCGGCGGCCCGGCCGCAGCCGGGGCAGGAGAGCGCGCCGTTGAGGTGGCGTCGGCAGGGGGTGCAGTAACTCATGGGATCTTTTCCGTAGGTGCGGCATGACCGGGATCCCGGCGGTGACTGCCATGCCGCCCACAGGCCGGACCGGATCGGATCGGATGCGAGCGTACGCAGACCGGACCGCTTCGCGACACCCGGCCGACGCGAGACTTCTGCGGGGGTCGGGTGTCGTTCGTGTGAGGGCGTGTTCGTCCGAGCGCGCTGCGTTGGAGTGCCCCCGCCCCCCCGGGTCAGTGCGGCGCGGTCCCGGAACGGGCCCTGGTGGAGTCCGCACTCGGCGGCGGAGCCCGCACCGAGGAGACCATCACCGCCATCCGCGACATCGCCGAGCGGCGCGGCGTCCCGGAGAGCATGACGGCGGACATGCGGCGCTGCGCACGCGAGGCCGCCACCGAGGCCGCCGGGTGGCGTTCGCGGTGGCGGGAGGAAGCCGTCGCGTTCTTCGAGTACCTGCCGAGGTGGAGCGTCGAACGCACCAGGTGAGCCGTGTCCGGCGCCTGCGTCAGGCCGCCCTGGGCGGGAGTTCGCCGGCGGGCTCGGCGTGGAGGCGGTAGTGGCCGTTCTCGGGGTGGACGGTGCCGGCGGTGGGGTGCGGGAAGTGGGTGCCCAGGAGCAGGGCGTCGGTGTCGGCCAGGGCTTCGAGCATCGCGGCGCGGGTGCGGATCGCCTGGGCGGAGTTGACGTCGACGCAGCTGTGCACGTGGGGGTGCGAGAGCTGGACGGGGTGGTGGATGCTGTCGCCGGTGATCAGGGCGCGGCGGGCGGTGCCGCGCAGTTCCACGGCCACCTGGCCCGGGGTGTGGCCGGGGGCCGGGACCAGGTGGACACCGGGGGCCACCTCGCGGCCCTGCCCGGGGACGTCCACGGGGTGGTACAGCCCGGCGTCGTGGACGGGGTGGACGGAGTCGCGGAACATCTGGGTGCGGGCCTCGTCCAGGTCGGTGGCGGCCCAGTGGTCCCATTCGGTGCGACTGGTGAGGTAGCGGGCGTTGGGGAAGGTGGGGACCCACTCCCCGCCGTCGAGGCGGGTGTTCCAGCCGACGTGGTCGGTGTGCAGGTGCGTGGTGACCACCAGGTCGACGGTCTCGGGCGGGAAGCCGGCGGCCGTCAGGCGGTCGAGGAAGTCGGTGTCGAGGCCGTTCCAGGCCGGGTTGGCGCGGGTCTTGCCGTTGCCGATGCCGGTGTCCACGACGATCCGCAGCCCGCCGGCCTCCAGCGCGAAGCTGTGGCTCGCCAGGCGGGGGACGTCGGCGTCGGCGAAGTCGGGGCGCAGCCACGGCGCTTCGTCCAGCACTTCCCTGGTGGCGGCGGGCAGCAGCCAGGGGCCGGTCTGGCGGGGCAGTTCGATCTCGTCGACGCGGCGGACGGTGATGTCGCCGAGGTTCCAGCCGGTGTTCATCGGTGGGTCCTTTCGAAGTGGTGCGGGGCCGGGCGGTGCTGCCGCGCGGCGTGGGTGAGGCCGGTGGCGGCCAGCAGGACGACGGTCGCGGCGTAGACGGCGACGGCGGTCCGCAGGCCGTAGAGGTTGGTGAGCAGCCCGGCGAGGACGGCGGGGATGCTCATCGAGAGGTAGCTGAGGACGTAGTAGGCGGCGAGGGTCCCGGCGCGTTCGTCGGGGGCGGCCTGGGGGAGCAGCAGGCGCAGTGCTCCCTGGGTGACGGCGCCGAAGCCCGTACCGGCCAGGGCGGCGCCCGCGAACAGGGCGGACAGGCTGTGCAGTTGGGGGCCGCTCAGGGTGAGCAGGGCGCCCGGGACCAGGAGCGCGGTGCCGGCGAGGTTGACGGTGCGGGCGGGCAGTGCCCGGGCGGCGTGGGCGGCGAGGCCGGCGGCGGCCGCCATGGTGAAGAAGACCAGGCCGCCGGTGGCGCGGGCGGCGTGCGGGGCGATGAGCCGGGCCAGCGAGGGGCCGAGGGAGGAGTAGAAGCCGCCCAGGGCCCAGGCGGCGACGACGCCGGGCACGGCGAGGGCGAAGGCCGGCCGGGAGGCGGGGGAGACGGCGACCGCGGGGCGCAGGGAGCGCCAGACGCCGGGGTGGGGGCGTGCGGTTTCGGGGGTGAGCAGGACGGTGGCCGCCTGGGCGGTGAAGAGCACGAGCAGCAGCAGGTAGACCGTCCGTGTCGGGGCGGGGGCGTACTGCACGAGGGCGGTCGCGGCCAGGACGCCGGCCGCCATGCCGGCCACGGGGGTGATCCCGTTGGCGGCCGTGGCACGGCCCGGGCGGTCGGGGTCCTCGAAGTCGAGCAGGGCGGCTCCGGCGGCGCCGGTGGCCACGCCGGTGGCGAGGCCTTGCAGGATCCGGGCGGCGACCAGCGCGGGCACGCCCTGGGCGGTGGCGAAGAGGGCCATGGCGACGGCTTCGACGACCAGCGCCCCGGCGAGGACCGGGCGGCGGCCGAGGTGGTCCGAGAGCGTTCCCGCGGTCAGGAGCGCCACCAGCAGGGCGAGGGCGTAGGTGCTGAAGACGACGGTGAGCGTCATGGCCGAGAAGTGCCAGGCGGCCTGGTAGAGCGCGTAGACCGGGGTCGGCGCGCTGGAGGCGGCCAGCAGGCCGACCAGGACCGAGGCGTGGAGCGGGAAGGCGCCGCGGCGGCTCAGCACGGGCGGACGGCGGGGGCCGGACGGTAAGGCGGTGACGCTGGACATGGGAGCACCTCTGAGCCTTAAGGCGAATGCTTTGCGTTAAGCACTCTAGGCTCGCGCCTTCCCGAAACGCAAATACTTAGCTTTTACGTGAGAGCGGGGGGCGGTGCGATCCGGCTGAGCGCCGTCGCCACCAGGTGGTCCGTGTAGGCGGCCGACAGGTCCGAGGGGCGGAACAGGATCCGGTACATCAGGGGGGAGACGACGACGTCCAGCAGGCTCTCCACGTCGGGCACGGCCTCCCCGCGCCCGGCCGCCCGCACCCCGATCGCCTTCAACTGCTCGGCGGCGTAGTCGGAGCAGCGCGCCGCGTTGCCGTGCTCGGGATCGCCCAGCAGCGCGTCGCGGATGTACGCGAGGCCCGCCGTCGAGGACATCTCCTCGGCGAACTGCGCCGCCCACGCCTCCAGGTCCGCCCGCAGGCTCCCGTGGTCGGTCGGCGGGGCGTCGGGGCGCAGCCGCTCCACGGCCACGTCCGACAGGAGTTCCCGCAGGTCCCCCCAGCGCCGGTAGACGGTGGACGGCGTGACGCCCGCGCGGGCGGCGATCAGGGGCACGGTGAGGGCGTCCCGGCCCAGTTCCGCTTCGAGATCGCGGACCGCCTGGTGGACGGACTGCTGGACGCGGGCGCTGCGCCCCCCGGGGCGTGTGGTCGGTCGGGCACTCATGGGGACAGACTAACGCGAAGGAGTTGCGTCCGGGTCGGACGGGCGGCTCGCCCAACGGGAGTGGGGCCGCCATGGTGTCCGTGGGGGAGAGGCGCGGCAGCGCGTGCGCCCGGGCCTTCACGGGCCGGAGCGAGAAGCTGGAGCGCTTCATCCCGGCCACCGACGAGCCCGTCTCGTCCCGGGAGGCCGCCGCGCGCCGCGTTCGGCCAGGCCGTGCGCGAAGCGCTGACGCGCTGGCGCGACCCGGGCGCCTTCGCCGCCTGTGCGCTGATGCGGGCCCGTCCGCGGCCGACCTCGCCGCTCCCGTCGAGGAGTTGCGGGCCGGCACCGGCCCGCGGTCGCCCCGTAAGGGCCTCAGGCGAGGAAGCCGCGCAGGAGCGCCGCCGTAGCGGCGAGGTGCTCCTCGGTGGCGCGGCGTGCGGCGTGGCCGTCGCCGTCGAGGATCGCCCGCACCATCGCCCGGTGCTGCTCGGCGGCGTGCTCGATGTTGCGGTCCAGCATGGGGATCGCGTTGAGCAGGTCGTTGAGCCGCATCCGGGCCTCGGCGATGGCCGCGGCGAGGGTGGGCGAGCCGGTGAGCTCGCCGATGGCGAGGTGGAAGCGCGAGTCCAGCTGGCGGTACTGCTCCGCCGGGGCCTCCTCCAGTTCCGTCAGCCGGCTCTCCAGGTGGGCCCGCTGCTCGGGGGAGAGGGAGCGCCGGGCGGCGGCCTCGGCGGCGCCGACCTCCAGGACCTGGCGGTAGGTCAGCGCGTCCTCCAGCGCGCCGCCGAGATCGCGGGCGGCGCGGCGCAGGTCGTCGACGTCCGGCTCGGGCATCCGGTAGGTGACGAAGGTGCCGCCGTAGCGGCCGCGCCGGGGCTCGACGCAGTCGGCCTGCTGGAGCGTGCGGAGGGCCTCGCGCAGGGTGTCGCGGCTGACGCCGAGCCGGGCGGCGAGGTCGCGTTCGGCGGGCAGTCGGTCGCCGGGGCCGAAGACGCCGAGCTTGATCGCCTGGAGCAGCCGTTCGACGGTCTCCTCGAAGGCGTTGCCGGTCCGCACCGGGCGGAAGATCGCCCCGGCCTGCCAGTCGAGCCGCGCCCGCTCGCGTGTTTCGTCGACGTCCACGCCGGAATCGTACCTACGAACGGGATTCCCGTACTCGTTCCCACCTCGCCCTTGACGCGGCCCCGGTCCAGCCGGAACGATGCTGCTCACCCACCCAATGGACTGATTCCAGACCATTGAAGAGCCGTCCGACCGTCGAACCCGCCGGGGCGAGCGCGCCACGCCGTCGTGGCCGCGTGCACCCCGGCACACCCTCAACCCCCAGGGGTGCCCATGACCGACGCACGCTCACCCGACCACCCTGGCCCCGCCGTGTTTCCGGTGGACTCCTCCCCCGTTTCCGCCGACGAACAACGCCTCCGCGAGCTGGGCTACACCCAGGAGCTGGCCCGCTCGATGTCGGGCTTCTCCAACTTCGCCGTCTCCTTCTCCATCGTCTCGATCCTCTCCGGCTGCCTGACCCTGTACGGGACGGGGATGAAGACCGGCGGCCCGGCCCTGATCATCTGGGGCTGGCCGGTGGTCGGCCTGCTGACGCTCTGCGTCGGCCTCGCGATGGCCGAGATCTGCTCCAGTTACCCGACGGCCGGCGGGCTCTACTACTGGTCCGCCAAGCTGAGTCGAACGAGTGGCCCGGCCTGGAGCTGGTTCACCGGCTGGTTCAACTTCCTCGGCCAGGTCGCGGTGACCGCCAGCGTCGACTACGGCGCCGCCTTCTTCACCAACGCGTTCCTCGACCTCCGCTTCGGCGTCGCGGCCACCCCCGCGCACACCATGGAGATCTTCGCGGTCATCCTGCTGGTGCACGGCCTGCTCAACACCTTCGGGGTGCGCCTGGTCGCGCTCCTCAACAGCGTGTCCGTGTGGTGGCACCTGGTGGGCGTCGCGGTCATCGTCGGCGCGCTCGCGTTCCTCCCCGAGCGGCACGCCTCCGTCTCCTTCGTCCTCACCGAGTTCGTCAACCAGACCGGCTTCCACAACCAGTTCTACGTCGCGATGCTCGGCCTGCTGATGGCCCAGTACACCCTCACCGGCTACGACGCCTCGGCCCACATGACGGAGGAGACCCAGGACGCCGCCCGCTCCGGCCCGCGCGGCATCGTCAACGCCATCACCGTCTCCCTGGTCGCGGGCTGGATCCTGCTGCTCGGCATCACCTTCGCGATCCGCGACTACGACGGCGCGCTCGACAGCGACACCCAGGTCCCGCCCGCACAGATCTTCATCGACGCGATCGGCTCCGGCGGCGCCCAGTTCCTGCTGCTCATCGTCATCGGCGCCCAGTTCTTCTGCGGCATGGCGTCCGTCACGGCCAACTCCCGCATGATCTACGCCTTCTCCCGCGACGGCGCGTTGCCCGGCTCCCGCCTCTGGCACCGCATCTCGCCGCGCACCCAGACCCCGACCAACGCGGTCTGGCTGGCCACCGGCGGCGCCCTGCTGCTCGGACTGCCCGCGCTCTGGAACACCACCGCCTACACGGCCGTGACCTCGATCTCCGTGATCGGCCTCTACATCTCCTACGTCATCCCGGTGTACCTGCGGCTGCGCCAGGGCGAGGACTTCCCGCGCGGCCCCTGGCACCTGGGCCGCTGGAGCCGGCCGATCGGCGTCGTCGCCGTCCTCTGGACGGCGGTGATCACGGTCCTGTTCATGCTGCCCACCGCCAGCCCGATCACCGCCGAGAGCTTCAACTACACCCCCGTCGCCGTGGTCGTCGTGGTCGGTTTCGCCGGCGCGTGGTGGCTGGCCTCCGCCCGGCACTGGTTCACCGGGCCCCACGTCGGGGCCTTGCCCGCCGCAGCGACCGCGCGGTCCACGCCCGACGCCCCGGACACCGAACTGGAGACCCGATGACCACCCCCCGGCTCACCCTCGACGAGCTGCGCACCCGCGTCGCCGACGGGTCCGTCGACACCGTCGTGCTCGCCATGACCGACATGCAGGGGCGCCTCCAGGGCAAGCGCGTCGCCGCCGAGTACTTCCTCGACGACGTCGTGCCCGGAGCCGCCGAGGGCTGCGGCTACCTGCTGGCCGTCGACGTCGACATGAACACCGTCGAAGGGTACGAGATCTCCTCGTGGGAGAACGGCTACGGTGACCTGACCCTGCGCCCCGACCTCGCCACCCTGCGGTCCGTCCCCTGGCACCCCGCCACCGTCATGGTCCAGTGCGACGTCGTCCACCACGACGGCACCCCGGTCGCCGTCTCCCCGCGCCAGGTCCTCCGGCGCCAGCTGGACCGCCTGGCCGGCTACGGCTGGCAGGCCCAGGCCGCCACCGAGCTGGAGTTCATCGTCTTCCGGGACAGCTACGAACAGGCCTGGGACAAGGACTACACCCGGCTCACCCCGGCGAACCAGTACAACGTCGACTACTCCATCCTCGGCACGGGGCGCATCGAGCCCCTCCTGCGCCGCCTCCGCAACGGCATGGCCGGCGCCGGCCTCACCGTCGAATCCGCCAAGGGCGAGTGCAACCTCGGCCAGCACGAGATCGCCTTCAAGTACGCCGACGCCCTCACCACCTGCGACAACCACGCCGTCTACAAGACCGGCGCCAAGGAGATCGCCGCCCAGGAGGGCTGCAGCCTCACGTTCATGGCGAAGTACGACGAACGCGAGGGCAACTCCTGCCACATCCACCTGAGCCTGCGCGACGAGCAGGGCGCCCCGGTGTTCGCCGGCGACCGCCCGCACGGCTTCTCCCGCACCATGGAGCACTTCCTCGCCGGCCAGCTCGCCTGCCTCGCCGACTTCGCCCTGCTGTTCGCCCCCACCGTCAACTCCTACAAGCGTTACGTCCCCGGCAGCTTCGCGCCCACCGCCATCGCCTGGGGCCGCGACAACCGCACCTGCGCCCTGCGCGTCGTCGGCCACGGCCCGTCGCTGCGCTTCGAGAACCGCGTCCCCGGCGGCGACGTCAACCCCTATCTCGCGGTCGCCGCCCTGATCGCCGCCGGACTGCACGGCGTCGAGCAACAACTCGAACTCCAACCGGAGTTCACCGGCAACGCGTACGCCTCCGACGCGCCCCGGGTGCCCGCCACCCTGCGCGACGCGGTCGACGCCTTCGAGCGCAGCGCCGTCGCCACCGAGGCCTTCGGCAAGGACGTCGTCCGGCACTACACGCACGCCGGACGCACCGAACTCGCCTCCTACGAGCGAGCGGTGACCGACTGGGAGCGGCGCCGCGGATTCGAGCGGCTGTGACCCACGACGACCGCCGGCGACCGCTCATCGGGATCAGCAGCTACCAGGACGACGCCGCCTGGTCCGTCTGGAACCAGCGCGCCTCCCTCGTGCCCCAGACGTACGTCGACGCCGTCGTCCGCGCGGGCGGCACCCCGGTGCTGCTGCCGCCCCAGCCCGGCGGGACCGGCCACCTCCTCGACGCCCTCGACGGACTCGTCCTCGCGGGCGGACCGGACGTCGACCCGGCCCGCTACGCGGCGACCCCCGACCCGCGAACCGGACCGCCCCACCACGCCCGCGACGACTGGGAGAGCCGACTCCTCGGCGCCGCCCTCACCCGGGACCTGCCGGTGCTCGGCGTCTGCCGCGGCATGCAGCTGCTCAACGTCGAACTCGGCGGCACCCTCCTCCAGCACCTGCCCGACGACAGCCACCAGATCGTCCCCGCCCGCTTCGTCCGCCACCGGGTCGGCCTGGCGGACGGCAGCCGGCTCGCCGCCGTCCTGGGGCCCGCCACCGAGGTCTCCTGCTACCACCACCAGGCCGTCGACCGGATCGGCACCGGCCTTCAGGCCACCGCGCACAGTGCCGATGGCACAGTCGAGGCGCTCGAACTGACCGGCCACCGCTTCGCCCTGGGCGTCCAGTGGCACCCGGAGACCGATCCCGACGACCTGCGCCTGTTCCACGCGTTCATCACCGCCAGCCAGAGGGAGACCGCCCGATGACCGAACCGGACCTCTTCGAGGTCGTCAACCCCGCCACCGAGGAGGTGATCACCACCGTCGAACTGGCCGGCCTCGCCGAGACCGACGCCGCCGTCGCCCGCGCCCGTGCCGCCTTCGACACCTGGCGCCGGGTGGCCCCCGCCGACCGCGCCCGGCTGCTGCGCGCCTTCGCCGCCGCCGTCGACGCCGACCGCGAGCACCTCGCCGCCCTGGAGGTCGCCAACGCCGGCCACACCATCGGCAACGCCCGCTGGGAGGCGGGCAACGCGCGGGACGTCATCGAGTACTACGCCGCCGCCCCCGAGCGCCTGTTCGGCCGACAGATCCCCGTCGCCGGCGGCATCGACGTCACCTTCCAGGAACCGATCGGCGTCGTCGGGGTCATCGTGCCCTGGAACTTCCCCATGCCGATCGCCGCCTGGGCCCTCGCCCCGGCGCTCGCCGCCGGCAACACCGTCATCCTCAAACCGGCCGAGCTCACCCCGCTCACCGCGCTGCGCCTCGGCGAACTCGCCGTGGCGGCCGGGATCCCCGAGGGCGTGCTCCAGGTCCTGCCCGGCCGCGGCCCGGTCGTCGGACAGCGCTTCGTCACCCACCCCGACGTGCGCAAGGTCGTGTTCACCGGCTCGACGGGGGTGGGCAAGGAGATCATGGCGGGCTGCGCCGCCCAGGTGAAGCCCGTCACCCTCGAACTCGGCGGCAAGAGCGCCAACATCGTCTTCGCCGACGCCGACCTCGCCAAGGCCGCCGCGACCGCGCCCTACGCCGTCTTCGACAACGCCGGCCAGGACTGCTGCGCCCGCTCCCGGATCCTCGTCGAGGCCTCCGTGTTCGACGACTTCCTGGCACTCCTGGAGCCGGCCGTCCGCGGGGTCCGGGTCGGTGACCCGAGCGACGAGAAGACCGAGATGGGCCCGCTGATCTCGGCCGCCCACCGCGAGCGGGTCGCCTCGTACGTCCCGGACGCGTCGGCCGTCGCCTTCCGCGGCAACACCCCCGACGGGCCCGGCTTCTGGTACCCGCCGACGGTCCTCGCGCCCGTGCGGCACGACGACCGCGCCTTCACCGAGGAGATCTTCGGCCCGGTCGTCGCCGTCGTCCCCTTCCGCGACGAGGAGGACGCCCTGCGCATCGCCAACGCCACCGCGTACGGCCTGTCCGGCTCCATCTGGACCCGGGACCTCGGCCGCGCCCTGCGGGTCTCGCGCGGCGTCGAGGCCGGCAACCTCTCCGTCAACTCGCACTCCTCGGTGCGCTACACCACGCCGTTCGGCGGCTTCAAGCAGTCCGGCCTCGGCCGCGAGCTCGGCCCGGACGCCCTCGACGCCTTCACCCAGACCAAGAACGTCTTCATCTCCACGGAGGAATGATCAGCATGACCCAGCGACTCGACGGCCGCGTGGCCGTCATCACCGGCGCCGGCAGCGGCATCGGCCTGGCGACCGCCCGCCGCTTCGCCGCCGAGGGCGCGAAGGTGGTCTGCGTCGACCTCGACCCCGAGACCGGCGCCAAGGCCGCGAACGAGGTCGGCGGCCTGTTCATCCAGGCCGACGTCACCGACGAGGCCGCGGTGCGCGACCTCTTCCAGCGGGCCGTCGACGAGTACGGCCGCCTCGACATCACCTTCAACAACGCGGGCATCTCCCCGCCGGACGACGACTCCATCCTCACCACCGGTCTGGAGGCCTGGAAGCGCGTCCAGGAGGTCAACCTCACCAGCGTCTACCTGTGCTGCAAGTACGCGATCCCGCACATGCAGCGCCAGGGCAAGGGTTCGATCATCAACACGGCGTCGTTCGTCGCCGTGATGGGCGCGGCCACCTCGCAGATCTCCTACAGCGCCTCCAAGGGCGGCGTCCTGGCCATGTCCCGCGAGCTGGGCGTGCAGTTCGCCCGCGAGGGCATCCGGGTCAACGCCCTCTGCCCCGGCCCGGTGAACACCCCGCTGCTCCAGGAACTCTTCGCCAAGGACCCGGAGCGGGCCGCCCGCCGCCTGGTCCACATCCCGCTGGGCCGCTTCGCCGAGCCCGAGGAGATCGCCGCCGCGGTGGCCTTCCTCGCCTCCGACGACTCCTCCTTCATGACCGCCAACACCTTCCTCGTCGACGGCGGCATCTCCGGCGCGTACGTGACGCCGCAGTAGTCCCCGCCGACACCGCCGGCGCGCCCGCCCCCTGCCGTGGGGGAGGGCGCGCCGGCGCGGCCCGAGGAGCGGCCCGGGCGTTACCCGGCGGCCAGCTCGCCGAAGCTCGCCTCCAGTGCGGCCTCCGCCGAGCTCAGGCGCCCGGCCACCTCGTCGAGCCAGGACGCGTCGGCCCCCACCGCCGCCCGCGCCTGCGCGAGCATCCGCCGGAACTCGGCCGGCTGCGGGCCGCCGAGACCGCGGTAGGAGGCGACCATGTCCACCGGGTCCAGCGCGGCACGGAACCGTGCCTCGGTCAGCGGCAGCTCGTCGTCGACACCGTCGAACCCGACCGCGATCTCCCGGTAGAGCCGCCGCGCCTCGGCGAAGTCGAGCTGCTCCACCGTCAACCCGCCGCCGCGCCCGTACGTGACGAGGGCCGAGGCGAACCGGTGGCCGACGTGGAACGGGACGTCGCAGTCGCGCTGCAGGACGTTCGCCAGCTCCGAGGTCGTCGAGTAGTCGGACCGCACCTCGGCGAGCGCGGCCTCCTCGTCCAGCCGCATGCCGCCCACGATGGCGTGCACCTCCCCGAGCAGGGCGAGCGTGCGGTCGAGGGTCCGCTGCGCCTCGGCCCGCTTGTAGTCGGTGAGGCCCGAGCACACGTTGTGCGCGGCGAGCGCCGTCGAGACGCCGTCGCCGATCACCTCGCTGGCCAGCAGACGCGCCCGGTTGAGCGCGACCGGGTTGCGCTTCTGGGGCATCAGGGTGCTGGGGCTGAGGAGGTCGGTGTTGTCCAGGGTGATCCACGGCCGCGCGTGGTGGTACTGCGCGTGCACGTCCTGGACGAAGGTCCCGAGGGACAGCGCCAGCGTCATGGCGCTCGCCGCCACCTCGAACCCGACGTCGATCGGCGAGAGCTGGGCGGCGTCGAAGGAGTTCTGCACGGGCTCGTCGAAGCCGAGCAGCTCGGCCAGCCGCACCCGGTTGACGGGGAAGCTCGACGTCGCGAGGGCCGCCGCCCCGAGCGGGCACCGGTTGACGCGCGGGTAGGCCTCGGCCAGGCGGAGGGCGGAGCGCCGGAGGGTCGCCTCGTAGCCGAGGAGGAGGTGCCCGAAGGTGGTCGGCTGGGCCTGGACACCGTTCGTGTAGGCGGGCACGATCGCCGATCCGTACCGCTCGGCGAGCGCGAGCAGTCCGGCGCGCAGCCCGCCGAGCGCGCGGTGGACCAGGACGAGACGGTCGCGCAGGAGCAGCCGGTAGACGGTGGGCAGCATGTCCTGACGGCTGCGCCCGGAGTGGATGCGGGAGCTGTCGGGGCCGACCAGGTTCCGTACCAGTGGCTCGACGTGCAGGTAGTCGGTCGGCCGGTCGGCCCCGGGCGCCTCGGCGTCGGAGACGACCTTGGCGATCGCGGCCGCCGTCCGGGCACCGACCTCGCGCGGTGCGATGCCCTCCTCGACGGTCATCACCGTCGAGGCCTTGTCCAGCAGGCAGAGCCAGAAGAACGTGTCCCGGCCGTTCAGGTCGGTCGTGTCGGTCATAGAGCGGGTTCCTCGATTCGATGGGGTCGGTCGGCCCCGGCCGACCAGGCGGCGAGCGCCACCAGGACGCTGACGCCGACCACGGCGGCCAGCAGGCCGACGGTCGCGCCCCAGCCGGCGGCGGTGTAGAGGGGGGAGGGTGCGACGGCGCCGATGCTGCCGCCGGCGTAGTAGGAGGTCAGGTACAGCCCGACCGCGCTGGACTTGGCGGGCCCGCCGGCCTCGGCGGCGTAGCCGATGGCACAGGCCTGGCCGGAGAAGACCCCGGTGGATGACGCCGCCAGGCCGACGATCACGGCGGGGGTGGACGGGAGGAGGGTGAGGCCGAGACCGGCCAGGGAGACGGCGCTGACCAGGACGAAGGTCCTGAGCCGCCCGATGCGGCCGATCAGGCGGCCGGTGAGCGGAGTGACGACCACCGCGACCAGGAAGACGGCGAACACCGCACCGATCTCGAAGCTGCTCAGCCCGAACGGCGGGGCTTCCAGGACCATCCCCGCGTAGGTGAAGGATCCGACCTGGAGGAACAGGATCGCCGCCCCGATGAAGCAGGTTCCGAGCAGCCGCGCGTTGCCGAAGTGCCGCCCGATGCCCTGCAGGCTGGCCAGCAGCGACTCCGACCGCCGGAAGCGCCGTTCCCGGGGCAGCCAGGCCGCGGTCACCGCCAGGGTCACGAGCAGCACGAGGGCCATCGCGACGAAGGACGACCGCCAGCCGAAGTGCGTGGCCGCCGCGCCCGAGAGGAACCGCCCGCAGAACCCGCCGAACGCCGTGCCGGAGACGTAGAGGGCGTTCGCCCCCTGCGCCGCCGCGCCGGTGCACTCCTCCGCGACGTACGAGACGGCGACCGCGAAGACGAACGGGATGAACAGGCCCTGGGCGAAGCGGCACACCAGCATGGCGGCGAAGTCCCGGGCGACCGCGCAGGCGAGGGTGGCGGCGAGCGACGCGCCGATCGCCGCCACCATCACCCGTTTGCGGCCCAGGAAGTCGGAGACCGAGCCGGCGAAGGGGGCCACCACCGCGACGCCCAGCGTCGTCGCGGTGATGGTCCAGGTGGCCTGTCCGACGGGCACGTCCAGGTCCCGGGCGAGCTCGGGCAGCAGTGGCTGGGTGGAGTAGATGTTGAGCAGCGCGCACAGGCCGAGCAGGAAGACCGCCGTCCGGGCCCTCGGGGACAGCGGCCCGGCGGTGTCGGGATCACGCGGCACTACGCCGACTCGGACGCGGACCCGGCGCGGGCGAGCAGCCAGGTCAAGTGCCGCTGCACGGCGGGCCATTCGCCGTTGATGACGCTGTAGTAGCAGGTGTCCCGCAGGGTCCCGTCCGGCAGGATGAGGTGGTTGCGCCAGACGCCCTCCAGCTTCGCCCCGAGCCGCTCGATCGCGCGTCGGCTCGGCTGGTTGAAGAAGGCGGTCCGGAAGCCGACCGCGATGCAGTCCAGCTGCTCGAACGCGTGCCGGAGCAGCAGCAGCTTCGCCTCGGTGTTGAGCGAGGTGCGCTGCACGCTCCTGCGGTACCAGGTGTGCCCGATCTCCAGCCGGCGGTTGGCGGCGTCGACGTTCATGTAGCTGGTCATGCCCGCGATCCGGCCCTGGGCGTCGAGCACGGTGAAGGGCACCATCCGCCCCTCCTCGGCGAGTCCGAGGCGCCACTCGATCTCCTGCCGCATGCCGTCGGGGGAGGGCACGGCGGCGAACCAGGTGTCCCACACCTTGCCGTCCTCGACGGCGTCGACGAGCTCGGCCTCGTGGCCGGCTTCGAGCGGGACCAGGGTCACGTGGTCGCCCTTGACCGTGAACGGCTCTATCCAGGGCGCTCGTTGCTGGGTGGTGGTCATTGTCGTCTCCAGGGGTCTCGAGGAAGGGTCCCGGCCGTCAGGCCTGTTGCGGGGACCGCTGCGGCGCGAGCAGGTGGTCGACCATGGCCTGGACGGCCGCGGCGGCGTCCGCGGTGATCCGGGAGTCGACGCCGGGGGCCGGCAGCATGTTGGTGAAGTAGTGCGCGCCTTCGGTGAGGTGGCCGAGCGCGCAGATGTTCGGCACGACCGAGCCGTCCGCGTCGATCAGCCGTCCGGCCGTGTCGACGTCGAAGCCGCCCGGCTGGAACCAGCCGTTCGCGAAGGGGCGGGCGTGCCCGGCGGACAGCAGCGACCGGGTCAGCGGCGAGGTGTCGTGCTCCGGCAGGAACGGGTCGACGCTCGCCCCGACGAGCACGTCGAAGCGGGTGGGCGGCGAGGACTGCCGGGCGCTGTCGAGGACGAACTCGGCGCTCTCCGGGTCGAGTCGGGCCGTCGCCCCGGGACCCGCGCCGAGGTGCAGGACCCCGGCGGCGAACAGGGCGCGCCACTCGCGCGACCTGGAGGCGGGCGGCCCGGCCGCCACGGCGTTCAGCATCGGGGCGTACACCTGGCAGAACCTCTGGTGCGAGGCCGGTGTCAGCCCCCGGTGCTCGACGGCCAGCCGGAGCTCGTCGCGCAGGTCGCGCAGGGCGTCGGCGGCGGCCTTGACCGGGTTCCTCAGGTTCCCCTCGGCGGCGCGGCGCTCGTCGGTCGCGAGGAAGTCGACGAGGTCCGACTGGTAGTCGCCGAGGGTTCTGGGCCGGCCCGGCTCGGGGCAGCGGAGCAGGGAGTCGACCTCCCGGAGGTCCGCCGGTCCTCCCACCGATCGGGCGGCCGCTTGCAGTTCGGCCCGCAGCAGGGGAAGCAGGTGGCTCTCGAAGTCGAGCTGACCGTGGGTTTGGCGCAGCTTCCGCAGCTCGTCCGCCGTCAGGACCGAGGGCCGGTGCGCGTCCGCGGGTGTCTTCTGGTTCACGGCCCGGGGAGAGAACATCCGGCCACTGCGCGAGTAGACGTGGATCCGGGGTTCGTCGCCGCTGGGACGGTAGACGGGCTCCCCGTCCGCCCCCGTCACGAACCGTCCGCCGCGGCCGACGGTCAGGCTGGCGACCGCGTCGATCGCCGACAGCCCCATGCCGCGCACCGCGACGCGCGCGCCGGCTTCGATGGTGTCGAGCTTCTGCAGCGGGTAGCAGTTGCGGACGTAGCGCAGCCGGGGGTTGGCCCGGTGGTGGTCGGCGACGAACTGCTGCACCGCCTGGTCCTGCGCCGTCGGGTGGTTCGTCCCGTGCCCGGTGGTGAGGAAGACGAAGTCCGCGGCGACGATCGCACCGTCCGAGAGGTTGAGGACCCAGGACCGGTCCCGCAGGGCCCGCAGCGTGTGCGCGGTCGTCCGGTGCTCGTGGACTCTGATCGTGTCGGGCGCCTGTCGGCGCAGGAGCCGGTAGGAGTGGGCCAGGTAGCGGCCGAGGACGCTGCGCGGCAGGTAGGTGTTCTCGGGGACGCCGGCCCATTCGGCCAGGCTGGGGCCGGAGACCGGCCGCCCGGGAGCGCTGGAGTCGCCGGTGCGGAACACCGTGACCTGGCCGGCGACGGTGTTCATGAGCAGGTGGCTCGGCTGGCTCGGGTAATGAGTCCCTGAACCCGGGTGATTCGGGTCGATCAGATGGATCGAGAGGCTTTCCCAGTGGATCTGTGGTATTCCGCAGATCCGCTCCAGAATGCTGAGTCCGCGTGGGCCGCCGCCCACGATGGCAATGGAGACGTGCTTTGAAGTCACAGTAACCCCAGGGTTAAGAAGTGGTCGTTGCGCGGGGGCTGTGCGGATCTGACCTGCACGTTGGCGTGGCGGAAGAGGAAATGAAGCGTCATGGTGACGAACTCCAGGTGATTTTCGGTGACTTCCGTGCAGCGGTGCGGGCACGGGCGGGCCGGCCTCGAATGGCCGTCGGACGGGCGGAGCGCGTCCCCTCAATGCTCAACGGGTCGGACACGAAGTCCGGTTCAACGGAATTTATTCAACCGGAGCGCCGTCCTGACGGCAAGTGAGGAAAATGTGCGCTTGGAGCCGAAGGGATGTGAACGTACGACCGGTGTCGTCGGAGTGCGTCCGCAACGATGCGGGAACGCGCAGGCCCCGGCTGTTCGGACAGCCGGGGCCTGCGCTGGGTGGCTCCGCCGCAGCGGGGTGATCAGCCGCCGGTGCGGGGGGCGAAGACGCCGAAGGCGGCGCCCTGCGGGTCACGGATCACCGCGATCCTCGGACCGTTCTCCATCTCCACGTCGACGGGTCCGTGCAGGACCTCGGCCCCGAGGCGGCCCGCCGTCGCCGCGGAGGCGTCCACGTCGGCGACGAGGAAGTGCGGGATCCAGTGGGACGGGATCTCCGGTGGGAACTGGTCGCCCATCTCCATCACCCCGCCGAACATCTCGCCGGCCAGGCCGACCATCGGGTAGACGTCGTTCGGCCAGACCTGCCAGCCGAAGGCGGACTTGTAGAAGCCCACCGCGGCGTCCCGGTCCCTGGTCGACAGGTCCGCCCAGCCGAAGGCGTTCGGCTCGTTCACCACGCCGAAGCCCTGGAAGGCGCGGGCCTGCCAGACCGCGAACGGGGCGCCGGTCGGGTCGCTGAGCAGCGCCCAGCGGCCGAGGTCGCCGATCTCCATCGGGTCCATCCACACCTGGGCGCCCGCGGCCTTCGCGGTCTCGCAGGTGGCGTCGGTGTCGGTGGTGGCGAACGACAGCAGCCACATCACGGGCTGCTGGGGGTTCATCAGCGGGGCGGCCGCCGCGGCGGGGGAGCCGTGGAGGGAGAAGGTCGTGTAGCCGCCGTACTGGGGGTCCGGGTCGGTCTCGGCGGTCCAGTCGAACAGTTCCCCGTAGAACCGCTTGGCGCCGTCCATGTCCTTGACGCTCAGCTGTGCCCAGCAGGGGGAGCCGGGGATGATCTCGGTCACCTTCAACGCGGGAGCCTTTCGAGTCGGGGTCAGGGCAGATCGACCATATCCGGTCATTCCTCGGATAACGGGCATCCGACCGCGAAGCTTCGGGGTCGTTCGGCCGGCGCCCGGGGTGTGTTCGGCCGGACCTCTCCCAATTGGTCCAGACCTATTGACGGGTCTTGCCGCCCCTCCTACGATCCGGACCGGCACAGCCCCACATGTCCCCCACCTCACCCAGAGCCGGGCGTCACGCCCCCACGCGTCGGTCATGTCCATGGCGCTCGGCGGGAAGGGAGCACCTCATGTTCCGTCGGAGGCCGCATGGCCCACGCCCGCAGCGCGCGGCCGTGGAACGCACACCGCAGGTGAACCGCACGAGCCGCGCCGAACACGGGCCGACCCTCCTGAGGCGCTCCCTCGCCGGAGTGAGCGCCGCCGCCGTCATCGGCGCCGGCCTCGCCGCGGTCGGCTCCGTCACCGCCGGGGCCGCCACCGGCAACCTGGTGGCCAACCCCGGCTTCGAGAACGGCCTCTCCGGCTGGACCTGCACCGGCGGCTCCGGGACGACCGTCGCCGGCCCGGTCCACTCCGGCGCCGCCGCGCTCCAGGCCACGCCGACCGGCCAGGACACCGCCCAGTGCAGCCAGACCGTCAGCGTGCAGCCCGACTCCCAGTACACGCTGAGCGCCTACGTCCAGGGCAGCTACGTCTACCTGGGTGCCACCGGCACCGGCGGCGGCAGCGACCCGTCCACCTGGACGCCCGGCAACGCGTCGTACGGCCGGCTCGGCGTCGGCTTCACCACCGGGCCCGGCACGACCTCGGTGACGATCTACCTGCACGGCTGGTACGGGCAGCCCGCGTACCTCGCCGACGACGTGTCGCTCACCGGGCCCGGCGGCAGCAGCCCGTCGCCCACCGCCACGACGCCGACCAGCGCGCCGCCCACATCCGTGCCGCCCACGAGCGCCCCGCCGACCACCGCCCCGCCCACATCCGTGCCGCCCACGAGCGCCCCGCCGACCACCGCCCCGCCCGGCGACACCTGCCCGACGAAGCCCAGGCCGACCGGCAAGGTCCTCCAGGGCTACTGGGAGAACTGGGACGGCGCCGCGAACGGCGTCCACCCCGGCATGGGCTGGGTGCCCATCACCGACAGCCGGATCGCCGCCCACGGCTACAACGTCATCAACGCCGCCTTCCCGGTGATCCTCTCGGACGGCACCGTCCAGTGGCAGGACGGCATGGACACCAACGTCAAGGTCGCCACCCCTGCCGAGATGTGCCAGGCCAAGGCGGCCGGAGCGACGATCCTGATGTCCATCGGCGGCGCGGCCGCGGGCATCGACCTGAGCTCCAGCGCCGTCGCCGACCGCTTCGTGGCGACCGTCGTCCCGATCCTCAAGAAGTACAACTTCGACGGGATCGACGTCGACATCGAGACCGGCCTGTCCGGCGGCGGCGACATCAACACGCTGTCCGCCTCGCAGGCCAACCTGGAGCGCATCATCGACGGCGTGCTCGCCCAGATGCCCCCGGGCTTCGGCCTGACGATGGCCCCCGAGACCGCGTACGTCACCGGCGGCAGCGTCACCTACGGCTCGATCTGGGGCGCCTACCTGCCGATCGTCAAGAAGTACGCCGACAACGGCCGGCTCTGGTGGCTCAACATGCAGTACTACAACGGCAGCATGTACGGCTGTTCCGGCGACTCCTACCAGGCCGGCACCGTCCAGGGCTTCACCGCCCAGACCACCTGCCTGAACAACGGCCTGACCGTCCAGGGCACCACGATCAAGGTCCCCTACGACAAGCAGGTCCCCGGCCTCCCCGCACAGCCGGGCGCGGGCGGCGGCTACATGGACCCGGGCCTCGTCGGCCAGTCCTGGAACGCCTTCGGCGGTTCGCTGAAGGGCCTCATGACGTGGTCCCTCAACTGGGACGGCTCGAAGGGCTGGACCTTCGGCGACAACGTGAAGTCCCTGCAGGGCCGTTGACGAACCACTGACCACCCGCGCCCCGGGCTCCGGCCCGGGGCGCGCGTCATCGGCGGGCCCCGGGCCCGCGGAGGCGGCCCGGATAGGCTGGTACACGCCCGTATCCTCCCGCTGTCCCGTCCTCCGCCGACCCGCGACGATCACCGAGGTCACCGCCGTGCCCGCCACCCCGAACGACTCTCCCACCGGCCCGGTCCCGGCGGCCTCCCGCCGCCGGGACGCCGCTCGCAACCGCGAGATCCTGGCCGCCGCTGCCCGCAAGCTGTTCGCCCGGGAGGGCCTGGGCGTGCCGCTGGACCGCATCGCCAAGGCCGCGGGCGTGGGCAACGCCACCCTCTACCGGCACTTCCCCACGCGCGAGGCCCTGATCGAGGAGATCTTCGCCGACACGAACGCCATGTTCGACCGGGCCGCCGCCGACGCCCTGGCGGAGCCGGACGGCTGGCGGGCGCTGCACGGCTACTTCGAGCGGATCTTCACCCTGGTCGCCGGCGACCGCGGCCTGAACGACCTGGTCACCGCGACCGCCCGCGACTCCCGGTTCCTCGTCGAGCTCTCCGAGCGCAACGCCGCAACGGTCGCCACCCTGGTCGCCCGCGCCCAGGAGCAGCACACCGTGCGCACCGACGTGGCCACCATGGACCTGCTCATCCTCATGGGCCCGCTGGTGCGCGCCATGCCCGCCCTGACGGAGCGGCACCCGGACGGCTGGCGCCGGCCGCTCGCCCTCCTGCTGGACGCCTTCCGCCCCACCGACGGGACGCACGCGCTGCCCGGCGCGCCGGTCGGCTCGGAGCACCTGGAGAGCACCTTCTTCCGCCTCTGGGAGGCGTAGGGGGAGGCCGCTCCGTCCGCCGACGGAGTGGCTGACGTCTGTGATCGCGCCCACCCCGGCTGGAACCGGGGATTACTCCCCGGTTATCGTGGTCTCGGCTCGAAGCGGGGAGCTATCCCCGTTTCACTTTCGACCGAGGTGCGTGGACATGACGCGGAATCAGGACCCGGGGCGCGGGCAGCGGGCGGCCGACTGGGCGGACGGCCGGCTGGGGATCTACTCCCTCGCCAGGGCGAACCTGCGCAAGATCTTCCCGGACCACTGGTCCTTCATGCTGGGCGAGATCTGCCTCTACTCGTTCGTCATCATCATCCTGACGGGCGTGTACCTGACGCTGTTCTTCAAGCCGTCGATGGCCGAGGTCGTCTACGACGGCTCGTACGTGCCCCTCAAGGGCATCGGCATGTCCGAGGCGTACGCGTCGACCGTGGACATCAGCTTCGAGGTGCGCGGCGGCCTGCTGATCCGCCAGATCCACCACTGGGCCGCCCTGGTGTTCGTGGCGGCCATGTTCGTGCACATGATGCGGGTGTTCTTCACCGGCGCGTTCCGCAAGCCGCGTGAGATCAACTGGGTCTTCGGCTTCCTGCTGCTCTTCCTCGGCATGCTGGACGGTTTCTTCGGCTACTCGCTGCCGGACGACCTGCTGTCGGGCACCGGTATCCGCTTCATCGAGGGTGTGCTGCTGGCCGTGCCGTTGGTGGGCACCTACATCCAGATGTTCCTGTTCGGCGGGGAGTTCCCCGGCCACGACATCGTGCCGCGGTTCTTCACGATCCACGTGCTGCTGGTCCCCGGCATCATGCTCGGCCTGCTGGTGGCGCACCTGATCCTGGTCTTCTACCACAAGCACACCCAGTGGGCGGGGCCCGGCAGGACCGAGAAGAACGTCGTCGGCATGCCGCTGATGCCGGTCTACATGGCCAAGGCCGGTGGCTTCTTCTTCCTCGTGTTCGGCATCATCGCGCTGATGTCGGCGGTCGCCACGATCAACCCGATCTGGGCGTACGGCCCCTACCGGCCCGACCAGGTGTCCACCGACGCCCAGCCGGACTGGTACATGGGCTTCGCCGAGGGGCTGATCCGCGTCATGCCGGGCTGGGAGGTCGGACTCTGGGGGCACACCCTCAACCTCGGGGTGCTCATCCCGTTCACGCTCTTCCCGCTGGTCCTGGGGGCGATAGCGGTCTACCCGTTCGTCGAGGGCTGGGTGACGGACGACCGGCGGGAGCACCACCTGCTGGACCGGCCGCGCAACGCGCCCGTCCGCACCGCGCTCGGCGCCGCCTGGATCAGCGTCTACCTGGTGATGCTCGCGGGCGGCGGCAACGACCTGATCGCGACCCACCTGCACCTGTCCCTGAACGCGATCACCTACGCGGTGCGCGTCGGCTTCTTCGTCCTCCCGGTGGTCGTGTTCATCGTCACCAAGCGCTGGTGCCTCGGCCTCCAGCGACGGGACCGGGAGAAGGTGCTGCACGGCCGCGAGACCGGCGTCATCAAGCGCCTGCCGCACGGCGAGTTCGTCGAGGTGCACGCCGGGCTCATGCCCGCCGAACTGCACCGGCTCACCGCGCACGAGCAGAACCGGCCGGTCCAGCTGCCGGCCCGGACGGACGAGAACGGCGTGGCCGGCAAGGCCGGCGTCCTCACCCGCACCCGGGCCAAGCTGTCCCGCGGCTTCTACGGCGAGGGCAGCCAGATCCCCAAGCCCACCGCCGAGGAGCACCACGAGATCACCGAGGGCCACGGACACTGACCCGGCCCCGGCCCGTCACGCCAGAAGGAGGACACGGTGCACGACCGAACCGGCCGACTCGCCGACAGCAGGTACCTCCTGCTCACCACCTTCGGTGACGACGGCAGCCGCCTGGAGTCGCAGATCTGGGTGGTCGCCGACGGCCCGGCGCTCGGCATCTGGACCCCCGCCCGGTCCGGGGAAGCCGAGCGGATCCGACGCCACCCCAAGGTGCTGGTCGGCCCGTGCGACGCCCACGGGCGCCCGACCGGCCGCCGGCTCCCGGCCCGGGCACGGCTCTGCGACGCGGACGCCACCGCGCGGTACCGCACCTCGCTGATCAACAAGTACGGCCTGACCGCCCTGCTCGCGCTGGCCCGCAGCCGCTTCCGGGTCGGACTGGCCGGGACGGTCGGCATCCGGATCACGATCGACGACCTGGAACAGCGGCTGGTCGGGCCGGAGTGGCAGCTGCCGACGACGTACTGCGTGAACTGAGTCGGGCCGCACCGGGCACGACGGCGTTCCGCGTCAGGCAGGGCGCGGGACGTCGTGCAGGTGCACCTCGCTCAGCCTGCCGTCGCCCACGAGAGCGGTCAGGTACGTGGTCGTGGGCTGCCGGCGCCGGTCCGTCGGGGAGCCGGGGTTGAGCAGCCGCAGGCCGCCCGGGGCGAAGCTGTCCCACGGGATGTGGCTGTGCCCGAAGACCAGCACGTCGGCGTCCGGGAAGCGGACCTCGCACCGCTCCTCGCGGCCCTTGGCGGGCCCCGTCTCGTGGACGACGGCGAAGCGCACGCCCTGCAACTCGACGCGGGCGACCTCGGGCAGCCGTGCGCGCAGCGCGGCCCCGTCGTTGTTGCCGTGGACGGCGACCAGCCGGGCGGAGCGGGCCTCGAAGAGGTCGAGCGTGTCCGTGTCCACCCAGTCGCCGGCGTGGAAGACCACGTCCGCGTCCGCCATGGCGTCGAGGAGCACCGGGGGCAGGCGGCGGGCACGCGTGGGCAGGTGGGTGTCCGAGGTCATCAGGAGTCGCAGCACGGCCTCCAGCATGGCGCACGGAACCCCGGACGCGGCCGAAGGGGGCGGCACGCCCTGTGACGGGTCACAGCGCCGGCCGGCCCGGAGCGGCACTCGACTCCTCCGGGAGTGCCGATTTCGTGACCGTGCCACGCGTCACACGGTCCGAGGTCCGGTCGCGCGCCTAGCATGCAGGTCGGCCAACTCCCGCCCGTGCGGGGGAGGGTGTGCATGACGGGCGAGCGGAAGGCGTGGTTGTGACGGATGACAGCGCGTGTGACCCGGCGACCGGGGAGGCCATGGCAGAGGGACTGCTGGCCGACCTGCCGCGGCTGAAGGCGGAGATAACCGCGCGGTTGATGGCCGAGCAGCCGGTGTACGGGCGGCTGCCCGCCGAGCAGTTGGAGCACGACGTCAGCCGGGTCACCGAGCAGAGCATCCGCGGCATCGCCCAGTCGCTGCGGACGGGCCGGCCGCTGGAGCCGAAGTGGCGGGCCTACCAGCGTGCCTCGGCCGCCCGGCGGGCGGAGGAGGGCGTGCCGATCGAGGCCGTGGTCGACGCCTACTACCTGGGCGCGCAGGTGTGCGTCGACTTCCTGGCCCGCTACCTGCCGCCCGCCGAGGTGGGCATCGCCTACCGGACGCTGCTCACCGGCCTGCGGGTCACCGTCTCCGAGGTCACCGCCGGGTACCTGGAGGAGCGCCAGGCGCAGGTCGGCGAGAGCGACGCGGCCCGGCACACGATGCTGTCGGCGCTGCTCACCGGCACCGACATCCACACCGCGGCCCGCCACACCGGCACCGCCCTGCCGCCCGCCTACCTGGTGCTCGCGCTGGCGATCGGCACGCACCGCGACGAGCTGCGCGAGGACGTCGACACGGCCGTCGCCGCCCGCCGGAAGATCCGGCGGATCCGCGCCGAGCTCGACCGGCGCACCGGCCGGCCCGTCCTCGCCCAGCTGACCGCCACCGAGGGCGTCGCCCTGCTGCCCCGCGCCGAGGCGGAGGCCGACCACCGGCCCTGGCTGGCCGCCGCGATGGAGGACCTCGGTCGCGCCGCGCGGGCGCCGCTGACCGCCGGGGCCGCGATCTGCGCGCCCGACCGGGTGCCGGACGCCGTCCGCCTGGCGACCGAGGTGCGCGACACCGCCGTCGTCTTCCGGCGCCCGCCCGGCGCCTACCTGCTGGACGACCTGCTCATCGAGCACCAGCTCACCCGCCCGGGCGCGGCCCGCGACCACCTCGCAGAGCTGCTGGTCCCGATCGCCGACAAGCCCGATCTGCTGCCGACCCTGCGGCTCTACCTCCAGAGCAACCTCAACCGCCGCGAGGTCGCGGCGCAGCAGCACGTCCACCCGAACACGGTCGACTACCGCATCCGCCGCATCGCCGCCCTCACCGGCCTGAACCCCGCCGAGCACGGCGACCGCATCAAGCTCAGCGCCGCGCTCGCGGCCCTGGACACCCGGCGGCTGGAGCACGCCGCCCTGTGACCCGTCGTGTCACCCGTCGTGCCATCCGTTGTGATCCGTGACAACTCCTGCCCCGGAACTCTGTGTTCGGCACAGGAGTCGCCCCGCCGGTGCGCCCCCATCATGGAGGACTACGCGCAGCCCGTCTGCGGAGAAAGCCCGCCCGCCCACACGCACCGACGCAAGGACGCAAGGACCACCCTCATGCCCTCGTCGCCCTCACTCTTCGGCCACCGGTCGGCCGGCACTGCGCCGCCCGGCGCGCGCCCGGCCGTCAGTCCGCGGGAACTCGCCGTCCTGCGCCGTCGCACCCTGCGGATCACCCGCGGCTTCGCGCTGCTCAACGGCGTGCCCTTCTTGCTCACGGTGGTGCTCGCGTGCACCGCCGGCGGGGTGCTGGGGACGAAGGTGTTCGGGCAGTTCACCGTGGGCATGCTGCTCGGCGTCGTGCAGGGCACCCTGCTGCTGTGGACGGCCGCCCGCTTCGACCGCCGCGCGGCCGCGCGGTGCGACGCGGAGGCCGAGCGCCTGCGCGCGGGCGACCGGACGGAGGCCCGATGAACCCCGCGGCCCCGGGCGCGGGCACCCAGACGATGGTGCTCATCGCCTTCCTGGTCTTCGTCGGCGTGACGCTGCTGCTGTGCGTGCTGGTCGGCCCGGAGGGCGACGAGACGGCCGACTTCTACACCGCCAACCGCACGCTGACGCCGTTCCAGAACGGCCTCGCCCTCTCCGGTGACTACATCTCGGCCGCCACGCTGCTCGGCACCACCGGGATCGTCGCGGTGAACGGCTACGACGGGGTCACCCTCGCCCTCAGCACCGCCCTGTCGCTGGGCGTCCTGCTCCTGCTCGCCCAGCCGCTGCGCAACGCCGGCCGCTACACCCTCGGCGACGTCCTCGCCCTGCGCGCGGACGGCGCCGCGCCGAGGATCGCCGCGGCCGTGGTGACGCTCGCCGTCTCGCTGCCGTTCCTGGTCGTGCAGCTCTCCAGCGCGGGCACGGCCACCGCGCTCATGCTGGGGCTCACCCACAGCGGTGTGCAGCAGTTCTGCACCGTGCTGGTCGGCATGCTGATGGTCTGCTACACGGTGCTCGGCGGGATGAAGGGCACCAGCCTGGTCCAGATCGTCAAGGTCGTGCTGACGCTCGGCACCGTCCTCGTGGTCGTCCTGTCGGTGCTCGTGCGCTTCCACTGGGACGTCGACGCGCTGCTCGCCGCCGCAGCCAAGGGAAGCGGACGGGCGGACGCCTATCTGCGTCCGGGCCTGCGGTTCGGCGACTCGGCCGAGGGCTGGCTGAACTTCGTCGGCCTGCACCTCACCGTGGTCCTCGGCGCGTCCTGCATGCCCCACATGATCATGCGGGTGAACGCCTCGCCGACCGGGGCCGCCGCCCGGCGCTCGACCCGGCACGCGGTGGGCATGGTCGGCGCGTTCTGCCTGGCCGTCGTGGTGCTCGGGCTGGGCGCCGTCGCGTTGCTCGGCGGCCGGCTGATCTCGGCGGTCGACCCGAACGGCCAGGCCGCCCTGCTGCTGCTCGCGGGCAACCTGCAGGGCGGCACGGGCACGACGGCCGGCGGCGCGCTGTTCACCGCCGTCGCGTGCGCGGTGTTCGTCACCGTCCTGGCGGTCGTCGCGGGCATCACGCTCGCGGCGGCGGCCGCGCTCGCCCACGACGTGGCCGCCTGCGCGGTGCGCCGGGGGCGGATGACGCAGGTGGCGGAGGTGCGCGCGGTGCGGTGGTCGGTGGGGGCCGTCGGCGCGGTCGGGATCGCCCTCGCGGTCGCCGCGCAGGGCTACAACCTGCAGTTCCTGTCCTCCCTGGCGGTGACGGTCGCCGCGTCGGCCGTCCTGCCGGCCCTCGTCTACAGCCTGTTCTGGAGCCGCTACAACCGCACCGGACTGCTGTGGACGGTGTACGGCGGACTGCTCACCTCCGTCGGGCTGCAGCTGTTCTCCCCGACGGTCTCCGGCGCGCCGGACGCGCTGTTCCCGAACGTCGACTTCCACTGGTTCCCGTTGCAGATGCCCGGGGTGGTCTCGGTGCCGGCCGCCTTCCTGCTCGGCTGGGCGGCCACGGTCCGGAGCCGGCGCGAGGACGGCGAGCCCGGGTTCCACGAGGTGCAGACGCGGACGCTGCTCGGCGCGGACGCCGAGTAGCGATCGCCCCGCGTCGGAGCCGGATCACTTCACCGACCCCGCCATCGCCCCCTGGACGAAAAACCGCTGGAAGCAGAGGAACACCACCACGGGCACCAGCAGCGACAGGAAGGCCCCCGGCGCGAGGATGTCCATGTTGCTGCCGAACTGCCGCATCTGTGACTGCAGGTAGACGGTGAGTGGCTGCGAGTCGTTGCCCGCGAAGATGAGCGCGACGAGCATGTCGTTCCACACCCACAGGAACTGGAAGATGCACAGGGAGGCGACGGCGGGCGCGGCGAGCGGCAGCGCGAGCGTGCGGAAGATCCGCCACTCGCCGCAGCCGTCGATGCGGGCCGCTTCGAGGAGTTCGGCCGGGATGTCGAGGAAGTGGTTGCGCATCAGGAAGACGGCGAACGGCAGCCCGTAGCCGACGTGGAACAGCACGACGCCCGGGATGGTGCCGAACAGTCCGACGGCGCCCTCCAGTTTCGCGACCGGGATGAGCCCGACCTGCACGGGGACGACCAGCAGCCCGACGACGCCGACGAAGATCGCGTCCCGCCCGGGGAAGCGCATCCACGCGAAGGCGTACCCGGCGCCCGCGGCGAGGGCGACGGTGAGGAGGGTGGCCGGGACGCTGATCAGCACGGTGTTCCACAGCGCCTTGGGGACGTCGCCCCCGCCGAGCAGCGCCGAGTAGTTCTGCAGCGTGAGTTCGGCGGGCTTGGTCAGCGCCGTCCACCAACCGCCGTCGGCGGCGGCCTGCTTGGGCCGCAGTGAGGAGACGAGCAGACCGACGGTGGGCACCAGCCAGGCCACGGCGGCGACGATCAGCACGGCTTGGACGAGCCCGCTGCGCGTGAGGGCGGCGAGCCGGCCGGCGAGCGGCACGGACGGCCGCCCGCCGGGGGCACGAGAGGTGGTGGTCATGAGCGACTCCCGCGGAAGCGGCGGACGTTGAGGAGCATCACGGGGACGACGAGCAGGAGCAACAGGACGCTGAGCGCGCTGCCGAGGCCCTGGTCGTTGCCGCCGCCGAAGGACACCAGGTAGAGCCGGAGCGCCAGCACGTCGGCGTCCTGCTGCACCGGGCCGGGCGCGATGATGTAGACGAGGTCGAAGATCTTCATCACGTTGATGACCATCGTGACGAACACGACGCCGAGCACCGGGGCGAGTTGGGGCATGGTGACGCGGCGGAAGATCTGCCATTCGCCGGCGCCGTCGATGCGGGCCGCCTCGATGGTCTCGCGGGGCAGGTTGGCCAGGCCCCCGGCGATGATGACCATGGCGAAGCCGGCCCAGATCCAGGTGTAGGCACCGATGATGGCGGGGGTGACGAGGGCGGGGCCGAGCCAGTCGACGCCGCGGTAGGGGGCGGCGAAGTCGGCGGCGGGCAGTACCACCGTCAGGGTGGCGGAGGGGGCGGCGGCGAACTGGAAGGTGCCGTCGGCGGCCGTGGTCGCGGTGGCGATCGTCCGTCCGCCGTCGCGGAGCTGGACCTTGAGACCGGGCAGGCCCTTCTTCCCGGCGTCGAGCTGGCCGGGGTGGCCGCCGCCGCCCGGGACGAAGTCAAGGAACGCGGTGCCGCTGACCCCGTCGCCGCCGGTCGGCTGCCGCGCCGGCTGGGCGGTGGCCGGGACGGCGCCGGGCTGCACGCCGACCAGCGGCAGCAGGACGGCGCGGGTGGCGGCCGGCGCGGTGACGTCGCCGCCCCGGGCCTGGTCGAGGCCGGTGCCGGGGCGCGGCCGGGCACCCGGGTAGGAGGGCTGGTCGCTGAAGGTGTCGTGGACGGCGACGGCGGCGGCGTTGAGGACGCCGCGGTGCGGGTCGGCGTCGTAGACGGTGCGGAAGATGATCCCGGCGGCGAGGAAGGAGATCGCCATCGGCATGAAGACGAGCAGCTTGAACGCGGTGGCCCAGCGGACCTTCTCGGTCAGTACGGCGAACACCAGGCCGATCGCGGTGACCAGCGCCGGCGCGACGGCGACCCAGATCGCGTTGTTGCGCACGGCGGTGAGGGTCGCGTGGTCGGTGAAGGCGGTGCCGTAGTTGTGGAGCCCGACGAAGCGGTCGCCGGAGGCGTCGAAGAGGCTGCGGGCCACCGAGTACCCGATGGGGTAGACGACGAGGGCGCCGAGCAGTAGGAGCGCGGGGAGGACGAAGAGCAGGGCGAGGCCCCGGTGGCGCCGCAGGGCGCCACCGGATGCCCGGTCCCTGCGGGTGGGACGCAGAGACATGTGGATCAGCCCTTGTAGGCCTTGGCGGCGTCCGCTTCGAGCTTGGCGGCGGCGCCCTGGACGTCGGAGGGGTTGGCGAGGAAGTCCTGGAGGTCCTTCCACTCGCCCTGGCCCGCGGTGCCGCCGAACGCGGCGGGGGCCTGGTCGGACATGTCGAAGCGGAAGGCGTCCCCCGCGTCGATCACGGACTTGGCGAACTGGCGGGTGGTGTCGTCGGGGTAGACGGCAGGGTCGACGGCCTTGTTGGGCGAGATGAACCCGCCGGCCCTGGCCCAGACGGCGGCGGCCTCCGGGCCGGCCAGGTACTCGACGAACTTCTGCGCGGCCTCGGCGTGCTTGGCGCCCTTGAGGACGACGGCGGCGTCGCCCGCGCCCATCACAGGCGCCTTGCCGCCGTCGACCGCGGGGAAGGGGAACACCTTCGCGTCGGTGCCGACCTGCTTCTTCAGCTCGGAGGCGAGGACCCCGCCGACGAAGTCGCCCTCGTAGGTCATCGCGGCCTTGGGCTGCGGCCCGAAGACCTGCTGGACGGAGGTGGGGAAGTCGGTCTGCAGCGCGCCCTGGCCGCCGCCCGCGACGAGCTGCTGGTCGCCGAGGACCTTGCCGAGCGTGGTGAGGGCCTTGACCACGGACGGGTCGGTCCACGGGATCTCGTGCCGGGCCAGCTTGTCGTAGAGGTCGGGCCCGGCCTGGGAGAGGTAGACGTTCTCGAACCAGTCGGTGAGCGGCCAGCCCGCCTGGCCGGCGACGGAGAAGGCCGGGGTGCCGGAGTCGGAGAGGGTGCGGCCGGCCTTGAGCAGGTCGTCGAACGTGGCCGGGGGCTGGACGCCGGCGTTCTGGAAGGCGGTGGGGCTGTACCAGACGGTCGACTTGTCGGCGGCCTTGAAGTAGAGGCCGTACTGGGTGCCGTTGACGGTGCCGAGCGTGGACCAGATGCTCGCGTAGTTCTTCTTCGCGGCGTCGGTGACGGTGGGCGGGAGCGGCGCGAGCCAGCCCTTGTCGGCGAACTGCTTGATGACGCCGGGCTGGGCGACCATGACGACGTCCATCGGGTCGCCGCCCTCGATCTTGCTGCCGACGACGGTGGAGAGGTTGTCGCCGGTGGAGGTGTAGCTGACGGTGGCGCCGGTCTTCGCGGTGAAGGCGTCCAGGACCTTCTTGAAGTTCTCCTGCTCGGTGCCGCTCCAGACGGCGGCGACGGTCAGGTTCTGGCCCTTGAGCTCCTGGGTGGCGGAGCCGGACCCGGAGCCGCCGCCGCTGCCGCAGGCGGTCGCGGTGGCCGCGAGGACGACGGTGGTGGCCAGGGTGGGGAGGATGCTGCGGAGTCTCATCGTCGAGGCTTCCTTCGTGTGGTGGGCGGGCTCGTGACGGGTGGGATCACGAGGTGTCGTCAAAGCGTGTGAACGGAGGTGGACCTGATCCACCAGGCGGCGGTGGCCGGCGGGAGGAGGCCGTCGCCGCAAGGTCCGCTGGCGAGCAGGGGCGGGCCGGCGACCGGGGCCGGCGCGGGGGCGTCGCCGAAGTTGACGGCGCACACCAGGCCCTCGCCGCGGACGAACGCGAGGACCCCGGGCGGGGCCTCCAGCCACCGCAGCGTGCCCTCGCCGAGCTGGGGGAGTTCCCGGCGCAACTGCAGTGCGGTGCGGTACAGGTGGTAGACGGATCCGGCGTCGGCCCGCTGCCGTTCGGCGGTGTGGGCGGCGAACGCGGCCGGCTGCGGCAGCCAGGGCGCGGCCGGGGCGTCCGGCGGGCTGAACCCGAACGGTGCCTCGCCGCCCGACCAGGGCAGCGGGATCCGGCAGCCGTCGCGGGTCCCGGCCCGGCTGCCGGTCCGCCGGAAGATCGGGTCGGTGATCAACTCGTCCGGCAGGTCCAGGACTTCGGGCAGTCCGAGCTCCTCGCCCTGGTAGATGTAGGCGGCACCGGGCAGGGCGAGCATCAGCAGGGCGGCCGCCGCGGCCCGGGCGGGGCCCGAGGAGGGGTCCTGGCCGGCGAAGCGGGTCGTCGTGCGGACCTGGTCGTGGTTGTTGAGCACCCAGGTGACGGTCGAGCCGGTGGCGGTGATGTCCCGCACGGCGTCGTCGATCACCCGGTGGAAGTGCGCGAGGTCCCACGGCGCGTGCAGCAGGTGGAAGAAGAAGGCCTGGTGCAGTTCGTCGGGCCGCACGTACAGCGCCTGTTCGGCCGGGGTGGGCACGGAGGCCTCGCCGACGAGCAGCCGCTCGTGGCCGTCGCGGGCGGTGTACTCCTCGCAGATCGCCCGCCACCGGCGCCACACGCCGTGCACCTCGGGCTGGTTCCAGGCCAGCGGGTTGACCGAGTCGCGGGTGCGCTCGTCGACGTCCGGGTCGGGGGAGTCGGGCAGGTCGGGGTGCTTGTAGAGCCCGGCCGCGACGTCGATCCGGAAGCCGTCGACGCCGCGGTCCAGCCAGAACCGCAGGATCTCCTCGAAGTGGGCGGCGACGTCGGGGTCGCGCCAGTTGAAGTCCGGCTGTTCCGGGGTGAACAGGTGCAGGTACCACTGGCCGGGCCGCCCGTCGGGCTCGGTGACCCGGCTCCAGGCCGGGCCGCCGAACATGGCCCGCCAGTTGTTGGGCGGCAGTTCGCCGTGCTCGCCGCGCCCCTCGGCGAAGTGGAACCGGGCCCGCTCGGGGCTGCCGGGGCCGTTGGCCAGCGCCTTCCGGAACCACGGGTGCTCGCTGGAGCAGTGGTTGGGCACGACGTCCAGGACGAGCTTGAGGCCGAGCAGGCGGCAGTCCGCCACCAGGCGGTCGAACTCGGCGAGGTCCCCGTAGACCGGGTCGACGGCGCAGTGGTCGGCGATGTCGTAGCCGTGGTCGTGCTGGGGCGAGACGTAGAACGGGTTGAGCCAGACGCCGTCGGCGCCCAACTGCCGCACGTGGTGCAGGCGTTCGCGGACGCCGGCGAGGTCGCCGACGCCGTCGCCGTCGGTGTCGCGGAAGCTGCGCACGTAGATCTGGTAGATCACCGCGTCGCGCCACCAGGGACGGGCGGCGGGGGCGATGGGGGCGTGTGACCGAGCGCGCGGCAGGGTGGCCGCGTCGCCGTCGGGGAGGGTGTGGGGCATCTCGCTACTCCAACGGTTATGCATTCGCGTTAGGTATAGCAGGCGAAGACGTCCGCTGTTAAGACCCTGCTTCGAAAGGGTTTTCCAGGGATTACGAACGAGCCACGTCTGCTCGACATAGATACGTGTTAGGTACTCGCGGGTAGGTGCTCACGAACCGGGGGAACGCCCCCGGAGACGGCCGGCGCGAGGCTCAGCCGACGATGGCACGCAGGTCGGCCGCCAGCCGGGGAAGCGCCACCCCGGCGCTCCGGCGGCCCGACACGACCTCGAACGCCGACTCGCTGAACGCGAGGCTCAGCTGCTGGTACTGCGGCACGCCGGGGCGCGCCCCGGCCGCCAGGATCGCCGTGCGCAGCACCGGCAGGTACGGGAAGCGGGCCGTCAGCTCCGGATCCGTGTAGAGGTCCGCCCGCACGGGCGGCAGCCCGCCGTCGGTCAGCACGCGGGACTGCGCCTTCCGGCTCGTCAGGTAGCCGATCAGCGCCCGCGCGGTGCGCTGGTGCCGGGAGAACCGGCTGACCGCCAGCCCCGACCCGCCCAGTACGCCGCTGCCCGGCCCGTGCGGCCCCGGCAGCGGCACCACGCCGAACCGCCCCGCCACCGGAGAGCCGGCCGTGGCGACCTCGTGGTACACGTACGGCCAGTTCCGCAGGAAGAGCAGGCCGCCGCGCTCGAACGCCGCGCGGGACTCCTCCTCCTGGTAGCCGAGCACCTCGGGCGGGATCCACCCGTCGCGCACGCCCCCGGCCAGGAACTCCAGCCCGGCCCGTGCCTGCGGGCTGTCCACCACGACCGAACCGTCGCCCGCCAGCAGGTCCCCGCCGGCCGAGCGGATGGCCTCCAGCGCGTTGACGGCGAGTCCCTCGTACGGGCTCAACTGGCCCGCGTACCCGCCGAGTCCGTGCGCGGGCGCCAGCGTCCTGGCCTGCCGGGCCAGTTCGTCCCACGTCGTGGGCGGCTGCTCGCCGGCGGCGTCCAGCACGTCGCTGCGGTAGTACAGCAGGGCGGCGTTGGCGACGAACGGCACCGCGTACAGCCGCCCGTCGTACCGCCCGGTGCCGACGACCGGCGGCAGGAGGCCGTCCAGCGCGAACTCCGCCTCGTCCAGTGCCGCCGTCCAGCGGCGGGCCGCGAACTCGGCCGTCCACACGACGTCGATGTTGAGCACGTCGAAACGGCTGCCGCCGGCCGACAGCTCCCCGGCGAGCTGGGCGTGCACCTCGTCCGCCGCCGCGGGCAGCTCGACCAGCTCGGCCGGCTGGTCCGGGTGCTCGGCGTTCCAGTCGGCCAGCAACCCGCCCAGGTAGTGCGTGGTGTCCCGGCCGGTGGCCAGCGTGACCGGCCCGACGCCCGCCGGATCGCCCGCCGCGTGCGAGCGCCCGGCCAGGCCGTACCAGGCGGACGCGCCCCCGGCCGCGAGCACCGCGGCCCCGCCCACCAGCGCGCGCGTCACGCGCCGGCGGCCCGCGTGGGGCCCGGTGGGCGGCCGGTCTGCCATGGAGCTCCTTCGTCGGGTCGGCGCGGGTGGGGCGCCGACGCACGTCCCTTTATACGGCCTCCCTGCTCAACGGCGCCCACCTGCCCGTACTGTGTGACCGAGGTGTAACCAGCGACGACGGAAGACGAAGGAAGAGGTGACGCCCGGTGCGCCATCAGCTGCTGGCGCTGCTGGCCCGGCAGCCCGCCTACGGGTACGAGCTCAAGCAGGGGCTTGAGCAGACCTTCGGCGCGGCGTACCCTCAGCCGAACATCGGCCAGATCTACGTGACCCTGAGCCGACTGGAGAAGTCCGGACTGATCCGCGGCACCGAGGTGACGCAGGAGGGCAGACCGGACAAGAAGGTCTACGAGATCACGGAGAAGGGCACCGCGGAACTCGCCGGCTGGTTCGAGGCCCCCACCGAGGGGCCCAGGGTCAGGGACGAGTTCTTCATGAAGCTGATCCTCGCCGAGGGCACCGACCTCGCCGACCGGCTGACGCTGATCAACAACCAGCGCCGGCACTGCATCAACACGATGCGCGGACTCAACAAACTGGCCGCCACCGAACGCGGCAACCGGACCTCGCTGCTGCTGATCGAGGGCGCCGTCCTGCACCTGCAGGCCGACCTCGACTGGCTGGAGCGTTGCCAGGAGGAACTCACGTGAGCGGCTCGGAGCCGATACCGCCGCTGCTGGCCGCCGACGCCCTGGTGCGCTCGCACCTGAGCGGCTCGGCCCTCATACCCGCCGTCCGCGGCGTCAGCCTGCGGATCGACCGGGGCGAGTTCGTCGCCGTCACCGGCCCCTCGGGCGCCGGCAAGTCCACCCT
Organism: Kitasatospora sp. NPDC048722; assembly: GCF_040650235.1. NCBI lineage: Bacteria > Bacillati > Actinomycetota > Actinomycetes > Kitasatosporales > Streptomycetaceae > Kitasatospora > Kitasatospora sp. NPDC048722. The sequence continues at coordinate 40,723 of NZ_JBEZGX010000041.1, forward strand.
GCTGCACCTCCTCGCCGGCCTGCTGCGCCCCGACGAGGGCGAGCTGCGGCTCGACGGCCGCCGGGTCGACGGGCTGCGCGAGGCCGCCTGGGCCCGCCTGCGCCGACGCCACTACGGCATCGTCTTCCAGAGCGGGAACCTCCTCTCCGACTTCTCCGTCGCCGACAACATCGAACTGACCGCCGTCCTCGCCGGCCTGCCGGCCCGCACCGCCCGCGAACGCCGCCAGGAGCTCCTGGAGGAGCTCGGCCTCGCCCACAAGGCCGCCGCCGGGCCCGGCGAACTCTCCGGCGGCGAACGCCAGCGCGTCGCCCTGGCCCGCGCGCTGGTCAACCGGCCCGAACTGCTCCTCGCCGACGAGCCCACCGGCAACCTCGACAGCCGCAGCACCCGCGACGTCCTCGCCCTGCTCACCCGCTACCACGAGCAGGGCACGACGATCGTGCTCGTCACCCACGACGCCCGGGCCGCCAGCACCGCCGACCGCGTCGTCAGCCTCTTCGACGGCCGGGTCGCCGACGACGCCCGGGTCGAGGAGCCCCCGGCCGCGCGGCGCGGCGCCGTCGGGGTCCGCGACGTCATCGACTTCGGCGGCTGAGCCGGTGCGCGCCCTCCTCCGCTGGATCCGCGCCGACCTGCGCTCGCACCGCGTCCACGCCCTGCTCGTCGTCCTCGCCACCGGCGGCACCGCCGCGGCCCTCCTGCTCGCCGGAGCCCTGCTCGGCGCCGCCGCCGACCCGTGGCAGCGCCAGTTCCAGGCCGCCGGATCGCCCGACGTCCGGATCGACCTGCGGCCGTCCGCGGCCGCCCAGGCCGCCGGGGCCGCGCCCGTCCAGGCCGGGGGAGACGAACCGTCCGCCGCCCTGCTCGCGCGCGAACCCGGCGTCGTCGCCGTCTCACCGCCCCAGCACACGGCCGAGACCACGCTCGTCGGCCGCCGCCCCGACGGCGCCGCCGCCGCGGGCCCCACCGACCGCACCACGCTCGTGCTGCGCGGCGACACCCCGGACGCGCCCCGCCCGCTGCTGCGCTCCGGCAGCTGGCTCGACCCGTCCGACGTCCACGGCATCGTGCTCGAACAGTCCGCGGCCGAAGCCGCCTGGGCCCGCACCGGAGACCGCCTGACCGTCCTCGACGTCCACGGCGGCCCGGTCGAACTGCGCGTCCTCGGCATCGCCGACAGCCCCGACCAACTGCCCAGCCAGGCCGCCGGCTACGACCTCGGCTGGACCCTGCCCGCCACCCTCGACCTCGTCCAGCCGGACCGGGCGGCCCAGGGACTCACCCTCGGACTGCGCCTCGCCCACCCCTCCGACGCCGCCTACACCGCCCAGCGGGCGGTCAGCCTCCTCGGCGCCGACCGGGTCTCCCGGATCACCACCTGGCTCGACGCCCGCGACGCACGGCAGCAGGACGACCGGCTCGCCGGCCTCCTGCTCGGGCTCTGCGGACTGGCCGCGCTGCTCTCCGCCGCCCTCGCGGTGGCCGGCGCGGCCGGCGGCCGGATCCGTGCCCGCACCGGCGACATCGCCCTGCTCAAGGCGCTCGGCTTCACCGCCGGCCAGGTCGCCTGGATGTTCATCGCCGAACAGCTCCTGCTGGCCGGCACCGGGGTCCTGCTCGGCGCGGGCGGCGCCGCGGTCGCCGCGCGCGCCGTCCCGGCCCTCGGCGGCGGGACGGACGTCCTCCACCGGCTCGTCCCCGGAGGCACCGCCGCCACCGTCGCCGTCATGGCCGCCGCGCTCGTCGCCGTCGGGGCCGCCGCCGCCCTGCCCGCCCTGCGCGCCGCCCGGGTCGCCCCCGTCCCGCCGACCGACGGCACCCGGCCGCCCGCCATGACGGCCCGCCCGGTCCGCCTCGGCCCGCTGCGGCGGCTGCCGCCCGCGCTCGTCCTCGGCCTCGGCGGCGTCCTGCGCCGACGCTCCGGCCTGGTCGTCAGCGCCGTCCGGCTGACTGTCCCGGTCGTCGCCGCCACCCTGGCCCTGAGCACCTGGGCCACGCTCGACGCCGTCACCCGGCCCGACGGCGGCGTCACCGCCCCGTCCGTCACGGCCCGCCGGGCCAGCCCCGAGCAGACACCGGACGATGCCGCGCTCGCCGCCGCCCTGGCCGCCGACCCCGCCGTCCGCGGCGCCTACCCGGGCACCGAGATGCAGGCCCTCGCGCCCGGCCAGTCCGCGACGCTCACCCTGCGCGCCGTCGGCACCACCGACGCGGCCTACCCGTACACCGTCGTCGAGGGCCGGGCGATCCGCGCGACGGACGAGGCCGTCGCCGGACAGGGCGCCCTCGACCTGCTCGGTGCCAAGGTCGGCCAATGGGTGCGCGTCACCACCGGCGGCACCCCGCGCATCCTGCACGTCGTCGGGCGCGACCTCGAACCCGAGCACGGTGGCCGGGTCCTGTCCACCGGCTTCGACACGCTCGACCGACCCGGCGACCCCACCCGCCCCGACTTCTGGCAGCTCGCCCTGCGCCCCGGCCACGATCCCGCCGAGGTCCAGCGTGACCTCCCCGCCCGCGCCGGACTCGCCGGGCAGGTCGAGCTGCGCCTCCCGGCCGGCCCGGTCACCCGGCCCGGCGCGCTGCGGGCCAGCGTGGTCGGGCTGCTGCTCCTGCTCGCCCTCATCTGCCTGGTGGAGCTGCTCACGACGGCCGCGGCGGGGTTCCACGAGAGGCGTCGCGACCTCGGCCTGCTGCGGGCGCTCGGCCTGACCCCTGGCCAGTCCGCCGTCGTGCTGGCCGTCCGCGGCACGGCCATCGCCTTGCCCACGGTCGCCGCCGGGGCGGCCGCCGGCATCCCGCTCGTCCGGTGGCTGATCGACCGCCAGGGCGAGCTGGGCGGCATCGGCGCGGGCATCGCGCGGGCCCCGTCGCTCTGGACGGTCCTCGCCCTGGCCGCCCTCGGCGCCGCGACGGCGGCCGTCCTCTCCGCCCTCCCGGTCCTTCGCGCCCGCCCGTCCACCCGGACCCCGGACGTCCCCGGGGCGTAGCTCAGGTGAGGACACGTACCGCGTGGGAGCCCGGAGGGGGACAGCGGTGCGACTGCCGAACGACGTCCTCGCCGAGATCGGCGACCTGTACCGGGAGGACGACGCCTTGGCCGACCAGGGCTTGCACGGGGGCGGGCCGGAGATCTTCGCGGAGGACGACCCCGAGTACCTCGCGTTCCTGCGGACGCGCGCCGACCCGGACGACGGCGCCTGAGTCCGTCGGGGCGTTCAGGGCCGGCGGCCGCGGAACGTCCGGCGCAGGTCGTTCACCCAGGCGTCCGGGTTCTCCCACGGGATGAAGTGGCCACCGCGGTCATGGGCGTTGACGTTGACGTGGTTGAACCAGGCGGCCTGCGGGCCGGTCTCGAACGCCTGGACGCGCTCGTCGGCGGTGTGGACGCCCGGCGGGTTCTCGTACGTGACGAAGGTGAGGCCGACCGGTGCCTCCACGGCCGGGGTGCGGTCGTGGGCGGGGGACCAGGGGTAGCGGTCGGCGTTGGCGTAGTACCGCATGGACGTGGCCACGGAGTTGTTCACCCAGAAGATCGTGGCGTGCGTGAGCAGGTCGTCCTTGTCGAAGACGGACTCGACGTCGCCGCCGTTGTCGCTCCAGGCGTTCCACCGCTCCAGCAGCCAGGCGAGCAGCCCGGCGGGCGAGTCGCTCAGCCCGTGGGCCAGGGTGGCGCCGTCGAGCACGTGCACGGCGAGGTGCGACGCCCAGCGGTGGTCCTGCTCGATGATGCGCGCGCGGACGTCGGCGGGCTGGTCGTCGGTGAGGGGCCGGTTCCGGGCGAAGTCCCAGGCGCGGGGACCGTTGAAGAAGTCGAGCGGCAGCCCGGAGCCGATGTGGATGCCGTACAGCTCGTCGGCGTACTTGTGGCCGAGCTGGCTGGAGACGATCCCGCCGATGTCGCAGCCCCCGGCGGCGTACTTCCCGTACCCCAGGGTCCCGGTCATCAGGGTGTGCCAGAGGTCGGCGACCTTCCAGAAGTTGACGTCCGGGAAGCCGGTGAGCGGCCCGGGGAAGCCGAAGCCCGGCAGGGAGGGCACGATGACGTCGAACGCGTCGGCGGGGTCCCCGCCGAACGCGGCCGGGTCGGCGAGCGGCCCGATCACCTTCGACCAGTGCCAGAACGTCCACGGCCAGCCGTGGGTGAGGATCAGCGGGACCGGGCGCGGGCCGCGGCCGGCCTTGCGCATGAAGTGCACCGGGACGCCGGAGACCTCCGCCACGTAGTGCTCGTGGACGTTGATCGCGGCCTCGGCCTTGCGCCAGTCGTAGCCGTCCCGCCAGTGGGCGACCAGCTCACGGAGGTAACCGGCCGGGACGCCGTAGGACCAGTCCTCGTTGCCCTCGTCCACCGGCGGCCGGGTCGAGGCGAGACGGGTGCGGAGGTCGGCGAGGACCTCGTCGGGCACGTGGATCGGTGTGGGCTCCAGCGGGAAGGCGTTCGGGTTCATGGCGTGGCTCCTTCCGGGGTAGGCCGGGCCGACGCTACCGCGGTCCCGCCGAGCCGTGTGGTGCCCGCGGGGGGAGAGGCGGCAACGGTCCGATGCGGAAGCCGACCCGGTGACGGTACCTCAGTCGCACCAGTTCGATCACGGCGGTGACCGTCACCGCGACCGGCCCGGCCGGCAGCCCGGCCAGCGAAGCCGCGTCGTGCGTCGACGTGTGCTTGGTGTCGACCAGGGTGACGTGCCCGAGCAGGGTGAGCCAGACCAGCAGCACCGCGACCAACGGCCGCACCAGCGGGTGACCGCCCACGGCGAAGGAGTTGCGGTGCATCAGGTACACCGACGGGAGGGTGAACGCCGGCAGCCAGATCGCCACCAGCAGGTTCAGCCCGACCGTGTTGCCGATGTACGCGTTGGCGTCGGACTTCATCATCACCAGGAACCCCGCGAACGTGGCCACGCCGGTGAACACCGGCCGGGCCACCAGGCGCGCCACCCGCCGCCTGGTGCCGCTCCGGGCCGGCAGCACCAGCGGCACGCAGGCGAGCAGCAGCGCGGCCGGCCCGCTGACCAGCATCACGATGCTGTCCCCGAACGAGTCCAGGAAGAGCTCGTCGGCGGAGGCGCCGTTCGCCACCCGCACGACGAGGAGGACCAGGCAGAGGCCGAACAGTGCCCGGGCCAGCATCAGCCGCTCCACCAGGGGGTCGAGCGTCTGCGCCACCAACTGCGTGACCACCGGCCGCAGCATCGGATCCAGCAACTCCGCCCCCGCCAGCGCCGCGACCCCGGAGGCCGACATCCGCATCATCCGGTAGGGCCCGTACAACCGGCTCGCCAGCCGCCAGGGCAGCACCACGTCGAGCACCCACTCCCGTGGCGGCCGACGCGGCACCGGCGGCTGCCGGTAGGGCGGCCGGTCGTACGCGGCCGCGAGGCCGCCCGGCGGCACGGACGCGGTCATGGACGGCCCCCCGCAGTCGTCAGAACGCCTCGTACGTCGAAGCGCTGAAACCGTGCCGGCTCACGGGGGCGGTGCGCAATCCTATTTGCCGTCCTTCCGCCGTGCGATCGCGGCCGGGGTGACGGGGGTGAAGAAGTTGACGAGGTTCCCGTCGGGGTCGCGGAGCAGCAGCGACCGGTTGCCCCACGGCATGGTGGTCGGCCCGGCGACGAAGTCGGTGACCAAGGAGGTCAGGTTCTCGTGGACGAGGTCCACGTCGTCGACGAGGAACTCGGTGATCACACTGTCGTTGGCCGCCGGCCGGGCGGAGCCCGGGGCGAACAGCGGGACGGTGCGGGTGCCGGCGATCGCGAGGGTCGCGCCCCCGACGGCGATTTCGGCGAAGTCCTCGGTGGCCCACGCCGCCCGGGCCCCGGTGGCCCGCTCGTAGAAGTCGACGAGGCGCGCGACGTCGCCGGTGATGATGCGGATCGAGACGAATTCCACGGATGTCTCCCAGGGGTCCTTCGGAAGGTGTGCACGAGCTGTGCACGTCGCAGGCTAGGAGAAATAGGGGACAGAATCGGTCCGGTATTCGCGTTAGGCTGCGAACATGCCCCGACCCACCGGCCGCGTCCTCACACTCCTGGAACTGCTCCAGTCGGGCGGCACCCGCACCGTGGCCGAACTCGCCGAGCGGCTCGGCGTCCAGGGGCGCACCGTGCGGCGGTACGTCGACCAGCTGATCGACCTGGACGTGCCCGTGGAATCGGTGCGCGGTCGCTACGGCGGGTACCGGCTCGCCCCCGGCTACCGCCTGCCTCCGCTGATGCTCAACGACGACGAGGCACTGGCCGTGCTGCTCGGCCTGGTCGCCGGCCGCCGAACGGGCCTTGCGGCGGCGGAGCGCACGGCGGGCGAGACGGCAGCGGCGAAGATCCGGCGGGTGCTGCCGAAGCACGTCGCCCGCCGGCTCGACACACTCGTGGAAGCCCTCGCCTTCACGGACCGGCCCGGCGAGTTCGACACCCCGGACGCCGAGGTCCTGCTCACCGTCGCCGACGCCGTGCGCCACCGCCGGCCGCTCTCGGTCCGCTACACCGACCGCGACGGACGCCGCAGCGACCGCACGCTCCACGCGTACGGGATCGTCGCCCACGCGGGCCGCTGGTACGTCACGGGCCAGGACGCCCGGCTCGGCGAGGACCGGACCTTCCGGCTCGACCGCATCGGGGACGCCAGGCCCCTGCCCGGCTCGTTCGAGGCGCCCGAGGGCCTCGATGCGGCCCAGCGGGTGCTGTCGGCCTTCGCCACGGCCGACCACCGGCACGAGGTGACCGTGCGGATCCACGGAACGGTCGATCAGATCCGCGCCCACCTCCCCGCCGCCGTCGCGATCCTGGAGGAGGAGGGGGCAGCCGCGCGCTGGCGCCGCGTCGAGCTGCGGGTGCAGCACCTCGACTGGCTCCCGGCGGTCCTCGCCGCCATCGACCGCCCCTTCGTCATCGAGCGCCCCACCGAACTGCGCGACCTCGTCCTCGCACTGGCCGACCGCCTCGCGTCCCACGCCCGCCGGACCTGACCGCCGCTCTGGTTCTCGGGCCGATGCTCCGCCGGCGCTCGGCGAGGACCTGGCCGGGGGCGTGGATGTCACCACGGTCGCCACGGTCCCCGAAGAGGCCGTGGCGACAGGCGACTTCACCGCGCGCGAGGCGGGCACCGTCGCCGGGATCCACATCGCCGACGCGGTCCTCTCGGTCACCACCCGCACCCGCGACCTGCTCACCGCTGAGCGCAGCGCCCTCAACCTCCTCTGCCGCCTTTCGGGCATCGCGACGGTCACCAGCGCCTGGGCGGACGCACTCGAAGGCACCGAGTCCATGGTCCGCGACACCCGTCGGCCTGGACCTCTGACACGACATGCAGCACCGGCTCGTGTGCACGGGTACGACTGCACGTCCGGCTCCGGGTCGTGCCCGGCCGGGGCAAAAGCGGACCGCCCGGGCGCCGGCTCGGGGGAGTCGGGGCCCGGGCGGTCCGGGGGTGTCGTGGCTCGTGGTCAGGCGGTGACCTTCTCGGGCCGCTCCGCCCGGCTGCCGGCCGGCTGCTCGGCGGGGGTGTTCTCCCGGGGTTCGGGGAGCACGGCCATGATCACGCCGGAGATCACGATGGTCGCCGCCCAGGCGAGCCCGTACTTGCCGACGGGGGTGCCGGAGAGCGGGCCAGCGAACCAGTCGCACTTGGTGAAGGCGAGCCCGAAGAGCAGCGCGAGCACCCAGGACACCATCGCCTGCCAGCAGAAGCCGCCCGCGTACCAGTAGGGGCTGTTCCTGCTCGTGTCCATCAGCGCGGCGGCGTCGTAGCGCACCGCGCGCGACCGGCGGCGGAACATGTCCACCGCGTAGACGCCGATCCACGCCGAGAAGGAGACGGCGAGCAGGATCAGGAAGGTGATGAAGGAGCCCAGGAAGCTCTTGGCGACCAGCATCAGCAGCAGGCCGCCGACCAGCGAGATCACGGCGTTGATGCTGACGGCCAGGGCGCGCGGGAGCTTGACGCCCATGGTCTGCGCGGTGAAGCCCGCCGAGTACATGGAGAGGCTGTTGATCAGCAGCATGCCCACGATCGCGGTGAGCAGGTAGGGCACGGCCAGCCAGGTCGGCAGCAGGTCGCCGAGGAAGGAGACCGGGTCCGCGGCCTCGGCCAGACCGGGGGAGGCCACGGCCATGACGGCGCCCATCAGGACCATCGGCACCATGACCAGGCCGGCGCCGGAGACCGTCACGCCGACGATCTTCTTGCCGGAGGCGGCGTGCGGCAGGTAGCGGGCGAAGTCGGGGCCGGTCGGGACCCAGCTGATGCCGCCGGCGGCGATGGTCCCGATGCCGGCGATCATCATCGCCGTGGTGCCCGCGGGCTTGGCGAAGACCTCGCTCCAGTGCATGGTCGCGACCAGGTAGCCCAGCACCAGGACGCTGAAGAGGCCGAAGAGGTACGTCGACCAGGTGTTGCAGACGTTCAGCGCCTTGCGGCCCATGCCGGAGACCAGGAAGGTGCAGGCGACGAAGGCGAACAGCGTGACCACGATCAGCGCGGTGTTGCTCTTGACGCCGAACAGCAGGTCGAGGACGGTCAGCACGGCGTAGGCGCCGGTGACGGCGTTGATCGTCTCCCAGCCGAACCGGGCGATCCAGAGGATCGCGCCGGGGAAGAGGTTGCCGCGCACGCCGAAGGTGGCCCGCGAGAGGGTCGCGCCCGGCGCCCCGCCCCACTTGCCGGAGACCGACAGCACGCCGACCATGCCGAACGAGATGAGCGCGGCGCACGCCGCGACGATCAGGACCTGCCAGAAGTTCAGCTGGTTGAACACGACCAGGGCGGCACCCATGGTGAGCAGCAGGACACTGATGTTCGCCGCGACCCAGGTCGGGAAGAGCTCGCGGACTCTGCCCCCGCGCTCGTGGTCGGGGACGGGTTCGATACCGCGGGTCTCTATCGCGCCGTCGACGTCGACGGTGGACAGGTTGTCCATGAGGGTGGCTCCGTGCGTGTGAAGCGGGAGATGAATCGGGCAAATGGAACATCTGTGGAACTCTTCGCGCGTAGCGCGGGAGTTGGGTCATCATACGATGTTCTAGATGTGACCTGATTGATGCGGTTGCTTGCTGGTGATCGGCCGACCTCGGTCCCTTGCTGTCGTGTCGCGCCGCCGAACGGGCGCGGCGTCGTTCTAGCGTGGTCCACCGTGCCCTCCTCGAACGCCCCGTCCCACGGTGCCCGCCCGCAGGTGCGCGTCGGCGCCCTGCTGCGACGGCCGATGCTGTGGCTGGTCCCGTCCGTGCTCGCGGCGCTGGTCGCGCTGGGGCTGTCCCTGCTCTACATGGGCAGCATCCTCGACCCGAACGGCAACCTGCACCGCCTGCCGGTCGCCGTGGTGAACGCGGACACCGGCGCGCCGCTGCCCGGGCAGCAGCAGAACCTCGGGGCGCAGGTGACGGGGGCGGTCGTCGCGGCCTCGCCCGCGGGCTCGGTGGACTGGCGGCAGGTCGGGCGGGCCGAGGCGCAGGACCAGCTGGCCTCCGGCAAGGTCTACGGCGTGCTGGAGATCCCGGCGGACTTCACGGCCTCGGTCGGGGCGCTGACCTCGGCGGGCGCGACATCGCGGCCCACCATCACCGTGCTGACCAACCCCGGCGTGGGCAGCCTCGGGTCCTCACTCGCGTCCCAGATCAACCAGAACGCCGCCCACCAGGCCTCCCTGACCATCGGCAAGCAGCTCACCGCCGCGCCCGCGGCGGCGGGAGCCGGATCGACCGCCCGGTTGCTGCTGGCCGACCCCGTGGCGGTGGTGACACAGGTCGGCCACCCGATCGGGAGGCACAGCGGCCTCGGACTGAGCGCGTTCTACTACACGCTGCTGCTGGTGCTCGCCGGCTTCATCGGCGGGAACCTGGTCCACAACGGCGTCGACACCTCCCTCGGCTACGCGGACAGCGAGATCGGGCCCTGGCACACCCGCCGGCCCACCGTCCCGATCGACCGGACCAGGACGCTGGTGCTGAAGATGGTGATGACCGCCGGGATCTCGGTGCTGACCACGTCGATGGTCATGGTGGCCTGCGTCGTGGTGCTCGGCATGGACGCCTCGCACATCCCGCTGCTGTGGATCTTCTCCTACTGCGCCTGCCTCGCCGTCGGCCTGGGAGTCCAGGCCATCAACGCGGCGTTCGGCAGCATCGGGCAACTGGTGTCGATGTTCGTCTTCATCGCCCTGGCCCTGCCCTCCTCCGGGGCGACCATCCCGCTGGAGGCCACCCCGGCCTTCTACCGCTTCCTGGGGGCCTTCGAACCGATGCGCCAGCTCAGCGCGGGCGTCCGGTCCATCCTCTACTTCGACGCCCGCGCCGACGCCGGGCTGACCCGTGCCTGGATCATGATCGCGGTCGGCTTCGCGGCCGCGCTGGCCTTCGGCTTCGCGATGACGCGCTACTACGACCGCAAGGGCCTCAAGCGCCTCACCCCGCAACCGGTCGAAGCGACGCCGGGGGAGGCCTGACCGCGGGCCGCAGTCGCTGGACGACGCCACCTCCTGGTGACGGCGCCACCCCCGCGCCGAACCGGCACCTCCGGCTGGTCTGACGACCCGCCGGAGGCGCCGGGCTGACCCCTGGCTCAGGCCCGTACGGCCGCGCCCGCCCAGGCGCGGTTGCCGAGGAGGGTCTTGACGTCCGAGGCGAGGCCGTTGTCGGGGTTCACCAGGAAGCCGAGCTCGTAGAGGGTGTTCTTGTCCCAGTTGGTGGTCAGCAGGCGGACCGGGACGTCGCCGGGGTGGGCCTGGAGGGCGAGCTTGAGTTCGGCGACCACCTGGGGGGTGAGCCGGGAGACCGGGACGGTGATCTGGACCGGCGGCTTGGTGCCGAGCTCGGCGGAGGAGACGTCGAGCGTGGTGATCTCCTGGCCGAAGATGCTGAGCGATCCGTCGCGCTCGTTGAGGCGACCGCGGACCGAGACCACGTTGTCCTCGACCATCTGGTCGGCCATGAGGTTGTAGGTCGCCGGGAAGAACAGCACCTCGACCGAGCCGTCGCGGTCGGCGAGGGTGATGATCGCCCAGGCGTTGCCCGCCTTGTTGATGCGCCGGTCCACCGCGGTGATCAGGCCGGAGAGCCGGACCTCGCCCTCGGAGCGGCCGGAGCCGAGGAGTTCGGCGATCGAGGTGTCGCGGTTCTGGGAGAGGATGTGCTCGGCGCCGTCCAGCGGGTGGCTGGAGACGTACAGGCCGAGCATCTCGCGCTCCAGGGCGAGGAGTTGGCGGCGGGGCCACTCCTGGTCGGTGAGCTGGAAGTCCAGCCCGATGCCCGGGCCGGCGCCGTCGCCGGCGTCCATCGCGCCGAACAGGTCGTCCTGGCCGATGGCCTGCTGCTTCTTCACCCCGGTGACGGCGTCGATCGCGGTCTCGTGGACGCTGCTGAGCGAGAGCCGGGTGTGGCCGAGGGAGTCGAAGGCGCCCGCCTTGACGAGGGAGTCGACGGTGCGCTTGTTGCAGACCACCAGTTCGACCTTGTCCAGGAAGTCGGGGAACGACGTGTACTTGCCGTTCTCCTCGCGGGTGCGCACCAGGGACTCGATGACCGGCACGCCGACGTTGCGCACGGCCTTGAGGCCGAAGCGGACGTCGCTGCCGACGGCGGTGAAGTCGACCACCGACTCGTTGACGTCGGGGGAGAGGATCTTGATGCCCATCTGCCGGCACTCGGCCAGGTAGACCGCCATCTTGTCCTTGTCGTCGGCGACGGAGGTGAGCAGCGCGGCCATGTACTCGGCCGGGTAGTTGGCCTTCAGGTAGGCGGTCTGGTACGAGACCAGGCCGTACGCGGCGGAGTGCGACTTGTTGAACGCGTAGCCGGCGAACGGGACCAGGACGTCCCACACCGCCTGGATGGCCTCGTCGGAGTAACCGCGCTCCTTGCAGCCCGCGTGGAAGGGCACGAACTCCTTCTCCAGGACCTCCTTCTTCTTCTTGCCCATGGCGCGGCGCAGCAGGTCTGCCTGTCCGAGCGAGTAGCCGGCCAGCACCTGGGCGGCTCGCTGGACCTGCTCCTGGTAGACGATCAGGCCGTAGGTGGGGCCGAGGACGTCCTTGAGCGGTTCCTCCAGCTCGGGGTGGATCGGGACGATCTCCTGCTGGGCGTTCTTGCGCAGCGCGTAGTTGGTGTGCGAGTTCATGCCCATCGGGCCGGGCCGGTAGAGCGCGGAGACGGCGGAGATGTCGGCGAACTCGGTGGGCTTCATCAGCTTGAGCAGGGCGCGCATGGGGCCGCCGTCGAGCTGGAACACGCCCAGGGTGTCGCCGCGGGCCAGCAGCTGGTAGGTGGTGGGGTCGTCGATCGGGATCTTCTCGATGTCGACGTCGATGCCCCGGTTGGCCTTCACGATCTTGATGCAGTGGTCGATGATGCCCAGGTTCCGCAGACCCAGGAAGTCCATCTTGATCAGGCCCATGGCTTCGCACGACGGGTAGTCGAAGCCGGTGATGATCACGCCGTCCTTGTCCCGCATGTGCAGCGGGATCAGGTCGAGCAGCGGGGTGGAGGAGAGGATGACGGCCGCGGCGTGCACGCCGGTGCCGCGGATGAGGCCCTCGATGCCCCGGCCGGTGTCGATGATCTTCTTGACGTCCGGCTCGTTCTGGTACAGCGCCCGGATCTCGGTGCCCTCGTTGTACCGGGCGTGCTTCTCGTCGAACAGGTCGGCCAGCGGCACGCCCTTGCCCATGACGTCCGGCGGCATCGCCTTGGTGATCCGGTCGCCCATGGAGAACGGGTAGCCGAGGATGCGGTTGGCGTCCTTCACGGCCGCCTTGGCCTTGATCGTGCCGAAGGTGTTCACCTGGGCCGTGTAGGCGGCGCCGTACTTCTCGGTGACGTAGCGGACCATCTGGTCGCGCTGGCGGTCGTCGAAGTCGATGTCGACGTCCGGGGGGTTGATGCGCTCGGGGTTGAGGAAGCGCTCGAAGAGGAGGTCGTGCTCCAGCGGGTCCAGCTGGGTGATGCCGGTCAGGTAGGCGACCATCGAGCCGGCCGCCGAGCCTCGGCCGGGGCCGACGGGGATGCCGTTGTCCCGGCCGTACTGGCAGATGTCGGCGACCACGAGGAAGTAGGCGTCGAACCCCATCGGGGTGATCACGCCCATCTCCAGCTCGATGCGGTCCAGCACCTCCTGGCTCGGGCTGTCGCCGTACCGGTGCTTCAGCCCGATCTCGATCTTCTTGCGCAGGTAGGAGGCCTGGGTCTCGCCCTCGGGCACGTCGAACTGGGGCATCCGGTCGACGTAGGTGAAGACCTCCTCGTACGACTCGACGCGCTCGGCGATCGCGAGGGTGTTGTCGCAGGCCTCCGGCAGCTCGCGGAAGAGCTCGCGCATCTCCTCGGCGGTCTTCACGTAGTAGCCGGTGCCCTGGAACTTGAACCGGTTCGGGTCGTCCTTGTTCTTGCCCACGCCGACGCAGAGCAGGCTGTCGTGGGCGTCGGCCTGGTCGGCGGTCACGTAGTGCGAGTCGTTGGTGGCCAGCAGCGGGATGTTCAGCTGCTTGGCCAGGCGCAGGAGGTCCTCGCGGACGTCCCTCTCGATGTCGAGGCCGTGGTCCATCAGCTCCAGGAAGTAGTTCTCCTTGCCGAAGATGTCCTGGTAGGCGCCGGCCGCCTTGACCGCCTCGTCGTACTGGCCCAGCCGCAGCCGGGTCTGCACCTCGCCGGAGGGGCAGCCGGTGGTGGCGATGATGCCGCCCGCGTTGGCGGCGATCAGCTCGCGGTCCATGCGGGGCTTCATGTAGTAGCCCTCCATCGACGCGAGCGAGGAGAGCTTGAAGAGGTTCCGCAGGCCGGTCGCGTTCTGCGCCCACATGGTCATGTGGGTGTAGCGGCCGCCGCCGGAGACGTCCTTTCCGCCCTCGCCGTCGGCGCCGGAGGGGCGCTGGCCGCCGGGGGACCAGAAGACCTGCTTCTTCAGGAAGCGCGAGGCCGGGGCGACGTACGCCTCGATGCCGATGATCGGCTTCACCCCGGTCTTCGCGGCGGCGTGGAAGAACTCGTACGCGCCGAACATGTTGCCGTGGTCGCTCATCGCGATGGCGGGCATGCCCTGTCTCTCCGCCTCGGCGAACAGCTTGCCGTTCTTCGCCGCCCCGTCCAGCATCGAGTACTCGGTGTGGACGTGCAGGTGCGCGAAGCTGTCGGACACGGCGCTGTGCTCCTCGGAGGGATCTCGGGGACCGCGGTGATCGCGGGGGAACAAGCGGTCCAGGCTAGCGGGTCGGAGCGTTCGACGCGCCGGGAGGGGCGTCCGCGGCGGATACTTTGACGGATCCTTCCCGCCGCCTTGACAGGGCGGTGATCCGTCCTGTCGTGAGATTCGCCGGAGCCGGTGCCGTCGGTCGGCGAAGGGAGGGCGCGCGCTGGTGACGCTGACCGGTGGTGCGGGGGCGGGAAGGACCGCGTCGGCCGCTGCGCTCGTGTCAGCCGTGCCGCAGCGCGCGGCAGTTGTGCTGCACGGGGACGACTGCTACGTCACCGCGCCGGAGCGGGGGACCTGGGCGCCGGACGGGGCCGGGGTCCTGCGGCTGGACGTCGGGGATCCACGCTCGGTCGACGGCGAGCGGCCGGACGCCCACGCCGCCGCGGCTCTGAGGACCGCGGGGCGGCCGGTCAGCCTCCGGGACGCGAGGGCACGGCGTCGATCTCGGCCCAGACCGTCTTGCCCTCCGGGTGCGGCTGGGCGCCCCAGCGGGTCGCGGCGTTCTGGACGATGAAGAGGCCGTGCCCGCCGGGCATGCCCGGGCGGTGGGGGAGGCGCGGTTCGGGCAGGGCGGTCGAGCGGTCGGTGACCTCGATGCGCAGACGGGCCGCGGAGGCGTCGAGGACGAGGTCCACCGGGCCGCCGGCGTGCAGCAGGGCGTTGGCGACCAGCTCGGCGACGAGGAGCACGATGTCGTCCGCGCCTGAGCCGCCCGTCGGCCACGACCAGTCGGCGACGGCCTGCGCGGTGTACGCCCGGGCGCGGGCGACGGGCTTCGGCTGCCCGGCCAGGTGCAGGCGCCGGCGCTGTCCGCCGGGCGGCAGCGTGGGGCCGGTGCCCGGCCGGTCGTCGTCCAGGGTCGCCCGGCTGGTCGTCATGTGCGGGGTCCCCTTCGACGTCGGTGTCCGTTTCGTCTGTTTCGGTGTGCTTGGTCGTGCTTCGTCTGCTCGGATTCCCGGCCGCCGGCGGATCATGCGCGCCGTCGACCGGATTCGACCGCGCCGGGTGCGGGGCGGGTTCGCACCGCCGGTCAGAGCGGTGCGGCGAGCGCCGCGTCCACGGACGGGTGGAGCGAGAACACGCTGTCGGCGCAGGTCAGTTCGAGCAGCCGCAGCACGGTGGCGGACGGCGCCGCGAGGCGGAACCCGACGTCCGCGGCGATCGCCGCCATCCGCGCCCTCAGCAGCAGGTTCAGGCCGGAGGAGTCGCAGAAGTCGACGAGCCCGAGGTCGACGACGAGCAACGGCGGGCACCGGCGCACCAGGTCGTCGAGCGCGTTCCTGGCGGGCTCCAGGGTCTCGATGTCGAGGTCGCCCACCAGCTCGCAGACGGCCGCCCCGGCGTCGGAGTGCCGGGTGCGCACCACCAGGTCGGGCCGGGGACGCGAGCCCGGCCGGAAGGGGTCGGCGAACGCGGTCGCCGGCTCGTTCTCTGTTGGCATCGTCTGCTCTGCGGGCATCGTCGTGTTTCCCCTCCACGGGTGTGCTCCACGAGGGTACGCACGCCACCCGGGTGCGGCCAAGGCCGTGGGTGGCGTGCGTGCGTCGCGGGGGTGCGGGGCGGCTCAGGCGGTGAGGTCCGCGTGGAGCTTCTTCAACAGGCGGTTGAGCAGCCGGGAGACGTGCATCTGGGACAGTCCGAGGCGGGCGCCGATCTGGGACTGGGTGAGCTCCTCGCCGAAGCGCATGGACAGGATGAGCCGGTCGCGCTCCGGCAGGGCGGCGATGAGGGGCTTGAGGACGATCAGGTCCTCGACGGTGCCGAACCGCGGGTCCTCCTCGCCGAGGCGCTGGGTGAGCGGGTTCGGTTCCTGCTGGCCCTCGGTGGCGGGGGCGTCCAGGGAGCCCGCTGTGTGGCCGTTGGCGGCGGCGAGTCCCTCGATCACCTCCTCCTCCGACAGGTCGAGGTGTGCGGCGATCTCGGGCACCGTCGGCGCCCGGCCCAGGCGCTGGAACAGCTCGTCGCGGGACTTCGCGAGGGTGATGCGCAGCTCCTGGAGGCGGCGCGGCACGTGGACGGCCCAGGTGGCGTCGCGGAAGTGGCGGCGGATCTCGCCGAGGATGGTCGGCAGGGCGAAGGTGGTGAACTCCGCGCCGTGGCCGGGGTCGAAGCGGTCGATCGCCTTGATCAGGCCGACCGAGCCGACCTGTATGAGGTCTTCGAGGGGCTCCTGACGGTTGCCCACGCGGCGGATCGCGAACCGGACCAGCGACAGGTTGAGCTCGATCAGCGTGGCACGCACGTAGGAGTACTCGCGGGTGCCCTCCTCCAGCGCCGCCAGCCGGACCAGCAGCACTCGCGTCAGCTCGCGCGCGTCGGCGGGGGCGACGCGCCGGGGGTCGTCGATGCCGTCGAGCTCGGGGATGCCGTCGAGTCCGGGGGAATCCGGTGCGGGCGTGGCGGCGCGAGGGTTTCCGGGTGCGCCGACCGGCGGGGCCTCGTCCGAAGCCGGGCCTGTCGCGCGGTGGAGGAGTTCGTCACTGGTCGTGGCCATGTCGGTCCTTTCCCCTCGGCGTACGGTCCGTCCCCGGATACCCGCGGAGTCCGGATCCATGCCGGTCGTCGTTGTGAGGATCGCGTGAACGCCCGTGGCGGCGGATCGGGCGCCGGCGGGCGATCCGTGGACGGACCGTGGCCGAGCCGCCGCACACGGTGCATGCCGGGCGGGGATCGGGGCACCCGGGCACCCGTGGGCCGCCACCCGGGCGGCGGCGGGGGGCGCAGGCACCGGAGGCCGAGGAGGAGGAAGGCATGGGACGGATCGAGGAGTCGGTCGAGATCGCGGCACCGCGCGGCGAGGTCTACGAGCGCTGGGTGCGGTGCGAGGACTTCCCGCGGTTCATGCGCGGCGTGGTGAGCGTCGACGTGTCCGGACCCGGGAACAGCAGTTGGGTGGTCGTGACGGCCGGCGGCCGCCGGGAGTTCGAGGCCGTCACCACTGAGGTCGTGGTGGGCGAGCGGGTGGCCTGGGACGGCGGGAGCGGCCCGGTGCGGCACAGCGGTGTCGTCACCTTCCACCAGGTGGACGACCGGACCACCCGCGTCATGCTCCAGCTGGAGATCGAGCCGCACGGACTCTGGGAGCACCTCGTCGAGGCGCTCGGCTTCGTCGACCGTCGCGTGATCGACGACCTGAACGACTTCAAGCACCACGTCGAGCGCAACGGCGCGGGCCCGGACCCGGCAGCCTGAACGCCCGCACGCCCGACGTCCCGGGCGGTTCTCCGATCCGGTGGCATGAACCGTTGCATCCGGGGCAGCCGACCGTCACGACCGGCCGGGCCCGTACGACGGGGCCCGGCCCACGAGGAGAGGAACGGAGGCAGTCATGAACAAGAGCCGTGACATCTGGGAGTTCCGCACCGCCGCCGGGCACTCGGCCGGCACCGACCTGATCGGCTTCCACGTCGAGGCCGTCGACGGCCCGGTCGGCAAGGTCGACAAGCTGTCCGAGGCGGTCGGCGAGCAGTACCTGGTCGTCGACACCGGCCCGTGGATCTTCGGCCGGCGGGTGCTGCTCCCGGCCGGCACCGTGACGCGCATCGAGATCGCCGAGCAGAAGGTCTACGTCGACCGTTCCAGGGACGAGATCAAGAACAGCCCCGACCTCGGCGACGACGGGCCCGACGACGGCCACGACGCCCGCGGACGCTTCGGGCCGTACTACGACGCGTTCTACGGCGGCCGGATCTTCTGACCCGGCGCAGCCCCGCTGCCGGAAGCGCCGGACCGCCGGACACCACACACGCACGGGCCGGGACAGCCCGCGGCCGTCCCGGCCCGACGAACCCGGGAAAGGGGAAACGCCCCATGGAACGCCTTGCCACCCGGATCACCATGCGACTGATGACCGGCGACGAACGCAGTCGGCTCCTGGAGGTCGGCTGGTCCTACCGGTCCGACGAACCGCACGCGATCGCGCTGGACTTCGCGGACTACCAGCCGGACGCCGTGTGGACGCTCTCGCGCGACCTGCTCGTCGCCGGCCTGCACACGCCGGTCGGGGACGGTGACGTCCACGTGACGCCGTTCGACGACGCCTACGTGCTGATCGCACTCGCCGGCGACGAGGGGGTCGCCCTGCTCGCGGCCTCCGCCGACACCGTCGCCAGGTTCCTGGCCGCCACCGCCCGGATGGTCCCGCCCGGGCTCGAACACACCCGGATCGACTGGGACCAGGGGCTGAAGGACCTGCTGGCCGCCCGACCGTACCGAACCGAACCGGAGGAGACACCGCCGTGTCCGTAGCCCCCGCCGAGCCCGGCCTCCCGCCACCGCCGCCGCTCCCGCCGGAGCCCCCGGCGCCGCCGGACCCGACCCGGCCGCCGGGCCCGCCCCTGGTGCCCGACCCTCCGCCGTCGCCCGGCACGCCCGAGCCCCCGCCGGATCCGACCCCGGAGCCCGAGCCCGCCACGCCGCAGCCGGGCCACCCGGGACCGCCCGAGCCGCCCGACTGACCCAGCCGCGCGGTCCGCTCGAACCCGTCGCCGCAGAAAGGAGACCGGCACATGTGGTGGAGCCTGCTCCGCCTCGCCGTCGCCGGCGTCGCCGCCGCCCTCGTCACCTACGGCCTCGACCGGGTGGTGCAGGCGGTGGCGCGGCGGCTGGCGGCTCCCGGGGGCGCCGTCGGCGTGCCGCTCCTGGTGCGCCGCTGCCGCCAGCCGGTCCTGGCACTGACGGCGTGCCTCGTGCTCGCCGCCGCGCAACCCTGGATCGCCGCGCCGCCCGCCGCCCGCGAGGGACTGCGGCACCTGACGGTGGTCCTCGCGATCGCCTCCGGCGGATGGCTGTGCGGGCGACTGGTCGCGCTCGTCGCCGAGGGCGCCCTCAGGATCGCCGTCCACCGGCGCGACCCGGTGTGGGCCGGGCGCGCCCGGACCCAGGCCAGCCTGCTCGGCCGGATCTGCCAGGCGATCGTCGCCGTCGCGACGCTGGGCGCCGTCCTGATGACCTTCCCGGAGGTCCGCGGCGTCGGCACGAGTCTGCTGGCCTCCGCCGGCCTGGTCGGCGTGGCAGCGGGCGTGGCGGCGCAGAGCACGCTCGCCAACGTCTTCGCCGGGGTGCAGATGGCCTTCGGCGACCTGGCCCGCATCGGGGACGTCGTGGTGGTGGCGGGGGAGTGGGGGAAGGTGGAGGAGATCACGCTGACGGCCGTGGTGATCGAGACCTGGGACCAGCGGCGGCTGGTGATGCCGATGTCCTACTTCGTCGGCCGCCCGTTCGAGAACTGGTCCCGCCGCTCCAGCCGGATCACCGGCACGGCGCTGCTCCACCTCGACCACCACGCCCCGGTGGGGCTGCTGCGCCAGGAGTTCGACGACTTCCTGGCCAAGAGCGACCTGTGGGACGGCCAGGGCAGCGCCCTGCAGGTGGTCGACACCACCCCCACCACGATCGTCGTCCGCGCGCTGGCCACGGCGGCCGACGCCGACGACGCGTTCGCGCTCCGCTGCGCCCTGCGCGAGCACCTCATCGGCTACCTCCGGGACGAACACCCTTACGCCCTGCCGCGCATCCCCGTGGGCGACGCGGCCGGACGCCGCCCGTCCGGGCCCGAGCCCGCCGACACCCCGCGCCTCGCCCGGGGCCCCCACGCCACGTGACCGCCGGTCGGGGGCAGTTGGGCCGGCTTCGGGCCGGGACCGCCGGCGGCGGGGGAGACCCGGAGCCCTGACAAGCCGGCCGTCGAGTACACCGGCCACCGGATCGGCCGGCCGGACCCGGCCGCCACCCCGGTGGCCGACGTCACGCAAGGGCGACTGCACCGGCAACCTCGCGATGGGCTCGAAGGGCACCTACGACATCGTCAGCACGTCCGGGCACGCCTGGCTCAAGCCCGACGCCACCTTCCGGAAGACCATCGCGGGTCCGAAGGGCGACGTCGCCGCCGAGCTCTTCAAGGGGCGCTGGCTGACCGGCCCGGCGGACGACCAGAACCTGAAGAGCTCGTCGAGCCTCTGCGACATCGCCGGGATGGGCGCCCAGACGGCGGACGGCAGCGACACCAAGGGCGACCGGACCACGGAGAACGGCAAGCCCGCCCTCGTCCTCCACGTGACCGACGGTGACGGCTCCAAGACCGACGTCTGGGTTTCTGCGCAGGGCAAGCCCTACCCGCTGAAGAGCGTCAGCGACGACCGGTCGACGATCATCTTCACCGACTACGGCGTACCGGTCGCCGTCACGCCGCCGCCCGCCGACAGCGTCGTCGACACCGCGAAGCTCAAGCAGGCGACCGGAGCCTGAGCAGCCGGGGCAAGCCGGCGTCCGGCCCGTTGCCGACGGCTCGGGAGGGGGCGGTCTGGCTGCCGGTCAGGGGTTCGTCTCCGCAAGGGCATCGTCGGACGTCCCGCCCAGGGCGGCAAGGTGGGGACGTCCTCCCTCTCGTGACGCGTGCGCATCACACGCCGTGGCCCCTCGATCGTCCGAACGGATGTACACGGGCCCGCCCCGCGCCGGGCAGCGGCGAAGGGCGGGCCGGGCGGGCGCCGACGTCACCCCCGTGGATGTCGGCGCCCGTGCTCGGGGGCGTCCCGTGCTCAGGAGACCTCGATCGCGGGGGACTCGCCGGCGTAGTGGTAACCGGGGGTGGTGAACCACGCCACGGTGTAGAACGTGCCGGAGGGCACCGTGGTCAGGAAGCCGTTCACCGAGCCGCAGTAGGCGTCCTGCCTGCTGCACGCCGTGCTGCCGTACCGGTTCCCGGCGCCGTCCACGATCTTGACGCACAGGTCGATGGTCTTGTGCACCTGGCTCCTTCGGGCGTGGGAGGTGGTCGGTCCGTGCTTCTCGCATCAGGAACTCGCGGTCGGGTCACGGGACTTGGCGCGTGCGGCGGGTCGCCTCGGCCGGGCCCGGTCCCGCCCGTGGTGTTCCGCCTCAAGGCTGGCCGAGGCGGTGTGTGGAGTCACGAATTCCGTACAACCCCGCACAGGCGGCGGCGCCCTCGGACGCGGGGCAATCCGGTCGCGTGCCGGCGTCGAAGGACGGGTGTCAGTCCGTTCCGCTCCGCTCCGCCCTGCCGGGCTGTTCTCCGGCCGTGGCCCCTGGGAGGTCCACCATGCCTGCCGTCCGCCCGTTGGGCTCGCCGCCCGCCCGCCGCGACCGGGGCGCGACCGGATGAGCGCCGTCGTGCACCTGTCCGGGCCGGGACGGCCGGGACAGGACCTCGGGGAGCTGGTCGCGCGGGTCGCGCGCGGGGACCAGGACGCGTTCTCGCACCTGTACGACGCGGTGGCCGGGCCGGTACTGGGCCTGGTGCGGCGCGTCCTGCGGGACCCGGCGCAGTCCGAGGAGGTCACCCAGGAAGTGCTGTTCGAGGTGTGGCGCACCGCCGCCCGCTACCGGGGCGAACGCGGCGGGGTGATGCCGTGGGTGCTGACCATCGCGCACCGGCGCGCGGTGGACCGGGTCCGCGCCGCGCAGGCCGCCGCCGACCGCGACCGGCGGGCCGCGGCCGCCGCCCACGCCCCGGTGTTCGACGAGGTCGCGGAGCAGGTCGAGGGCCGGCTGGAACGCGAGCAGGTGCGGCGGTGCATGCGCGTGCTGACCGAGCTGCAGCGCGAGTCGTTGACGCTGGCGTACTACCGCGGCTTCACTTACCCGCAGGTCGCCGAGTTGCTCGGCGTGCCGCTGGGCACGGTCAAGACCCGCGTGCGCGACGGGCTCATCCGTCTGCGCGACTGCCTGGGGGTGGGAGCATGAGCGAGCGAATCCTCGGAGGGTGCGCGTCGCGCGGAGCGGCTGCCGAGCGAAGCGAGGTGGGCGCATGAGCGTCGCCGACCTGCACACGCTGACGGGCGCGTACGCCGCGCACGCGCTGGACCCGGCCGAGAGCGCGGAGTTCGAGCGGCACCTGGCCGACTGCCCGGCCTGCGCCCAGGAGGTGGCAGAGTTCGCCGCGACCCTGGCCAGGCTCGGGTCGGCGGAGTCCGTGCTGCCGCCGGGGGCCATGAAGGCGCGGGTGATGGCCGCGCTGCCCGCCATCCGCCAGGAGGCCCCGCGGACCGCCCCCGTCCGGCCGGCGGGCCCCCGGCCCGGTCGGCTGCGCCGCGCCTGGCCGAAGCTGGCGCTCGCCGCCTGCCTGGCCGTCGCGGCCGCGGCCGGCGGTCTCGCCGTCCAGCAGCACCGGGAGGCCGACCGGGCGCGGGCGCGCGCCGCCGCCATCCAGCAACAGCAGAACCGGTTCGCGGACCTCCTCGCCGCACCCGACGCCCGCACGGCCAGCGCGACGGCGGCCGGCGGGGCGGGCGTGGGGACCGTCGTGTG
Organism: Kitasatospora sp. NPDC048722; assembly: GCF_040650235.1. Taxonomy (NCBI): domain Bacteria; kingdom Bacillati; phylum Actinomycetota; class Actinomycetes; order Kitasatosporales; family Streptomycetaceae; genus Kitasatospora; species Kitasatospora sp. NPDC048722. Next base: position 63,175 of record NZ_JBEZGX010000041.1, read on the forward strand.
GTCGCACAGCCGTGGCCAGGCGGCCTTCCTCGCCTCCGGCATGCCCGCCCCGGCCGGTGACAGGACGTACGAGCTGTGGTTCGACGACGCCGGGACGATGCGCCCGGCGGGGCTGCTGCCGGGCGGCGACGGTTCGCTCGTGCTGTCCGGGGCGCTGGACGGGGCGACGGGCATCGGCGTCACGGTCGAACCGGCGGGCGGGTCCGCCCACCCGACCGGCGCGCCGGTCATGCTGCTGCCGTTCACGTGAGGTCGGGCGGGCAGGGTGTTCCGCCCGCAGCCCCGCCGGGGTTACTCTCCGGTAGCCCCGGAGAGGCCTTCCGCGCCGGGGCCCGCCGACCAGCACCCCGAGGAGCAGCATGCCCGCCGACAGATCCGCCCGATCCGCCCGCCTGCTGAGCGGACTGCTGCTGGGCGCCGGGGCCCTGCACTTCGCCGCCCCGCGCCCGTTCGACGCGATCGTCCCGCGCGCCCTGCCCGGCAGCCCCCGGACCTGGACCCACCTGAGCGGCCTGGCGGAGCTGGCCGTCGGCGCCGCCGTCGCGCACCCGCGCACCCGTCGCGCCGGTGCACTGGCCGCCGCCGGGCTGTTCGTCGCGGTGCTCCCCGCCAACGTGCAGATGGCCCGCGACTGGCGCACCCGCCCGGCGCCGCTGCGCACCGCTGCCGTCGCCCGGCTCCCGCTGCAGGTGCCGCTGGTGCTCTGGGCGCTGCGCGTGGCCCGGAGGTGATGCTGGGCGCCGGGGCGATGCACTTCGCCGTGGTGAGCCCGCCGGAAGGGGGCTGTTTCCCCGCTGGTAACGTGGCGATCTTCGCCAGGTGCAGGCCGGTGGAGTCCCCGAAGGCGAACGCCCATGACCGACATACAGGCTGACCGGGCGAGGCTTCGCCTCGACGCGGCCATGGAGGACCTCGCCGTCGTCTTCCGCGGCGCGGTCGCGCACCCCGACGAGCACAACTGCGAGTGTCACTGGGGCAGCGCCGAAGAGCTCGCCCTCCTCAAGGAGCCGGGTGTGGTGCTCGATCCCGACCTCCTCCGGCGGAGCTGGCAGATCCCCGGGTGGGGCGACCCCGGAGCGGTGCTCCGACGCATCCTGCCCCAGCTCGCGGGTGCCGTCGTCGACAGCCGGTCCGAGTCGTCCCGGTACCAGTACGAGATCGGAACCATGCTCGCCCGCGCGGACTGGCAGGCGTGGCCGCCGGAACAGGCTGCGGCCGTACGGGAGTTCCTGCACGCGTTCTGGGCCCACACCCTCGTCACCCCCGACCCCGCCGCGTACGCGCCCCGGACCCTCGTCCTGTGCGTCGAGGCGTCCGGTGAACTGGTTCCCTGGCTCGACGTCTGGGAGGCGCTGGACCACCCGACAGCCGATCGTCGCCTCGCGGAGGCCGTCGACGAGTGGGACTACGACCTGCTCGCCGACCAGTTGCCCTGGTGGACCTGGCACGACGACAAGGACGGCATGGTGGCCGTCCTCACCGCCTGGCTCACCCGCCACGCCCCTGCCCGGCTGAGAGCCCTTGGCGCCCCGGACGACCTGCTCCACCGCCTGCGGCTGATCGGCCTCACCGGGCCCGCCCGTTGGACCGATCCGCACTGGCCGAACTACACCTACTGATCGCACGCGACCCGGCCGACGCCTGCGCCGGCCGGCTGCTCCGAGGCGAGGCCCTGGCCGGGCGGGCCCATCGCAGCACCTCCGCCCACCTGACCAGGACCACCGCCCGAGCCGTCAGTGCGTGCGGGCGACGACCACCGGGCACGTGGCGTGCTGCGTCACACGCGTGCTGACCGAACCGAGCAGGGCACGGGTGAGGCCGCTGCGGCCGTGGCTGCCCACCACGAGCAGCTCGGCGCCCCGGGAGGCGTTCAGGAGCACGTCGGACGGGTCGCCCATCACCATCGTCCGCCGCACCTCCACCGTCCGCCCCTCGCCGAGCACCCGGTCACCGAGCACCCGGTCGAGCTCGTCGGCGAACCGCTTCTCGGCCACCTCCCGGTCGAAGGAGTGGTCCACCACGGGCGCCGACCAGCCGATGTGGCTCGGCGGCTCCCAGGCGCCCACCGCGTCCACGACGCCGCCGATCAGGGTGGCGTGCCGGAGGGCCCAGCGCAGCGCGGCGTGCGACGACGGCGAGCCGTCGACGCCGACCACGACACGGGGAGCGGAATCGTGCGCGTTCATCTGTGTCGTCACCTGTACCGTCACCGTCCTGTGAACCGTTGAAGCCCCTCGTCCACCGTGCGTGCCGTCCCCTGCCGACGCCAGTACGGCCTGCCACCCGGGTGACGGGCGCCGGTCGGGTCAGCCGTACGGGACGACGGCGACCGGGCAGTGGACGTGGTGGACCACGGCGTGTGCGACGGTCCCCAGGTGGTGGTGGCGCAGGGGCATGTGCCGTGCGCGGCGGCCGACGACGAGCAGCCTGGCCGTCGCCGCCGCGTCCACGAGCTCGATGGCCGCCTTGCCCCGGACCAGGTCGGCGGTCACGGTCACCTCGGGGTGACGGGCCCGCCAGACCTCCGTGGCCTTGGCGAGCCCGTTCCGCTCGACACCGGAGATCTCGCCCTCCAGCCCGCCGATGGAGCCGTAGGACATGTACTCGGTCCCGGCCGGCGGGGACCAGACGTGGACGATCCGCAGCGGCGCCGAGCGGACGGCGGCGGCCTCGAAGGCGAACGCCAGCACGTCCTCCGCAGGGTGCGCCAGGTCGAGCCCGAGGAGCACGGGCCCGTTCGACCCGCCTCCCGGTGAGGCCGGGGCCTGCGCGCGGACGAGCACCACCGGACAGGCCGCCCGGCGCAGCACCTCCTGGCTCACCGAGCCGGTCAGGTACCCGCGGATGGTGCCGAGGCCGCGCGAGCCGAGCGCGACCAGGGCGGCGGTTCGCCCGGCCTCCTCCAACGCCTCGACCGGGTCGCCGGACACGGGCGAAGCGGTCACCGGCACCCCGGGTGCCATCTCGCTCAACTCGGCTTCCCGGTTGGCGAGTTGCTCTTGCGTACGGCGGAAGGTCTCGTCCCGCCCCGCCACATCCCGATGCGGCCCGGCCCAGGCCTGGAGGAGCGTGAGCGGACACCGGCGGCGCTGCGCCTCGCGGAGGGCCCATTCGGTGGCGGCGAGGCTTTCGGGCGAGCCGTCGAATCCGACGACGACGGGAGCGTTCACGGCCGGCCCCCTCAGTCCCGCAGCGAGCCGAGCGCGGCACGCAGCCGCCGGCCGGCCTCGTCCGCGACCTCGCCGAGCCCACCGTCCGGCCCCGCGAGCGCGACCAGCACCTGTGGATCGACGGCCTCGACGACGGCGCCGTCGCCGTCCGCCCGGACGACCACGTTGCACGGGAGCAGCAGCCCGATCCGCCGGTCGGCCCGGAGCGCGCGGTGAGCGAGGGAGGGGTTGCAGGCGCCGAGGATCACGTAGTCCTCGACCTCCTCGCCGATCTTCTCCCGCAGCGTCGTCCGGACGTCGATGCTGGTCAGGACACCGAAGCCCTGCTCCTTGAGCGCGGCCGTGACGGCCTCCACCACCTCCGCGAACGGCCGGTCGAGCCGGACGCCGAAACCGTAGTCCACGATCTCCTCCTCGGGGTCCCGCCCCAGTATCGACGGGCCCGCCACCCACCGCCTCCCGACGAGCCACCTGGTGGTCGGGCGGTCGCGCCGTCGCGGGCCGTGCACCGGGCGGACCCGCGGGCGGCGCCGCAGCGGCTGACCCGGCGCTGTGACCGAGAAGGTTCGCCGGGTGGGTGCGATCAGTCGGAGCGCGCTGCTTTCCATGTCCACGAGGTTCGGCGGGGAAGGCCGTCCAGTTCCTGGCGGCCGGTGCACCAGAGAAGCACCTGGACGGGGTCTCCAGGAGGGGCGTCGGGGAACAGCCGGCCGAGCACGGCCGCGCACAGCGGTGCGGGCGGCTGCCAGTCCACGGCCAGTCCCTGCGTGATGTCGTGTGTGTGCAGGAGGGCTTCGGCGACGCCCATTGCCGCGAAGCCCTCGGGATCACAGGGACCCCAGTGCCAGGCCCGCAAGGTCGGACCGGCTGCGGCCAGTACGCAGCTGAGGAGGCGGCCGCAGGCGGTGACCGTCTGGAGTACCTCAGTCGGGGAGGCGGCGGGGCGGACGTCCAGGTCGAACGGGAGGTAGGAATCGGCGGGACGTGCTGCCACCTGCCCCGCGTAAGCCAGCAGGTCGTGCCCGATGTGCGCCGCCGTCTCCCAACAGCTCCACTCCAGCGGACCTGCCGGAACCGTCCAATCCTCGTCGGCGAGCGGTCCCAGCACCCTCAGCAACTCTGCCAAGGCCGTGTCGACGTCCCGATGGTCCATGCGGATCTCCTCGTGAGGTTCGTGCTGTGCAACTGGGCTGTGCTCGTGGCGTCTTTCCCAGCAGGCCCCGGACACCGGAGGGCCGGCCGGCGACGTCGACTACCGGTGGATCGTCGAACGGGGCGCGGACCGGGACCACTTCGTCTGCGGCCGGCTCAACCGGCGCTGACGGCCGGGGCGGAGGCGATCAGTCCGGCTGCTCGGCGAGCAGGGCCCGGCAGTCGGCGCGGAAGCGGTCGTCGGCGTCGGTGTCGTACCGCGTCCCGCGACTGTGGTCCCCGTTGTTGCCGACGCGGCGGGGGTCTGCGAGTTCGGCGCGCAGCAGCTCCGGGAGGCCGGGAGGGAGCGGGCGCTCGGCCTGCTCGCGCCGCAGTGCTGCCGCGATGAGCGGGCGGACGGGGCGGCTGCGCGTCCACAGGGTGCGCAGCAGGTCGTCGTCGGGCCGGTCGTCGTCGGGCCGGGGCGTGGTGGCCCGGGCGGCGAGGAGGAGGCGGACGAGGGTGTGGTCGTGCTCCTCGATGTCGAGTTCGGCGGCGAGGGCGGTACGGATGCGCCCCGTGAGCGGGGCGGCGTCCGGGCCCATCACGGCGGCCAGTTCGAGCGCGTGGAAGCGCGGGAACCAGTCGCCGGTGTCCGAGATCAGGGCGTCGAGCACGGGCAGGACCTCGGCGGGATCCTGCCCGGCGTGCCACAGTGCGCGGGCGGCGTCGACCCGGGTGACGGGGTAGGGGTCGCCGAGCAGTTCGCGCAGGACGGGCAGGGCGTCCTCGGCATCGGGGCCGAGGCCCTCGGGGTCGGACAGGACCGTGCGGAGGCCGGGATGCAGCGAGCCGGTGGTGTCCCGGGTGAGGTCGAGGCACGCGGCCAGCACCGGGCCGATCACCACGTGCGCCTGCGGGTGGCCGGTGGCGGCCATGGCGGCGAGGAGCCGGCCGACCTCGTGCAGCGCGGCGTCGTCGATGACGCCGTCCACCTCGCAGCGCTCGGTCGCGGGGTGCGCCCGGGCGAGCAGTGCGGGGAGCATCTCCTGGGCGTGCGGGCGCAGTTGGCGGCAGTAGAGCGCCAGGTCCGCGGGGACGGAGCGGCCGGCGAGCAGCGGGGCGAGGAGGCCGACGGCCCGTTCGTCGCCCGCGGCGGCGAGGAGTTGGATGCACTGGCCGGGCAGCTTGCGCTCCCAGCCCCAGTCGGTGTGGTACCGCCCGTCGTCGGCGATGGCGGCCGCGGTGTCGAGCAGGTCGGGGGCGAGCGGGAACCGGCCCAGGCGCAGTTCCTGGGCCGCTGCTGCGGCGAGTTGTGGGTCCGAGCCGCGGAGGAGCCGGCCCAGCGCTTCGGCGGTCTGCGCGGCGTCGGCGTCGGGGACGCGCCAGCCGCTGTGCAGGTCGCCCGCCCGGTCGACGGCGGCCTGCGGGCTGTGCGGGTCTCCGTGGCGCAGCGTGTGCAGCACGAGCCGGTGACGCTCCGGCACCCGGTCGCCGAGGGCGTCGACGAGGTCGTCGAGTGCTTCGGCGACGAGTTCGTCGGTCTCCTCGGTGAAGGACGCGGTCTGCAGGGTGCGCAGGTGCGAGAGGAGGGTGTCGGTTTCGGGGCGGGGCTCGCCGGGCGGCGCGGTGGGGTGCTGCCGGGCGCGGTCCAGGGCGGCCGTCGCCCGGTCCGCGAGGCCCTCGGGCAGGTGCTGCGGGGTGTGGCGGGCGAGGGCGGCGAGCGCGGTCAGTTCCGTCGCCGGGTCCTGGCCGGGCGAGGCGAGCCGGGCCAGCGCCCGCGTGGCCCGCAGCTGCCGCGGCGGGTCGTCGCCCAGCCGCCCGGCCAGGGTGCTCAGGGCGATGACGTGGGCGTGACGGACCGTCGGGTGGTGTTCCTCGGCGGCGGGCGGCGTGGTGATGAGGTCCAGGACGGTTTCGGGTCGGGTGTGGCGGCCTGCCAGGAGAACGGCGGTTGCTGCGCGCACGTCCGGTTCGGCGTCGGTCAGCAGCGCGGTCAGGCCGGGCAGTCGCCGCGCCAGCGCGTCGCGCGCCAGCAGGCCGTACGCGAGCTCCAGGTCGTCGCTCCAACAGCCGGTCTCCTGCGCCCTGGTGACGACGGCCTGGGGGTCGGGGAGGTGATCGGCCAGTTCGGCGCGCCGGGCGGCGCTCTCGCCGATGCTGTCGAGCAGGGCGAGCAGGGCACCCCGGTCGGCGACGGTGGGAGCGGCGGCGAGCGCACAGAGGAACGGCAGGCAGGCGAGGGTGGAGTCGTACACGTCGCCCTGGTGGTGGACCCCTCCGTACAGGGCGTCCAGCGCGTGGTCGCGCTCGGCCGGATCCGTTGATGCGAGGCCGCGCAGCAGGCCGGGGACGTCGGTGGCGGGTCCGTAGGCGTGGTTCAGCGCGGCCCAGTCGATGTCGTCGAGCCCGTCGAGCGGGTCGTGCATGGTCTCCCCCGAGGTGGTGCGATGGCCGGTCCTTGCGCGGGCCAGTCTCGCGGACCGCTCGGACACCTGGTCGGGCGGGGGCGGGCGAGGGCCGTCCGCGCGTGAGGGGGTGGGTCTTCGCGAGGTGGACGGTGATGCTACTTTGAACGCGTTCAAGACTCTTGAACGCGTTCAAAGCATCCCTGGGGGTGGATGATGATGCGGTCCTTCTCGTCGCACTACGCCGAGCCTCGGCCGTGGGGGCTCGCCGCGTGTGCCGGTGCCTCGTGGCTGGTCTACGCCGTCGCGTACGCGACGGGTCATGCCGGCGCCGACGAGGAGACCCTCGCCAGGTGGTCTCTGGCCGGGCTCAGCACGCTGATTCCCCTGGGGGTGCCCGGGCGCTGGGGCTTCCGCGCGGCCTGTCTCGTCGTCGGTTGGCTGCAGTTCGGCCTGGAGCTCGTGGTCTCTCTGCCGTGGCTGATGATGCCGCTGCCCATCCTCGTGGGCTTCTTTCCGTCCGGCATCGTGCTGCTGCTCGCGGGCCGGAAGAACGGCGGCCCGGTCGGCAAGGCGATCGGCGTCCTCCTGAGTCTGGTCCCCATCGTGCTCTTCTTCACCGTCTGGGGAGACAGGTGACCGACCTCGCCCCGGACTCGTCTACCGGGGTTCGGTCGTGGGCAGGCTCGGACATGTCTGCACACGTTGACCCGGTTGCACGGTGACCCGGATGAAGGAGCGCATGATGACCGCAGTGCACGAGTCCGTCCTCGACGCGATCGGCGGGACGCCGCTGTTCCGCCTCGGGCGGCTGGGGGCCGGGATCGCCGCGCCGATCTACGCCAAGGCCGAGTTCCTCAACATCGGCGGGAGCGTCAAGGACCGTGCCGCGCTGTCGATGGTCCTGGCCGCCGAGCGGGAGGGGCTGCTGGGGCCCGGCGGGACGATCATCGAGGCGACGTCCGGCAATACCGGCATCGGACTCGCCATCGTGGGCCGTCAGCGGGGGTACCGGGTGATCGCCGGGGTGTCGGACAAGTCGGCGCCCGAGAAGTCGGACATCCTGCGGGCGTACGGGGCCGAGGTGGTGCTCGCGACGACCTCCGTGCCACAGGAGGACCCGCGGCACCTGTTCAACGTGGTCCGGCGGCTGACCGAGGAGATCCCCGGGGCCTGGCTCGCCAACCAGTACGACAACCTGGCCAATCCGGACGCCCATGTCCGGACCACCGGCCCCGAGATCTGGGAGCAGACGGGCGGCCGGGTCACCCACTTCGTCGCGGGCGTGGGCACCGGAGGCACCGTCACCGGCACCGGGGGGTACCTCAAGCAGGCCTCCGGCGGTGCGGTGACGGTCGTCGGCGCTGACCCGGAGTCCTCGTCGTACGGGGGCGGCGACGGCAGCCCGTGGTTCGTCGAGAGCATCGGCCACTTCCTCCACCCCGAGACGGTTGAGGACCGCTGGCCGCAGGCCTACCGCTCGGAGGTGATCGACCGGTTCGAGCGGATCCCGGACCGCGAGTCGCTGCTGACGGCGCGCCGGCTCGCGCGCGAGGAGGGCATCCTGGCCGGCCCTTCGTCCGGGGCGGCGGTGGCGGCCGCGCTGCGGGTGGCGCGCGAGCTGGGACCGGACGACCTGGTCGTGGTGCTGCTGCCGGACTCGGGCCGGTCCTACCTGTCCAAGGTGCACAGCGACGGGTGGATGCGGCGGCTGGGCTTCCTGGAGGAACCGGGGGAGGGCGAGCTGCGGGCGGCCCTGGAGGGCGCCGGCCCGCTGGTGACGGTCGGCGCGGACGCGACCGTCGGCGAGGCGCTGGAGGCGCTGCGGGCCGTGCCCGGCGGAGTCGCCCCGGCCGTACTGCCGCGGGCGGCGCGGCCGTACGGGGTGGCCGACGGGGAGGTGCTCGGCTCGGTGTCCCGGGAGGTGCTCCAGGTGGCGCTCGCGGACGGCGGCGCCAAGCCCGACGGCCCGGTGCGCGCGCTGCTCGGGCCGGCCCTGCCGACGGTCGGGGTCGGGCAGTCGGCCGCCGAGGCGCGGGCCGCGCTGACGGGCGGGCACGCGGGAGTGGTGGTGCTGGTGGACGGGAAGGCGGCCGGGGTGCTGACGAAGGCGGCGCTCGCCTGAAGGTCCCCGTCGGCACCGCGTGGCGGGCGAACGGAAGGATGCGGCTTCTCCATGGTCCGGGCTTCCGCCCGGCGCCCGGCCGCCGAAGCCGCCGTCCGCGGCGCCCGTGCGCCTCCAGCTCCTCCACCTGACCTCGGGGGGGCTAACCCCCGGACCTATTCGGGTGGTAGCCGGTTGGGCAGGGGGCGGGCCGGCGCGGCACGCTGGGCGTGAACAGGGAACGAGCAGCACGAACAGGGGATGTCGATGAGGGCACGTACGGGGACGGCGGCGCTGTGGGCGGGTGTGTGCGCGGTGGCGGTCACGGGGCTTCTCCCGGCGACGGCCGTCGCGCAGCCGGCGCCGAGGCCGGTGCCAGGGGAGGCGGCGCGGCCGGTCGGTCTCGCCGAGGGCGTCGAGCAGGCGGTCGCGGACGGGTTCCCGGGAGTCCTGGCCTACGCCCGGGACGGGGAGCGGGAGTCGCGGGTGGCGGCCGGGGTCGCGGACCTCGCCACCGGCGAGCGGGCCCGGCCGGACCAGCGGTTCAGGATCGCCAGCAACACCAAGTCGTTCGTGTCGACGGTGCTGCTGCAACTGGAGGGGGAGGGAAGGCTGTCCCTGGACGACAGCGTGGAGACGTGGCTGCCCGGAGTCGTCGACGGGAACGGCAACGACGGCTCGGCCATCACCGTCCGCCAACTGCTCAACCACACCGCGGGCATCTACGACCCCACCACCGAGCCCGAGTTCTTCGCCCCCTACCTGGAGGGCCACGACCGGGACTACGTCTACACCCCGCGCGAGGTGATCGCCCGTGCCGTGCGGCACGAGCCGCTGTTCGCGCCCGGAACCGGCTGGTCGTACTCCAACACCAACTACCTGGTCGCCGGTCTGGTCGTCGAAGCGGTCACGCACCACAGCGCCTCGGCCGAGATCCACCGACGGATCCTCGCCCCGCTCGGCCTCGACGACACCGCCTTCCCGCTGACCGATCCGGCCATCCACGGCCCTCACCTGCACGGTTACGACTTCGAGCACCAGGACGTGACGCGCTTCAGCCCGTCCTACGACTGGACCGCCGGCGCCATGATCTCCACCGTCAACGACCTGGCCCACTTCCACCGGGCGCTGTTCACCGGCAAGCTGCTGCGGCCCGCCCAGCAGCGCGAACTCCTCACCACGGTGAACTTCCCGCACGCACCGGCGTACGGACTCGGCGTTCAGCACATGGACGTGTCGTGCGGCGCGGCGCCGGACACCAGGTCCGTCGCCGCCTGGGAGACCGACGGCGGCGGGCCCGGCTTCACCAGCGTCTCGCTCACCACCACCGACGGTGAGCGGCAGCTGGTCCTCGTCGGCAACCTCTACGACATCGGTGCCGATCTTAAGGGCGAGCCGCCCGTCCCGCTGAGCAAGGGGATGATGCAGGCGCAAACGGCAGCACTGTGCGGCTGACGCGCGGCGCCGTGCACGACCGGGGAGCCGCCGCCATCTGCCTCCCCGAGACGCGGGACCGCGAACTGCCCGGCGAAGCGGCGTCCGCCGCCGCGTGGCCGATGGTGCGGGCGCGGTCAGCCCGCGAGGTGCTCCAGGAGGAGGGGCATGATGCGGTCGGCGTCGGCTTCCGGGAGCCAGTGGGTGGCGCCTTCCAGGGGGACGAAGCGGTAGGGGGCGCTCACGTGCTTGGCCGTCAGTTCGGCGGCGTCGCGGCCCAGGGCCATGTCCTCGGTGCCCCAGACGAACAGCGTGCGGACGGTGATCTCCCCGGCGGGCACCCGGAGTTCGTCGTTGATCGCCCGGTACCAGTTGAGGCCGGCGGTCAGTGCGCCCGGCTCGGTGAGGCGTCGGACGTTGGACTCGACGAGCTCCTCCGTCAGTGCGCCCCGGTACAGGGTGTGCAGGCGGGCCGCGTCGTCGGCGAGCATCCCCTGCTCGGCGACGTTGCCCGGCCGGCGGAAGAGCTTGACGTACTGCGAGCGTTCGCGCTGGTCGCTGCCGTTGTTCATGGCCTCGTAGAGCGCCTCGGGGTGCGGGGTGGCGAGGACGGTCAGGCTGTGGAGCCGCTCAGGGTGGGCGGAGGCCAGCGCCCAGGCGACGAGGCCGCCCCAGTCGTGGGCGACCAGGTGGAAGCGCGGCGAGCCCAGTGCGTCGGCGAAGCCGAGGGCGTCCGCGACGAGGTGCTCGACGGCGTAGTCGGCGATGTCCTCGGGGCGGGCGTCGGGGGAGTAGCCGCGCTGGTCGACGGCGACCGCGCGGTAGCCGGCGGCGGCCAGCGCCGTGAGCTCGGCGGTCCAGCAGTCGGCGAACTCGGGGAAACCGTGGAGCAGCAGGACGAGTTCGCCGTCGGCGGGCCCGGCGGCGAGTGCGTCGAAGGTGTGGGGGCCGACGGTCAGCCGGGTGGGAGTGGGCGTGGTGGTCATGAGGCGAGCTCCTGTCGGTCGTACGTCAACAAGACGATCACACCACAGGGTTGACGGGGCGACGACAGGGGGTGGGGCGGGACGAGGACGGCTCGGGGCAGTCGCAGGCTGTTACAGGGCGGTGACGTTTCGCCCACAACCGACCGGCGCAGTGCGGCGTCCGTATACATGACAGGGCCCGGGCCGCACCGGACACCGCGGTCGGGCCGGCACCCACCTCCCCTCGAAAGAGGTGTACCCGTGATCGTCTCCAAGCGGAACTCCATGCGCCTGGCCGCCGTGACCGCCGTCAGCGTGCTCTCCATCGGCCTGGCGGGCACCGCCATCGCCGCCACCCCGTCCGCCCCGTCCGCGCAGCCCGTCGCCGCCACGGTCGCCGCGTCCGGCTCGTCCGCCGCGGCCGCCGCCCAGGCCGGCATCACCGCCAAGCCGTCGGTTTCGTCCGTCCACGCCTGGGAGCTGTTCCGGGTCAGCGGCACGACCACCGGCCTCAAGCCGGGCACCAAGGTGACCCTGCAGCAGAAGCAGCACGGCTCGTGGGTCACCCTGCCGGCGTCGGTGAACACCAACCGCAACGGCGCCTACTCGCTCGGTGTGAAGCTCGGCATCAAGGGCCTGAACGAGCTGCGCATCGTCAGCGGGAACACCGTGTCGCCCGTGTTCACCGTGACCGTGGGCTGACCTGCGGCCACGGTCGCCGTCGTCGTCAACTGCCGGGGTGGCAGCTGACGCCTGAGCGGGCGACAGCGGAGCAGGACGGCCGGCTCCCACGCTCCCTGAGGTGGGGGCCGGCCGTCGGCCTGTGATCAGCGGAACGCGGCGACGTTGCGGGCGGCCCAGTCGGCGAACGGGCGCGGCGCGCGGCCGAGGACGCGCTGGACGTCGGGGCTGATCCGCAGTTCGGCCGGGTTCGGGGAGCCGAGGATGTCCAGGGTGTCGTCGGCGAGTTCCACCGGCATGGCCCGGGACATCGCCGACCTGGCCTCGTCGCGCGTGAGTTCGGCGAACCGGACGGGCGAGCCCAGTGCGGCGGCGATGGCCTCCGTCTGCCGGCGGGGCGTGATGAGCTCCGGGCCGGTCAACTCGAAGACACCGCCGGTGTGCCGGTCCTCCACCAGGCAGGCGGCCGCGACCTCGGCGATGTCGGCCGGGTCGACGATCGGCACGCCGACGTCGCCGAAGGGGGCGGCGACGACCCGCTGCGCGCGGACGGACTCGGCCCACCAGAGTGCGTTCGAGGCGAACCCGCCCGGCCGGAGGATCGCCCACTCCGTTCCGGACGCGCGCAGGGCGTCCTCCACGGCGCGTATCGCGATCCGCGTCGGGCCGAACGGCCTGGTCGCCACCCCCTGCGAGGACAGCAGGACGATGCGCCGGACCCCGTGCGCCGCGGCCCGGCCGATGACGTCGGCAGGGTTCGCTCCGGCGGCGTGCAGGTCGCCGGACAGCAGGAGGAACAGCGCCTTCGCCCCCGTCAGGGCGGTCCCGAGGCCGACGGGTTCGGTGAGGTCGGCCGCGACATGGCGGACTCCGTCCGGTACCGGCGCAGTGCGTCGCGACACCGCCGTCACCTGGTGGCCCGCCGTCGCGAGCGCCTGCACCAGCGGTCGGCCCACGTTTCCGGTGGCCCCGGTCACCACGATCATGATCAGCTCCTTGCTCGATTCCCTGAGGTGGCCCTCACGTTAGGAGTCGGAGCTAATCTTTCGTAAGGACATACCTTGAGGTAAGCTCATGACATGGCGGGAGGGGTGCAGTTCAGGCAGGCCGAGGCGGGCAGGCGGTATGAGGTGTTTCACACCGACTGCCCCGCGCGCGACGTGGTCGACCACGTGACCAGCAGGTGGGGCGTCTGGGTGCTGATCTCCCTGCGGAGCAACGCGCTGCGGTTCTACGAGCTGCGCGAGAGCATCCACGGGATCAGCGAGAAGATGCTCGCCCAGACCCTGCGCGTCCTGGTCCAGGACGGCCTGGTCTGGCGCGAGGTGGAACCGACGTCACCGCCCCAGGTCACCTACGGGTTGACCGAGTTCGGCCGGGAGGTCGGCGAGCCACTGGCCGACCTGTTCGACCGGATCACACGCCGGCTGCCCCCGCGCGACGCCGAGTAGCCCGGCGAGCGGCGGCCGGCCGTAGGCCCTGCGGGCCGGAGTCCGGTGAACGGGACGGTCCGGTCAGGCGAAGGCCGTCTCCGCGAAGCCGAGTCCTCCGCGGTCGTGGTGGGTGAGGACGAGCCGCTTCGAGTGCAAGGGTGCCTGCCGCACGTACTGGTGATATCCCGTCGCCCGGAACCTGAGGTCGAAGTAGTGGCCTTCGATGTGCCACCCGGGGTCGCTCCCGTGCACCGGGCCGCCGCGACCGTCATCCGGGGCCGAGCGGTGGAGGCGATCGATGTCGAGGTGCAGGGCCATCCCGCCGAAGGCGAGGTCGCCCTCGAAGTCCCAGACGTCCTCGAACGCGAGTGTGGACGGCGCGATCCAGAAGGTGAAGTGCTGCTCGGGCGCGACCGGGTGCACCCAGCGCACGATGTAGTCGATGTCCAGCAGCAGGCGCGGCAGCGGGTTGTCGGGGGAGGTGCTCGGCTGCACGCAGATCCCGTGGATGGTGACGTCGTGCCATCCCATCGCCTCGAAGTCGGCGTCGCTCCAGGTGCTCTTCGTCAGACCGATTCCGAGTGGGTTCCCGTGCTCATGGCGGAATCCAAGCAGACCGGGCGCGGGCGGGGAAGGCGGTTCTCCCGCGCCCCGGCGCCTCTGCCCCCGGCGCCTCTGCCCGTGGCGAATCTGCGGCGGGCAGAGAAATCGCATCCGGAGGTCTCCGGCGGTCGAGAGTGATGGGGAACAGCATCCCCACTTCTTCGAGGAGACCTGATGACTCCACTCGGCACCCTCCTGCCCCGCGCGGAGGAGGGAGACACCCCACCCAGCCGGTTCGACGACCACCTCGCGGCGCAACTGCTCGCCCAGCGGATCGTCCTGCTGGGCACGCAGGTCGACGACGTGTCGGCCAACCGGGTCTGTGCGCAGTTGCTGCTGCTCTCGGCGGAGGACCCGCGCACCGACATCTGCCTGTACATCAACAGCCCTGGCGGCTCGGTCACCGCGGGGCTCGCCATCTTCGACACCATGCGGCTCATCCCGAACGACGTCTCGACGCTGGCGATGGGCTTCGCGGCCAGCATGGGGCAGTTCCTGCTCACGGTCGGCGCGGCCGGCAAGCGGTTCGCGCTGCCGAACGCGCGGATCATGATGCACCAGCCGTCGGCGGGCATCGGGGGCTCCACCGCGGACATCGAGATCCAGGCGGAGAACCTCCTGTTCACCAAGAAGGCCATCGAGCGCATCACCGCCGAGCACACCGGGCAGAGCGAGGAGACGATCGCGCGCGACGGCGACCGGGACCGCTGGTTCACGGCCGAACAGGCCAGGGAGTACGGGATCGTGGACCGGGTGGTGGAGTCGCTCGCCGACATCCGCCCGGCCTCGTCGCGCCGACGGATGGGGCTGTGACATGGGGTCCTACACGGTTCCGTACGTGATCGAGCGCACCGCGCAGGGCGAGCGGTCCTACGACGTCTTCAGCCGGCTGCTGAACGAGCGGATCATCTTCCTCGGCACCGAGATCGACGACGGCGTCGCCAACGTGGTCATCGCGCAGCTCCTGCACCTGGAGTCGGAGAACCCGGAGCGCGAGATCTCGATCTACCTCAACTCGCCTGGCGGAACGTTCACTTCGTTGATGGCGATCTACGACACGATGACGTTCGTCCAGGCGCCGATCTCCACGTTCTGCGTGGGCCAGGCGGCGTCGACGGCGGCGGTGCTGCTGGCCGGCGGGGATCCCGGGCGGCGGTTCGTGCTCCAGCACGCGCGGGTGCTGCTGGGCCAGCCGGCCAGCGGCGGGCGGCAGGGGACGGTCTCGGACCTCAGCCTCGCGGCCAAGGAGATGGTCCGCATCCGGTCGCAGGTGGAGGAGGTCCTGTCCCGGCACACGCACCACGACGTGGCGACGCTGCGCGCGGACATGGACCGGGAGAAGGTGCTCACCGCCGAGGAGGCCGTCGCGTACGGGATCGCCGACCAGGTGCTGAGCCGACGACTCGCGTTCGCCTGAGCCGCAGGGCCCGGAGCAGTCCGGAGTGGTCCGGGCGGCTCGGCCGGCGGCCGGTACTACAGGGGTGTACCGGCCGCCGGTCCGGTCAGGCGACGAGGCAGAGGCCGTCGTACCGCGCCGTGGGCGACGTACGGCCGCGGTCGACCGGGCTCCGGCCCAGCCGGCTGATCCGGGCGTGCCGGGCGAGGTCCTCCTGGGCGAGCGAGAGCAGGTCGCCGAGGCCGAGGCCGAGGGCCCGGGCGGCGGCCGCGAGCACCTCGGAGGAGGCCTCCTTGCGGCCGCGCTCCAGCTCCGACAGGTACGGCATCGAGATCCGGGCCTCGTCGGCGACGTCCTTCAGCGTGCGCTCCTGCGCCAGCCGTTCGCGCCGCAGCACGTCGCCGACGAGGTCGCGCCACAGCGGTTCCTTCGGCTCGGGCGGCTGCGGGGCGGTGGCCGGCCGCTGCGGGGCACCGGCCGCCCCGCCGGAACCGGCCGGCGCGGTCTTCGGGCGCAGGGGGATGACGCGGGCTTCGTTCGGCGCATGAGTGCTCACCCCTCCAGCCTATGGATCCAGGGCGCCGGGGGAAGGGCGTGGCGTTCTGCCCTGGGTGAAGCCGCGCTACGCGAAGCCGCGCGGCCGTGCGGGGGCGTCGCGGACGGGCGAACCCACGCCGGGTTGAGTACGGCTACTCAGGCGGCCGGCGGCGGTGCTCCGCGAGGATGGCGCCACCAGCCCGCCGTCGAAGGCCAGATGAGGAACGTCCATGCTCAGCCGGATCGCCAGCACGCTGCTCCCCGTCCTCGGTCGTCTGTCCGTCACTTCCGAACTGGCGGGCCCGGTCGCGCCGGGCAGCATCGTCGTGGCCAACCACAGCTCCCTCGCGGACCCGGGCGTGGTGCTGGCCGCACTGCGCCGCCTCGGGACCGAGCCGGTGGTGATGGCGACCGCCGGGCTGTGGCGGATCCCGGTGCTCGGCGCGGCGCTGCGGGCCGGCGGGCACATCCCGGTCCACCGGGGGACGGCCCGGGCGGCGTCGGCCCTCGACTCGGCCGCGGCCGCGCTGGCGGCCGGTCGCGTCGTGCTGATCTACGGTGAGGGCTGCCTTCCCAGGCGCCGGGACTCCGGTGACGCGGAGCCGGGCGCCTTCCGCACCGGCCTGGCCCGGCTCGCCGCGGCGAGTGGTGCCCCGGTGGTGCCGCTGGGCCAGTGCGGTGCGCGCCGTCTGAGCTCGGGCAGTGCCACCAAGCAGATCGCCGGCTTCGCCACCGCCCCGCTGCGGCGTCCCGCCGTGCACGTCCACGTGGGCGCGCCGCTCCACCTGGAGGGCGGCGTCGCGGAGGCGACGGTCGCCGCCCACCGCGCGGTCACGGCGGCTTGGCGGACGGCGGAGCGGGAGCGTCGCGGGCTCACCCGCCTCCCGGGAGCGTTCTCGCGCCGGCAGAATTCCGTCGGGTGACGCCTCCCCAGGGGGATCGGCGCCGTCACCGCTCCCGCGGCCCGGCGGTGTCCGCGAGGAACTCGACCAGCACCCGCGTCACCTCGTGCGGTCGTTCCAGGTTCGGCAGGTGGCCGGCCCAGGGGAGTTCGAGGTGGCGGGCGTCCGGGAGCCGGACGGGCAGGGCGGCCGCGATCTCGCGGAAGTCCGGCAGGTCGTGCGCACCGGAAACGGCCAGCGTGGGGGCGGTGATCCGGGTGAGGTCGACCTCCTCGCGATCCGGTCCGCCGGTGGCCTCCGCCTGCACCTCGAAGGCGTGCCGCTGCATCCGCCGGACGCTTTCGCGGGCTTCCTCGTCCGCCTCCGGCCCCAGCCACGTCGAGACGTTCAGTTCGACGGCAGCCGCCACGTCACCGGCCTCGATAAGCTCGTCCTCGCGCGCACCGAAGGCGCGAAGCGTCGCACTGGCTTCGTGGCCGGGCATGCCCGCCCCCAGCAGGGCGAGCGCGGACACGGCGTGCGGGCGCAGCGCTGCCACCGTCAGCGCGATTCGTCCGCCGTGGGAGGCGCCGACCAGCGCGGCGGACTCGATGCCGAGGTGTTCGAGCAGGGCGAGCACGTCTCCGGCGTCGCTGTACGGGCCGTCCGCCAGCGGAGAGTCGCCGAATCCTCGGAAGTCGCACCGCACCACCCGGTACCCCGCGTCGACCAGCGGCTGCCACTGGGCGTCCCACATCCGTCGGTCGCACACCGAGGAGTGCAGCAGGAGGACGGCGGGCCCGTTCCCTGCCACGTCATGAGAGATGATCATCTGCGGGATGGTAGTGGTGCGCTCGGCGTTCTCCAACCGGGTATCCGCCCTGACGGACCGTGGTGGGGGTGGCAGCCCTCAGCGCCGCCACCCCCGTTGGCTTCTCGACACCCGGGCCGTGGTTCATTGAGCCAAACCCCACCATGGGCTGAAAGCAGGTGTGGATCCGTGCGGGGTTCGGTGGGGTTTCGGTGAGCGTTCCGGTGTTCGGGCGTACGCGGTTCAGTCCGCGAGGGCCTCGCGGAGCCGCTTCTTGTCCGGTTTGCCGACAGCCGTCAGCGGGATCGCCTCCACCAGGTGCAGGGCCTCGGGCGCGTAGATGCGGCCCTTGTTCGCGGTGACGAAGGCGCGGACGTCCGCCAGCTGCGGCCGCTGCCCCGGGGCGGGGACGACGGCGACGTGGACGTGTTCGGCCTCCTGGGCGTCACGCACGCCGTAGACGGCGCACTGGGCGATGGCCGGGTGGGTGAGGAGGAGGTCCTCGACCTCGGTGGGGTAGACGTGGCCGCCGACCACGATGATCAGGTCCTTGAGGCGGCCGGAGAGGAAGAGGTAGCCGTCCGCGTCGAAGTAGCCGATGTCGCCGGTGTCGAGCCAGCCGTCGTGCAGCACCTGCTCGGTGAGGTCGGGCCGCTTCAGGTACCCGGCCATCAGGGTGGCGGAGTGCACGTGGACCTCGCCCTGTTCGCCGGCCGGCAGGTCGGTGCCGTCGGCGGAGCGGATCGCCACCTCCACGTCGGGGAAGGGCCGGCCGACCGGCAGCGGGCCGTCGTCCCCGAACCGCGCGTACTCGTCCGGGGTGAGCACCGCGATCTTCTGCGCCTCCGACATGCCGTAGAGGCTGACCAGGATGGGCCCGAACACCTTGACGGCCTCGCGGATCCTGGTCGGGGAGGAGGGGCAGCCGCCGTACATGATGCGGCGGAGCCCGGCCAGGCCGGTGCGGCCGATGGCCGGGTGGTCGAGCAGCTGGTAGAGCAGCGGCGGCAGCACCCAGAGGTCGGTGACGCGTTCGCGCTCGATGGCGGCGAGCACCGCGCCGGGGTCGAAGGAGCGCTGGAGGACGACCGAGCCGCCGGCGTGGAGCGTCACGTCGGCGAGCACCCCGGCGAGGTGGGCGAGCGAGGTGGCGACGAGGAGGCGGGGCGGTTCGTCGTCCGGGCGGCCGTCGAACGGGGTGTCGAGGATGCTGCGGTAGGGGCCGTGGAGGCTGACGATGCCCTTGGGAATGCCGGTGGTGCCGCCGGTGTGGCGGATTCCGATGTCGTCGCCGGGGCCGATGGGGACGGCCGGGTCCTCGGCGGGCCGGCCGGCGGAGGCGGCGATCACGTCCTCGGCGGGCCCGCCCGGCCCCAGCGCGAGGACCGCCGTGACGTCGACCAGGGGCAGCAGCTCGGTGGCGTCCGCGTACCGTTCGCCGTCCACGAGGAGGACGGTGGTGTCCGCGCCGGCCACGATCTCGGCCAGGACCGGGGCGCTCATCCCGTCGTACAGGTTCACCACGCGCGCGCCGGCCAGACCCGCGGCGTAGCGGGCGCTGAGCGCCTCGGCGGTGTTGCCGGTGAGGAGGGTGACGGTCGCGCCGCGTCCCACGCCCCGGGCGAGGAGCTCGTGGGCCAGGCGGTAGGTGGCGGCGGCGAACTCGCCCGCGGTGATCTCGACGCGGTCGGCGGTGGTGATGGCGCGCCGGTCCGGGTCGGCGGAGAGGGACCGGAGGATCAGGGCGGGTGCGCTGATGAACTCCGGCTCGCCCATGGCTACTTCTTCCTTGTAGTTTGCAACCATGCCGTCAGGCTAACTCCACTCCCCGCCCCGCACCGCCGAGTTCCGGCCATACCGGTCCGGGTGTCGTCCGCGGACGGAGGACGCCGGTCCGGTGTCATTCCAGCTCCGGGTAGTAGCCCCGCTGGTAGTCCGACAGGTCGGAGACGGCCAGGTCGCCCCCGCCGCGGCAGATCGGGCAGACCTTCTTCCCGAAGCACTCGCTGCAGCGGGCCCGTCCGTGAGGCTCGCTGGGCCTCCACCCACGACCGCCACAGCTGGGGCACCAGCCGAGGCCGTCGCACTCGTAGCAGAGGACGTGACCGGGTGTGACGGCCTCCGGCGTCAGGACCGGCTCCGGCCACTGGAACGGCTTCGGCGCGCGGAGTGCGAGTGCCGGTGTCCGCCCGCTGAACATCACGGCGGAGGTGTGGTCGCCGGTTCCGACGCGGATGGCGTTGCCGTCACGGCGGGCGAGGACCATGGTGGCGCGCTTCCCGTCCTGCTGCGCCTCCGACGTCGTGACGTCCCAGCCGGCCGCGTCGAGGAGGACGGCCGCACGGGAGGCGATCTCGGCGGCGGGGACGGTCGCGGGACGTTCCCCGCGGAACAGGGCCGAGAAGTGGTAGCGGAGCGGATCGTGCCAGTCGGCGACCAACGGATCGTCGAGGAACAGCAGACCGAGGTCGGCACCGGGCGTCAGGTCGGTGATCAACGCGACCAGTTGCTCGCGCAGGGACCGGCCCAGCCGGTTCAGTTCGGCACGTGCTCCCGGTATCTCGCTCATGACAGCCTCCTGGTGTTCGACCACGTCAAGATCCGGAGCCCGGCCCGGTTCCGTGTCCCCTGGAGAAGGACGCGGGCCAGGTCAGGACCTCCGGTCCCGGCTCAGCATCGTCTGCCGGGTGCGGCGAAGCAACTCGCCGGGGAGCACACCCAGTTCCTCGCCCAGGCGGTGGCGGGTGCGGTCGAAGACGGCCAGGGCCTCGGCCTGCCGGCCGCCCTGGTGGAGGGCACGCATCAGGAGCGCGACGATCTGCTCGTTGAGCGGGTGCGCCGTGGCCAGGGCGGACAGTTCGGCGGTCGCCTCGGCGGTCCGGCCCAGCGTCAGCTGCCACCCCGCCTTCCGCTGCGCCAGGGTGATCCGGTGTTCGGTGAGCCGCAGCCGTTCGAGTTCGGCGAACCGTCCGGGCAGGCCGGCCAGGGGCTCGCCGTAGAAGAGGTCCAGCGCCTGGGAGCAGACGCGTACGGCCTCGGCCAGGTCACCGGCCCGCTCGGCCGTCGTCGCGGTGGCGGCCAGCTCCTCGGCGCGGGCCACGTCGACCTCGACCGCACCGCGGTTGAGCCGGTAGCCGGCCTGCTCCCGTTCGATCACCGCGGCCGTGCCGTCCCCGGGCCCGGTGCGCAGGATCTTGCGCAGCCGGTAGATGTAGACCGGCACGACGTTCCCCACCGGCGGCTCCATCCCCCAGATCCGGTCCAGCAGTTCGTGCGTGCCCACCGCTCGGTCCGGCCGCAGGGCCAGCGCGGCGAGGACGGCTTGCTGGCGAGCCGGTCCCAGGTCGACGGGTCGCCCGTCCTGCCAGGCCTGCGGCGGGCCGAGGAGGGAGATCCGCAGGCCCGCACCGGGCGTGCGGTCCGCCGCCCGGCGGGCGCGGGTTCGTGACGGGGTGTCCGCAGTTCGTCGGCGCGGGCCGTGGCCGGGCGTCACCAGTCCGCAGTCGAAGGCGTGGACGATGGCGGCGGCCCGGTCGCGGAGCCGGAGCGTGGCCAGGATCCGGCCGAGGTGGCCGGCCACGGCGCGTTCCGGAATGGCGAGCGAGGCGGCGATCTCGGCGTCCGTCAGGCCGCAGCCGATGGCGTACAGCACGTCGCGCTGGCGGGGGTCGAGGGGATCGAGTGCGGCGACGGCGGGTGGGCTCGGCGGCATGGCTGCTCCGTAAGTTGTTAGGCGGCCCGGGAGGGCCGGATGTGGCTAATGGCTGCTTGCCCTTGGTGGCTGCCCTGGAGTGGCCGTCCGGCTCTCCGGG
>NZ_JBEZGX010000042.1:0-83365 GCF_040650235.1 Kitasatospora sp. NPDC048722
GGGCTTCGGCGTCGTCGAGGAGCTCGCCGACTCGCTCGGCGCGGCCGTCGGCGCCTCGCGCGCCGCCGTCGACGCCGGCTGGTACCCGCACACCAACCAGGTCGGCCAGACCGGCAAGCAGGTCTCGCCGCAGCTGTACATCGCGGCGGGCATCTCCGGCGCCATCCAGCACCGGGCCGGCATGCAGACCTCGAAGACCATCGTGGCCGTCAACAAGGACCCCGAGGCCCCGATCTTCGAGCTGGTCGACTACGGCGTCGTCGGCGACCTGTTCGCCGTCCTGCCGCAGCTCACCGCCGAGGTGAAGGCCCGCAAGGGCTGATCCGCCCCGGCGGGGACGGAGGGCGTGGTGCCGGGTGCTCGGTGCCGCGCCCTCCGGCGTTCCCGGGCCGTCCCGCCGGTCCCGTCAACGCTGTTCCTGTCCCGCTGTTCCCGGACCGCTGTTCCCGGACCGCTGTTCCCGGGCGTTCGCGGTGGGCCCGTAGAGTCGGCGCGACACCTGTGGAGAGGCGAGGACGGACGCATGGCACTGCTGACGGCACTTCAGGGCGGCTTCGGGGACTCCGCCGACGCGCTGCGGATCGACGGGCGGGCGTTCTCCCGGGAGGACCTGCTGGGCGCCGCGACCGTCGTGGCCGACCGGGTCGCCGGTGCCCCCGCGCTCGCGGTGCTGGCGCGGCCGAGCGTCGAGACCGTCACCGCCGTGGTCGGCGGCCTGCTGGCGGGTGTGCCGGTGGTGCCGCTGCCGCCCGACTCCGGGCCGAAGGAGCGCGAGCACATCCTGCGCGACTCGGGGGCCGCGCTGCTGGCGCACGCCGTCGGGGACAGTGCGGTCGGGGACGGCGCGATGGGTGGTGTGGAGGCGCTGCCGGTCGATCCGGCGGAGCGTTCCGCGACGACGTACGCCGAGCCGGCCGGGGACGCCACCGGGTTCGTCCTCTACACCTCGGGCACCACGGGCGCGCCGAAGGGCGCGGTGATCCGCCGCGAGGCCGTCGCCGCCGACCTGGACGCGCTCGCCGCCGCCTGGCAGTGGACCGCCGGGGACACGCTGGTCCACGGCCTGCCGCTCTTCCACGTCCACGGCCTCCTGCTCGGTGTGCTCGGCGCCCTGCGCACCGGCAGCCGGCTGGTCCACACCGGCCGGCCCACTCCCGCCGGGTACGCGGCCGCCGGCGGCAGCCTGTACTTCGGCGTGCCGACCGTCTGGTCCCGGCTGGCGGCGGACCCGGAGGCCGCGTCCGCCCTCGTCGGCGCCCGGCTGCTGGTCTCGGGCAGCGCGCCGCTGCCCGTCCCGGTGTTCGAGAGGCTCGCGGAGCTGACCGGCCACGCCCCCATCGAGCGCTACGGGATGACGGAGTCGCTGATCACCGTCAGCACCCGGGCCGACGGCGAGCGCCGGCCCGGCAGCGTCGGCCTGCCGCTGGACGGCGTCCGCACCCGGCTGGTCGGCGAGGACGGCGCGCCGGTGCCCTCCGACGGGGAGACCGTCGGCGAGTTGCAGGTCGCCGGACCGACCCTCTTCTCCGGCTACCTCAACCGGCCGGACGCCGACGCCGAGGCGTGGACCGCGGACGGCTGGTTCCGCACCGGCGACGTCGCGGTGATCGGCCCGGACGGCTTCCACCGGATCGTCGGCCGCGCCTCGGTGGACCTGATCAAGAGCGGCGGCTACCGGATCGGTGCCGGCGAGGTGGAGGCCGCGCTGCGCGACCACCCGGCCGTCGCCGACGCGGCGGTGGTCGGCGCGCCGGACGAGGACCTCGGGCAGGCCGTCGTCGCGTACGTCATCGCGGACGGTCCGGTGACGGGGGACCAGCTGACGGCGTTCGTGGCCGAGCGGCTGTCCGTGCACAAGCGCCCGCGGCGGGTCGTCCTGGTGCCCGAACTCCCAAGGAACGCCATGGGAAAGGTGCTCAAGAAGCAGCTGCTGGCGGAGTCCGACGAGCGGTGATGAGGGGGCGTCGGGAACCGCGCCGGTGACGGCGGCTCACTCTGATGCCCCGTTCGGTGCTCACCCTTCGTGACCCTTCCTTTGGCTTACTTCACTGCGCGCCGGGTGCGGACGCGTGCCTAACGTGACACGCGACAGGACCGAATCGTCCGATCCGTCCCCTTTGGGGTCGGTTCGACGGCTCGGACCACTCCGCGTTTCCGCAGCAGTGAAGGAAGTCAGCAGGATGACCACCGTCAACACCGGCGCACCGGATGCCTCCGACGAGCCGACCGGGCAGCACACCACCAGCCCCACCGCCGACCGCAGGGCCGCGGCCCGTCCCTCCCGGGCCGGGCGGATGCGCCGGGGGATAGGCATGGTGGCCGTGATCGTCGCCGGCGCGGGTGTGATCGGCCTCGGCACCGGCGTGACCCCCGCGTCCGCCGAGCCGGCGCCGGCCCACGCCGGCTGGGACGGGTCGCGGTACTGGTTCAAGAACAGCAAGGGCGAGTGGCGCTGGACCACCCACTACAGCGTCTACAAGGCGCGCACCGGGGGCGGCTCGACGGCCAAGACGTCGCCCTCGTCCTCCGGCGCGAAGTCCAACGGGGGGATCAAACAGGGCTGGGACGGCTCGCGGTACTGGTTCAAGAACAGCAAGGGCGAGTGGCGCTGGACCACCCACTACGATATCTACCTCGACCGCACGGGGGGCGGGGGTTCGTCCTCGTCCTCCTCCTCCAGCGCGGCGCCGCCCGCGGCGGACCGGAACGTCGAGACGGCGATCCAGTTCGCGCTCGCGCAGCTCGGCAAGCCCTTCGAGATCGCGGGCAACGGGCCGGACGGCTACGACTGCTCCGGCCTGGTGCAGCAGGCGTTCCGGCGCGGTGGCATCGACCTGCCGCGGGTGGCCAACGACCAGTACGAGGCGACCACGCCGATCAACGCGAGCCAGCTGCGCCGCGGCGACCTGCTGTTCTGGTCACCCGACGGCACGAGGCGGGGCATCCAGCACGTGGCGATCTACCTGGGCAACAACCAGTACGTCGAGGCGGCGCGGCCGGGGACCAACATCCGGATCTCGGGCATCAGCAGTGGCTACTACCCGGCCTACATGGGGCGCCCGTAGCCGTGTGAGCGGAGGGCGTTCGGGCCTGTTCGGCCCGAACGCCCTCCGCTGTGCAGGGATGTTGACCTCGGGAGGTGCCGGGGCAGAGGTCAGCCGGACGGGGGAGGGCACCCCGGGCACCCCGGGCGCCCAGGGCGGTGACGGCGAACGCCCCGGCGGCCACGGCGGTGGCCGCCGGCTCGGGCAGGGCAGCGCCGCGGGCGAGTTCGGCGGCCAGGGCGCCGCAGACGACGTCGCCGGCGCCGGTGGTGTCGACCACGGTGACGGCGGGGGCGGGCAGGGCTCGGTGCAAGCCGGGTGGCGGCGCGGGTCGCTAGGGGCTCGGCTCGGTGGCGGCTCGGTGGCAGGTGTCGGGGGAGCCGGTGCGTGGGTGGGGACGCGGAGGGCGTACGGTCGTGCGCGGGGGTGGTGCGCGTGGGGCGTGTGCTGTTGCGTGAGCGCCGTTGTACGGGCGTGCGAGCCGGCTTGATGGGGCGCACCAGGGGCGGGCCGTAGGCGTGCGAAGCGCGCACGGAGGCCTGCGCGAACAGTCGGCGCCGTCCGTCGCCCGGGCCCCTGGCCTGGGCACATGCCGCTGTCACTGGGCGGGCCGTGGCGGCGCAGTGGAGGGCGCGGGAAGGCATGGGGAGCCGCGCGGCGGGGGTACCACCTCGGGTGGCGCTGGTTCGACAACGGGGGCGCCGCCCGGTGCGAACGGCATCGGGGGAAGTCGAGGGGCAGGGGACGTTGTGATCGTCTGGGTCAATGGCACGTTCGGGGCGGGCAAGACCAGCGCCTGCCGCGAGTTGGTGGAACTGCTTCCCGGGAGCACGCTGTTCGACCCCGAGCTGGTGGGGGCCGGGCTGCGCGGGATGCTCCCGGCCGACCGGCTGTCGGCGGTGTCGGACCTCCAGGACCTGCCGGCCTGGCGCCGGCTCGTCCCCGAGGTGGCGGCCGCGCTGCTCGGCGAGGTGCCGGGCCCCCTGGTGGTCCCGATGACCCTGCTCAGAGAGGACTACCGGGACGAGATCTTCGGCGACCTGGCCTCGCACGGCATCGCGGTGCACCACGTCGTTCTGGATCCCGAAGAAACGATCCTGCGCGAGCGCATCGAGCGGCGCGACGCGTGCCCGGGCGACCCAGAGGCCAGCGACCGGGTCCGCCGGTGGGGCCTGGAGCACCTGCCGCGCTACCGCGCCGCCCGGCGCTGGCTGCTGCGCGACGCCCGCGCGCTCGACACCGGCGGGCTCACGCCGCGCGAGACCGCCGAACGGATCGCCGAGCTCGTCCGCGACGGCGCCGCCCGCTGCCCGATCGTCCAGACGCCCGACCCGACCGAGGACACCGTCGCCTCCGCCGTCCTGTTCTTCGACGAGCAGGACCGCGTGCTCCTCGTCGATCCCGTCTACAAGCCCGACTGGGACTTCCCCGGCGGCGTCGTCGAACGCGGCGAGGCCCCCACCGACGCCGCCCTGCGCGAGACCGCCGAGGAACTCGGCCTGCGGCTCGACCCGGCCGTCCTGCGGCTGCTCGCCGTCGACTGGGAACCGCGGACCGGGCCGCGCCGCGGCGGCCTGCGGCTCATGTACGACGGCGGGCTGCTGGACGCCACTGCCCGGCAGGGGCTCCTGCTCCAGCGGGAGGAGCTGCGGAACTGCCGCTTCGTCACGCTGGACGAGGCCGCCGACCTGCTGCCGCCGAGCCGGTACCGGCGGCTGGCCGCGACCCTGGACGCCCGGCGCAGTGGGGAGCTGCGGTACCTGGAGGCGGGGCGGCGGGTCGCGGTGGGGCTGGCCAGGGCGGCGGACGCGGCGTAGGCAGGGCGGGGGCGAGGGGCGGCGGGGGCGGCGGAGGCCTCGGAACGGCGGAGCCCCCGGAACGGCGGAGCGCCCCGGAACGGTAGGGCGTGGGCGGTCGGCGGGCCGGGACGGGAGCGGGCAGGATGGGCGCATGCCGTTCACGTTCAGCCACCCCGCCGCCGTCCTGCCCCTGCTGCGCGCCGCCGGGGAGCGCGGGCCGCTCGTGGCGTCGGCGCTGGTCGCCGGGTCGATGGCGCCCGACGTGCCGTTCTTCGCCGAGTCCCTGCTGCCCGGGGTGTACGGGCACGGCGGGTTGACGCACCGGTGGTGGGCGGTGCCGACGCTGGACGTGGTGGTCGCGGGCGCGCTGGTGGCGGGCTGGCACGGGCTGCTGCGGGGGCCGCTGGTGGCGCTGCTGCCCGAGCGGTGGGCGGGCGTGGCGGAGGCGCTGACGGTCCCGCGCGGTGGCGTGGTGGCGGCGGTGCGCCGTGGCGACCCGGACATTGCGGCACGGGCGGGGTGGTTCGCGGTGTCGGCGGCAGTCGGCGCGGCCACGCACGTGGGGTGGGACGCCTTCACCCACGAGGGGCGGCTGGGGGTGCGGCTGCTGCCGGTGCTTGACCGGGAGGTCACCGGGGTGCCGCTCTACTCGGCTCTGCAGTACGGGAGTTCGGCCCTCGCGCTCGCGGCCGTCGGTGGCTGGGCGGTGCGCGCGGCGCGGTCCGTCGAGCCGGTGCGGCCCGCCGTCGCGCTCTCGCGGACGGGCCGGAGGGCCGCCGTCGTGGCGCTGGGCCTGGCGACGGCGGCCGGGGTGGCGCAGCGGATCAGCCCGTTGCGGCGCGGGCTGATCCCGGAGTTCTGCTTCGGCGCCGGGGCCGGGCTCGTGGTGGGTGCGGCCGGCTACGCGGCGGCCGTCGCGGCCGTGGTGGCGGCCAGGGGCCGGCGACTGGGTGCAGCCGCCGGCCGGTCGGCGGGCGCGGTGTCCGGTGCGTCCCCGGGGGCACGGTCCGGTGCGCCCGCCGGTGCGTCGTCCGGGCGGCGGGTGCCCGCCGCGGGGGCGGGCACGACGTCCGTCAGGCGGAGCGCAGTTCGGCGTAGTGACGCAGGAACAGGGCCTCGCTGAGGGCCATCAGCTCCAGCTCCTTCGGGTCCACGCTCTCGTTGACCGCGTGGATCTGGGTGGTCGGCTCCTCCACGCCGATCAGCACGATCTCGGCCTGCGGGTACAGCGTGCGCAGCGTGTCGCAGAGCGGGATCGAGCCGCCCTCGCCGGAGACGACCATCGGGGTTCCGAAGGCCTCGGCCATCGCCTTGCCCATCGCCTCGTAGGCCGGGCCGGTGGTGTCGGCGCTGAACGCCGCGCCGTTGCCCTGGCGCTCGACCGTCAGGTGTGCGCCGAGCGGCACGTTCGCCTCCAGGTGGGCGACCAGCAGGTCCTGGGCGGCGGCCGAGTCGGTGCCCGGCGGCACCCGCAGGCTCACGAGCGCCTTGGCGGCGGCCTGCACGGACGAGGTCGCGCCGATCACCGGCGGGGCGTCGATGCCGAGGACGGTGACGGACGGGCGGGCCCAGAGCCGGTCGGCGACGGAGCCGGTGCCGGTGAGGGCGACGCCGTCCAGCACCTTGGCATCGGCGCGGAACTGCTCCTCCGGGTACTGCACACCCTCCCAGGTCTGGTCGGTGGCCAGCCCGGCGACGGCGACGTCTCCGTTCTCGTCGTGCAGGGAGGCGAGCACCTTCACGAGGGACTGCAGCGCGTCCGGGGCGGCGCCGCCGAAGGCGCCGGAGTGCAGGTTGCCGGCGAGGGTGGTGAGGGAGACCTCGACGACCGTCATGCCGCGCAGCGACGCCGTGACGGTGGGCAGGCCGGGGGCGAAGTTGCCGGTGTCGCCGATGACGATGACGTCGGCGGCGAGCAGCTCCGGGTGCGCCTCGGCGTACTGCTGGAGGCCGCCGGTGCCCTGCTCCTCCGAGCCCTCGACGATGATCTTCAGGCCGACCGGGTACGCGTCGCCGTACACCTGACGCAGGGCGCGCAGGGCGGTCAGGTGCATCAGGATGTTGCCCTTGCAGTCGGCCGCGCCGCGGCCGTACCAGCGGCCGTCACGCTCGGTCAGTTCGAAGGCGGGGCTCAGCCAGGCGTCCTCGTCGAGCGGCGGCTGGACGTCGTAGTGCGAGTAGAGCAGGACCGTCGGCGCTCCCTCGGGTCCCGGGAGCTCGGCGTAGACGGACTGCGTGCCGTCCGGGGTGTCGATCAGCTGCACGTTGGTCAGGCCCTCGGCGGCGAACGCCTCGGCGGTCCAGCGCGCGGCCTTCTCGCACTCCTCGACCGGGAACTGGCGCGGGTCGGCGACCGACGGGAAGGCGACCAGCTCGGCGAGGTCGGTGCGGGCGCGGTCCATCAGCGACCGGACGGCGTCGGCCAGGGGCTGTGACATCGGGGCTTCTCCGGGGACGGGGCCGCCCGAGGGATGGTCCGGGCGGGTACGGGCGGTTGGGGTACCGCCGATCATAGGCGGAGCGGCGGGCGCGGGGCGGGTGCGGTGGGGGTGGGGTGCGGGTTCGGGACGGGCGCAGGGAGGTCGCGGCGGTGTGGTGCGGCTCGGCAGGGACCGGTGCGGACGCATAGGATTGCTCGACGTGACTGACTCCGGAAGCTCCGATTCCCGCAGCCCGCTCGACGCCGAGGCGTCCGAACTGCCGACGGCGTCCGAGGCGTCGGAAGCGTCCGAGGCGCCCGAGAGACTCGTCCGGCCTTCCGACGGTCCGTCGGATCCGCGGTCCGGCGCGCTGGACCCGGGTGACGCAGCCGACGCGCTCGACGCGGTCGGCGGCGTCTGGGACGTCGTGGTGGTCGGCGCCGGACCGGCCGGGGCCTCGGCCGCGCACGCCGCCGCCGTCCAGGGCCGCCGGGTGCTGCTGCTCGACAAGGCCGAGCACCCCCGCTACAAGACCTGCGGCGGCGGGATCATCGGCCCCTCCCGGGACAGCCTGCCGCCGGACTTCCGGTTGCCCCTCCAGGACCGCGTGCACGCCGTCACCTTCGCCTACCGGGGGCGGTACACCCGGACGCAGCGCTCGAAGCGGATGCTGTTCGGCCTGGTCAACCGCGACGAGTTCGACCTGCGCCTGGTGCAGGCGGCCAAGCAGGCGGGCGCCGTGATGGTCACCGGCGTGACCGTCACCGGCGTCGAACAGCGCGGCGGGGACCACCGCACGGCGCTGGTGACGGCTGCCGACGGACGCCGGTTCGAGGCGCGCGCGGTGGTCGGCGCGGACGGCAGCGCCAGCCGGATCGGCCGGCACGTGGGCGTCACCTTCGACCAGGTCGACCTGGGCCTGGAGGCGGAGATCCCGGTGCCGCCGCAGGTCGCCGCCGACTGGGCGGGCCGGATCCACCTCGACTGGGGTCCGCTGCCCGGCAGTTACGGCTGGGTCTTCCCGAAGACCGAGTCGAGCAGCCTGACCGTCGGCGTCATCTCGGCGCGCGGCGACGGGGAGGGGACGAAGCAGTACCTCGCCGACTACGTCCGGCGGCTGGGCCTGTCCGGCTTCACGCCGAGCGTCGAGTCCGGCCACCTGACCCGCTGCCGGGCCGAGGACTCGCCGCTCTCGCGCGGCCGGGTGCTGGTCGCCGGGGACGCGGCCGGCCTGCTGGAGCCGTGGACCCGCGAGGGCATCTCGTACGCGCTGCGCTCGGGCCGGCTGGCCGGCGAGTGGGCCGTGAAGGTTGCCGAGGCGGGCGACGCGGCCGGGGTGCGGCGCGAGGCGCTCAACTACGCGTTCGCCATCAAGGCGGGCCTGGGCGTGGAGATGCGGGCGGGCAAGCAGCTGCTGGCGGCCTTCGAGCGCCGGCCGTACCTGTTCCACGCCGCGGTCTGCCTGGTGCCGGCCGCCTGGCGTGCCTTCGCCCGCACGACCCAGGGGCACACGACCTTCGCCCAGGTGCTGCGCGAGTACCGCGCGGCGCGCAGGCTGTCGGCGCTGGCCTCGCGCTAGTCCTCTGGTCCCGACGTCGCGTAGTCGCGTAGTCCCGTAGTCGCGTGGGACGGGTCGGGGCCGGCGTTCCTCGGAGGGAGCGCCGGCCCCGGCTCCGTTCTCGTGGGGATTCTCGTGGGGATTCCCGTGGGGATTCCTGTGGGGAGGGGCGCGTCGAGTGTCCCGGCAGGGTGCCGGGCCCGGTTACCGGAGACCGGTGTCGATCGCGGACATCAGGGTGCCGGTCGGGGTGTCGCCGGACATCTCCCAGATCATGCCGCCCAGGAGGTTCTTGGACTTGAGGTAGGCCGTCTTCCCGGCGATCGACCAGGCGTCGTCGAACGTCCACCACTGGTCGCCGGCGCCCGTGTAGCCGTAGGTCGCGACGGCCTGCGGGTCGTGGTGGACGGTCAGGTCGGGGACGCTGCTGATGAGGTTGTCGTACCCGCGGGTGCCGGCCTCCTCCGCGAACTGGCCCGGTGCCGCCCCGTTCGCGGACTGCCAGGCGCCGGACGCGCCGCCGTCGGCCACGCCCTGCCAGCCGCGGCCGTAGAACGGGAAGCCGATGGTGAGCTTGCGCGGGTTGACGCCGGCCCCGAGGTAGGCCTGGACCGCCGCGTCCACGCTGAAGTGGGACGGGTACGGGTCCTTGGGGTCGGCGTTGAGGTTGGCCTGGTGGCCGGTGCGGTTGGGCTCCCACGAGTTGTCGCTGCCGGAGCCGTGGAAGTCGTAGCCCTGGACGTTGGCGATGTCGAGGGAACCGAAGATCTTCGTGAGGTCCCAGCCCGCGCCGATCTTCGCCGGGTCGGCCGGGGTGAAGGCGGTGAGCAGCCGGTGCGGGCCGCCCAGCGCGTCGAGCTGCTTGCGGAACTCGGCCAGCAGCAGGGTCAGGCCGGCCTTGTCGCCGGCGCTCCAGTGGTTGCCGGCGTGGCCGTCGCCGGAGCCGGGCCACTCCCAGTCGAGGTCGATGCCGTCGAAGATCCCGGCCGCCGTGCCGGGGCCGCCCGCGCCGTTGTAGGCGGGCAGGTCGCCCTTGATCCACACGTCGATGCAGGACCGGACGAACTTCTGCCGGGAGGCGTCGCTCGCGGCGACGTCCGAGAAGAACTTGGAGTACGTCCAGCCGCCGAGTGAGACGACCACCTTCAGGTTCGGGTACTTGGCCTTGAGCTTCTTCAACTGGTTGAAGTTGCCGCGGAGTTTGCCCCAGCCGTCGTCGGCGACGCCGTCCACCGACTGGTCGGCGCTCATCGGGCGGGCGTAGTCGGCGTCGGCGTCGCCCGCGCCCGTCCCCTGGTCGGGGTCCTGGGGGTTGGACGTGGTGCCCTTGGTGACGCCGGCGAGGCAGGTCAGGTTGGTCGGATCGATGTTCTCGAAGGCGTAGTTGACGACGTCGAGCTTGGCGGCGCTGCCGGAGGTGTCGAGGTTCTTGACGAAGTACTGGCGGCCGTAGATGCCCCACTGCACGAAGTAGCCGACGCGGGCGTACTTCCCGGCGCCGACCAGGTCGGAGGTGGTGACGGCGAGCGGTGCGGACGCGGGTGAGGAGACGTCGGCCGGATTGCGGGCCTTGACGGTGAACGTGTAGGCGGTGGAAGGGGAGAGGCCGCCGACGGTGGCCGTGAGCGTGCTCCCGCCGACCGTCACCGCGAGGGTGCCGCCCTGGTAGACGTCGTACGCGGCGACGCGGACGCTGTCGGCCGAGGCGTTCCAGGCGAGTGTGACGTCGGACGAACTCACTTCCGTGGCACGGAGGTTGGCCGGTGCCGTGGGCGGATTCGGGTCGGTCGACGGGTCGAAGGTGGCGGCGGTGACGGGCGCGCTGGGCCCGCTCGCGTTGCCGCGGGTGTCCTTGGCGCGGACGGCGAGCGTGTAGGTGGTGGCCGGGGCGAGGCCCGTGACCACGGCGCTGGTGGTGGTGCTGGAGCCGACGACGGTGGCGCCGTTCAGCACGTCGTACGAGGCGACGGGGAAGTCGCCGGCGGTCGCGGCCGGCCAGCCGAGCGTGAGGGTGTGCGCGGTCGACTCGGTGACGGTCGGCGTGCCGGGCGCGGACGGCGGGACATCGGCGCTGCCGTCGCACTTGTCCCCGTTGACACGGCAGTTGAGGGGCGTGGCGACGGGGCCGCTGCCGACGAACCAGAAGCTGTACGGCTCGGTGGTGCCGTGCGCGGGGACGGTCGCGTTGTAGAACGCGTTGGTGGCCGTGACGTGCCGGCCGTTCACGGTGGCCGTTCCGTTGTAGGTGTTGCCGATGGTGACACCGGCCGGGAGGTCGAACTCCAGCGTCCAGCCGGTGACGGCGGCCGCGTTGTCGTTGCGGACGACGTACGTGCCCTGCCACCACGAACCGTTGTCGGCGGTGGTGAAGGCGGCGGTCAGCTTGCCCGCGGCCTGGGCCGGGGCGGCCAGCGCGGTGAGTGCGGCGAGGGGGAGGAGCAGGACGGAGAGCAGCGCGAGCAGCCTGCTGCGCGCGCGTGGGCGCCCCGCCCGGGATCGAGCGGACATGGTTCTCCCTGTGTCTGTGGGGGTTGGACAGGGTGGAGTAGAACCGGTGCTGGTGATCCGTGTGCGATCGGTGCCCGCGCCGTCGGGAGGCGGGGCATGGGCACTGTAGGAGGACTGGACCAATGCGTCAACAGGTCTGAACCACTGGGGAGTTGAGTGGTCGCGTCGTGGGTGGGGGCGGGACTCGCCACGGTTCCCGCCGTCCGGTGGGCCGGACGGCGGGAACGAGGAGTGTGGCGAGGTCTCGGCGGCCCGGGGTGGGCCCGGGGTGGGCCGGTGGTGGTGCCTACTCCTGGACGAGGGCGAATGCCTCGATCTCGATCAGCACCTCGGGCAGGAACAGCGCCGCGACCTGCACCGCGGAACTGGCCGGCGGGTTGGCGGTGTTCACGTGCTCGTCGCGGGCCTCGCGGATGGCGGGCAGGTAGGCGATGTCGGTGACGAAGATGGTGAACTTCACGACGTCGTCGAAGCCGGCGCCGGCCGCGGCCAGGCAGCGGCGCAGGTTCTCGAACACCTGCCGCGCCTGCGCCTTCGGGTCGCCCACGCCGACGAGGTTGCGGTGCTCGTCGAAGGCCACCTGGCCGGAGACCTGGACCAGGCGGCCGGTACCGGTGACGACCTGGGTGTAGCCGGTGCCGGGGGCGACGCCGGGCGGCTCGGTGATGTGGGTGAGGTGGTGGTTGGTGGTCATGCGGGCCATCGTGGCGCATGGCGGGACGCCGCCGCACCCTCCATTCCTCCTTTCGCTCCTTTCGCCGCAAGAGCGCGCCGTGCGCGGGTGGGGCGGCCCGGGGACGCGCGACCGCGCCCGGGATCAGCGGACGATCTCGGGCAGGTCGCGCAGGAACGGGCGGTCGGCCGCGGGGAGTTGCGCGAGGGGTCCGGCTGCGCGCAGCACGACGTCCAGGACGCCGTCCGGGTCGGCGGCGTAACCGCCGCTGGCCCAGGCCGCGTTGGCCTCGACCACGGCCCAACCTCCGTCCGTCGGGCCGACGTCCACCACGGCGGCGCTGGGCAGAGCGGGCCCGCCGGCGGCGAGGACGTCGGCGGCGAACGCGAGGACCTCGCCCGCGTCCGCGCCGAGCGGCGCGACGCTCAGCTCCCCGTCCACCGCGTACCGGGATGCGGCCCGGACGGTGCCATCGAGCACGAACAGCCGGTACTCGCGCCGGAACCGCACCACCTCGCTCACCTGCACCGGCGTGTCGCCGTCCAGCACTCCGGGCCCCGGCAGTGCGGCACCGTCCTCGTAGACGCGGGCGGCGAACACCTTGTCCGCCGGCGGCTTGACGAACGCGGGACCGCGCAGCTTCCGCGCCTCGGCGAGCGTCGTGCAGGACACCCGGCGCCCGGTCAGCTCGCGCGGCAGGTCGCCGAGCCAGGTGGCGGCCGGCTCCAGGAGCGCGAGCCCGAGCGCCCGTCCGACGGCGTCGCCGAACAGCGGCCCGCCGTACACGTGCACGGGCGCCGTCGAACCGAGCAGTTCCTCCGGGGCCCGCCACGACGTCGCCGTGAACGCGCGCAGGCCACGGCGGCCGGCGGCGGTGCGCAACTGGAGGCCGGTCTCGTTGATCCGGGGCGCGAGGAGCAGGACGGTGCCGGCGGCCCCGGCCCCGGCCCCGGTCGCGGGGGTGGGGGCGGGGGTGGGGGCGTTCATGGTGCTCATGGCGTCGATGGTGCCGCCGGCGGTGTGGCGCCCACCACGGGTTTTCCGCCCAATGCGTCCCCGGCGGCTCTGGCCGAGGGACGGGTGGGCGTGCCAGAGTCGTGCGGGCGCCGTCCGGGCACCCCGGACGGCGCCCGCGGTCCGACCCACCCTCAGCCGGAAAGCAGGCCCCGCCGATGACCAGAGAAGCGCCGTTCGTCCACGTCACCACCGCCGACGCCGTCACCACCCTGACCCTCGACTCGCCGCACAACCGCAACGCGCTCTCCACCCGCCTGATGGCCGAGCTGCACGCCGGCCTGGCGCTCGCCGCGGCCGACCCGGACGTCCGGGCGGTGGTGCTCGGGCACACCGGCAAGGTGTTCTGTGCGGGCGCGGACCTGTCCGAGGCCACCGGCGCCGACCCGACGGTCGGCCCCCGCGGTCTGGTCGAGCTCCAGCGGGCGATCGTGGACTGCGCGAAGCCGGTGATCGCCGTGATCGACGGGCACGTGCGGGCCGGCGGCCTCGGCCTGGTCGGCGCGGCCGACCTCGCCGTCGCCGGCCCCGCCGCCACCTTCGCGTTCACCGAGGTCCGGCTCGGCCTCGCGCCCGCCGTCATCTCCCTGCCGCTGCGCCCCAAGCTCGACCCGCGCGCCGCCTCGCGCTACTACCTCACCGGCGAGGTCTTCGACGCCGCCGAGGCCGCGCGGATCGGGCTGATCACCCGCGCCACGGCGTCCGCCGAGGACACCGGCACCGCGCTGAAGGAGCTGCTGGACGCGCTGCGCCAGGGCTCGCCGCAGGGGCTCGCGGAGTCCAAGCGGCTGGCGAACGCCGAGGTCGTGCGCTCCTTCGAGCGCGACGCGGACGAGCTGGTGGAGCTGTCGGCGCGGCTGTTCGGCTCGGCGGAGGCGCAGGAGGGGATGCGGGCGTTCCTGGAGAAGCGGCCCGCGCGCTGGGTGCGCTGACGGGGCGGGCCGTTCCGCCGTGCGACCGGACCGGTCCTCAGCCGATGCCGGCCGTCTCGCGCCACAGGCGCAGCAGGTCCTCGTCCCCGGTGTACGTGGTGGCTCCGGCGCGGTCGGCCGGGAGGCGGTTCCAGAGCAGCGGGTAGAGCTCGTGGGCCGGGCCGGCGATGGTCAGGTCGGCGGGCTCGGCCGGGGCTCCCGGTTCGTCCGGGTGGTTCGGGCCGTTCGGCGCGTCCGCGGTGACGGTCACCACCGGCGCCTGGCTGATCGTCACCCGCCAGGCGCCGGGGCCGTCGGTGGCCCGGACCAGGACGGTCCGGGGCTCCTCGCTGCGCAGCTTCGAGCGCGGGCGGACGAGGAAGCCGCGCAGCAGCTCGTCGACGCCGTCCAGGGCGAGCGCGGTGTCCGCCCGCGGGCCCTCGGTGCCGGCCGCCGCGTCGGCGTCGAGGCGGTGGACGGCCGTCTCGTGCGCCTGGCGGCGGGCCCAGAACGCCAGTGGGCTGGGCGCGGGGAGGAAGGACCAGCAGTCGACGTCGGCGGGCGCGGCCACCAGCGTGTCCACCAGGGCGGCGTGGCCCTCGCGGTACCAGTCGAGCAGCGCCGCGTCGGACGGCGCCGGGCCGACCGGCTCGCTCCCGCCGTTCAGGTCGAGCGGCTCCCGCAGGCCCCGGCCGGGGTGGGCGGCGGCCCAGCGGTGGACCGTGCCGATGTGCCGCAGGAGGTCGGAGACCTGCCAGTCCGGGCAGGTCGGGACGGGGGCGGTGAGGCCGGCGCGGGCGGCGGCGTCGGCCAGCAGGGCGCCTTCGAGGCGCAGGGCGTCGATGTGCTCGGAGATGTCCATGGTCCGGAGTGTTCCACGGCCGGCGGACGTCGGGGCAGGGCGATCGGGTCGGGGTGATCGGGGGCGGATGTACGTGCGGGGCGCGGGGGTTGAGGGGCGGGGGGTGGGGCGTGCGTGCGGGTGTGGCATGCGGTGCGGTGCGGTGCGGTGCGGCGCGGTGCCGTGCGGTGCGGTGCGTGCGGGCGTGCCGTGCGGCGCGGTGCGTGCAGGCCGGGGTGCGGGTGGGGCGTGTGGGCCGGGTGTGATGTTGGCCGCCCGGCGGCCGGACGGACCCTACGGGCCGGTAACGTGAGCGCATGCCGAAAACCCGTTCCCTCGTCTCCGCCGTCCGGGCCGGCGGCCGGCGCGCAGCCGGACGCCTCGTCCACCGGGGCTGGCGCTGGGTGCAGCGAACCGGTGCGGTCAGCAACCAGAACCCTGGCCCTTACCGCTTCGGAGAGTTGGGGGACGGGACGACGCTCGCGTTCCCGCTCGGGGCGGTGTTCAACGAGCAGTGGATCACGATCGGACCGTTCTCGATCATCGGCGAACGGGTGACCATCAGCGCCGGCTTCCTGCCCGGCCTCGACCTCGGGCCCGATCCGATCGTGCGGATCGGCGGCGGCTGCGTGATAGGCCGCGACAGCCACATCGTCGGGCACCAGTCGATCGTCCTCGGCGACGACGTGTGGACCGGGCCCGGCGTCTACATCTCCGACCAGGCGCACGAGTACCGCGACACCGACCTGCCGATCGGCAAGCAGTGGCCGCGCAACGAGCCCGTCGAGATCGGTTCGGGCAGCTGGATCGGCACCGGCGCGGTGATCCTGCCGGGCGCCCGGATCGGCCGGAACGTGGTCGTGGCCGCGGGCGCGGTGGTGCGCGGTGAGGTGCCCGACCACAGCGTCGTCGCGGGCGCGCCGGCCAAGGTCGTGCGGCGCTGGACTCCCGAGGACGGCTGGCAGCCGCCGCTGCGCCACGAGCCGCCGCAGCCGGTGCCGGACGGTGTGACGGCGGAACAGCTGCGCGCCCTGGTGGGGTGGGACCTGCGGCTGCCGGGTGAGTCGGCCTGAGGGTGGGGCCGGGCGCCTGACGTCCGGCGCCGTCAGACGGCGGGGCGGAACGTGATGACGGCGGTGACGCCGTCGGGCTGGAGCCGGAGCGGGCCGGGGTACCGGAGCAGGGCGGCGTCGTAGCGGGCGAGGTCGGTGGCGGTGGCGGTGTTGGCCGAGGCGTCGGTCGAGGCGTCGATGATGGTGGAGCCGGCGAGGCAGACCACGAGGACGGAGCCGCCAGGCGGCACGTCGGCGGATGCGGGCTCTGTCACGAGATCGACCTCGGCGGTGACCTTTCCGCGACGGGTCATCACGTTGAAGTCGACCACCGGGCCGGCGAGCAGGCGGCAGTCCGTGGTGGCGTCGCCGGGGAAGGCGAACGGCCGGTAGGGCGTGTCGATCCGGTGCTCGGATCCGTCGACCGTGAGCACCATGCCGGGGCCCTCGACCAGGGTGATCACCCGGTCGATGCCGGGGAACGGGGAGAACGGGCCGGCGGCGTCGACGTCTGCCAGGCTGACCCGCCACTCGAAGCCGTCCAGCGCGGCCCCGGCGGGGAAACCGGCGACCTCCCGGGTCACCCCGCCCCCGTTGAGCCATGCCGTGGCCGGGCGCTCGCTCGCCCGGAGTGTCTCGATCCGCCCGGTGGTCGTCATGGGCGGCATCATGCCACTGCGGGTGGGGTGGGTGACGGCGGACGGCCAGCGGCGAACAGATGACAGCAGACAGATGACAGATGTTGAAATCTGTCAGTTGTCATCTGTTCGTGGTCCGTCGTCAGTGCCGCCGCACCGTCAGCGGCAGGAGGGCCCCTGCCGCCGCCGCGACCGCCACGGTGGTGAGGGCGAGCGGCAGGCCGGCCGCGTCGGCCAGGAAGCCGATGACCACCGGCCCGATCAGCATCCCGCCGTACCCGAGCGTCGATGCGAGCGCGACGCCCTGCGGCCCGCCGGCCGAGCCCGCCCGGGCGATGGCGAGCGGGAACAGGTTGGCCAGGCCGAGTCCGACCAGGACGAACCCGCCGATGGCGAACGGCACCGACGGCGCGAGCGCGGCGGCCAGCATGCCGACCGCCGCGGTCAGGCCGCCCAGGAACATCAGCCGGGTCTGCCCGAGCCTGATGGACAGCCAGGTGCCGCCGACTCGCCCGCTGGTCATCGCGAACGCGTACGCCGCGTAGCCCGCGGCGGCCGTCCCGGCGCTCGCGTGCACGTCGTCGGTGAGGTGGAGCGTCGTCCAGTCGGCGATCGCGCCCTCTCCGTACGCGGTGCACAGGGCGGTGAGGCCCAGCAGGACGACGATCAGCCCGGCGCGCGGAGC
This sequence comes from Kitasatospora sp. NPDC048722, assembly GCF_040650235.1. NCBI lineage: Bacteria > Bacillati > Actinomycetota > Actinomycetes > Kitasatosporales > Streptomycetaceae > Kitasatospora > Kitasatospora sp. NPDC048722. The sequence goes on from NZ_JBEZGX010000042.1 coordinate 17,144, forward strand.
GGCGCCACCGGTCTCGTTCGCGCTGCTCCCGCCCGAGACCTGCGGCGCGTCCGGGCTGCGCAGCAGGACGACGCCCGCCGCCGCCGTGATCACGAGGCCGAGCAGCCCGCCGAGGGCGAGCGTCCAGGAGGCGCTGAGGGTGCCCGCGAGGAGGCCGCCGACGCCCGCGCCGACCAGGCCGCCGAGGCTGTACCCGGCGTGGAAGCTGGGCATGACGGGCCGCCTGAGCTGTGCGACCAGGTCGACGGCGGCGCTGTTCATGGCGACGTTCGCGCCGCCGTACCCCGCGCCGAACAGCAGCAGGACACCGCCGAGCGCGGCCACCGAGTGGGTGTGCGCGGGCAGTGGCACGGCGAGGCTGAGCAGGGCGAGCGAGCCCACGGTGATCGGCCGCGAGCCGTACCGCAGGCAGAGCCGGCCGACCACCGGCATGGTGAGGACGGCGCCGATCGACAGGCAGAGCAGGGCGAGTCCGAGGGCGCTGTGCGAGGCGTTGACCTGGCTGCGGACGTCCGGGATCCGGACCACCCAGGTGGCGAAGAGGAAGCCGTCGACGGCGAAGAACGCGGTCAGCGCGAGGCGCGCCGGGCTCCAGGGGCTGTCCGTTCGCGGGGGTGTGCTGCGAGACTGGTGGGAGGTCCGGTCGGTGGGGGCAGAGGCGCGGATTTTGTTTCGAAGCGGCACAAAGTCACAATAGGGTCGTGCAGCTCTCATCATCAAGTGCGAAAGCGGGCCCCGGGACCGACTCCGAGGCGCAGCGCGACGCCCACCGCCGTGCCGCCCCCGATCGCGGTCGGACGCTGCTCGGCCCCGCGCTCTCGCTCATCCACACCGGTCAGACGCCGACCCGTTCCGCGCTCACCCGGGCGCTGGACGTCACGCGCGCGACCGCCGGCGCCGTCACGGCCGAGCTGGAGGCGCTGGGCCTGATCACGGTCGACTCCCGTCCTGCGGGTGGCGGACGCGGGCGGCCGTCGCACCGGCTCGCGATCGACCCGCAGGGCCCCGTGGTGATCGCTGGGCAGATCCACACGGACGGGCTGAGCGTCACGCTGGCCGGGCTCGGCGGGCTCCTCGATCCGCCGGTCCACCTGCCGCTGCCCGCCGCGACCGACCCGGTCCGGATGCTGCGCGCCGTCGCCCAGGCGGGCGCCGAGCTCGCCCGCTCCACCGGCCGCCGCTGCCTCGGCGCCGCGCTCGCGCTGCCCAACCCGGTCACCGAGCCGGACGGTACGGCGCTCGCCGCCCTGCACTTCGCCTGGCCGAGCGGCACGCCCGTGGCGGACCTGTACGACGTCGAGGTCGGCCGCGCCGACCACGGCCCGCACGCGCTGGACCCGTTGCCCACCGCGATCGCGAACGACGCCAACCTCGCCGCGCTCGCCGAGTACCGCCACGGAGCCGGTCGCGGTGCCCGTCACCTGCTCCTCGTCACGTCCGGGCACAGCGGCGTCGGCGGTGCGCTGGTCATCGACGGGCGGCTGCACACCGGAAGTGCCGGGCTCGCGCTGGAGGTCGGCCATCTCACGGTTGATCCGCAGGGCCGGCCCTGCGCGTGCGGCAACCGCGGCTGCCTCAACGCGGAAACCGACCCGGACGCACTGTTCGCTGCCGCCGGGCTCACCCCCGAGCCGGGGCGCGCGATGCTCGACCAGGCGCGCGACCTGTGCCGGGCCGCGGCGACCGACGAGCGCGCGCGGGCTGCGGTCGAGCACGTCATCGACCGGCTCGGGCTCGGGCTGGCCGGCGTCGCCAACATTCTCAACCCGGACCGTGTCGTGCTCAGTGGCCTCCACCTCGACCTGCTGGAAGCGGCGCCCGAGCGGCTGCGCGCGGTCGTCGCCGAGCGCTGCCTGTGGGGGCGCAGCGGACGGGTGCCGATCGTCGGCGCGGAGCTGGCGGACAGTGCGCTCGCCGGCGCGGCGGAACTGGCGTGGCGGCCGTACCTGGCGGACCCGCAGTCGGTGCAGGTGGGCTGACAGCGGTCCTGCGGTCCTGCGGTTTGCGGGGCGGCGGCTCGGGCGGTTGATCGGGGCAGGGGAGCGGGCAGGGGGAGCGGACAGGGATAAGCGGAAGCTGGTGCTCCGAAAATTGTCACTTATCGTGACTCTCATACACTCGTAGTGAGCAGAGGGGGGTCAAGACGAGGAGAGTGACCATGAGCACCGAGCTGGGCGCCGAACCGGGCATCATGCCGGGCGTCGGACGCGGCATCGAGCCGACCGTCGACGTCGACCGCTCCGACGCGGACTACCGGGCCTGGCTCAAGGAGGCGGTGCGCAAGGTCCAGGCCGATGCCAACCGCTCCGCCGACACACACCTCCTGCGCTTCCCGCTCCCGGCCGAGTGGGGGATCGACCTCTACCTCAAGGACGAGTCCACCCACCCGACCGGCTCGCTGAAGCACCGCCTCGCCCGCTCGCTCTTCCTCTACGGGCTCTGCAACGGCTGGATCCGCCCGGGTAAGCCGGTGATCGAGGCCTCCAGCGGTTCCACGGCCGTGTCCGAGGCGTACTTCGCGCAGCTCGTCGGGGTGCCGTTCATCGCGGTGATGGCCAAGAGCACCAGTCAGGCCAAGATCGACCTGATCGAGTTCCACGGCGGCGAGTGCCACCTGGTGGAGCGCTCGGACGAGGTGTACGAGGCGTCCGCGCGGCTCGCCGAGGAGACCGGCGGCCACTACATGGACCAGTTCACCTACGCCGAGCGCGCCACCGACTGGCGCGGCAACAACAACATCGCCGAGTCGGTCTTCGCCCAGCTCCAGCTGGAGCCGCACCCGGAGCCTGCCTGGATCGTCGCGACCGCCGGGACGGGCGGCACCTCGGCGACCATCGCCCGCTACGTCCACTACATGCAGTACGACACCCGGATCTGCGTCGCGGACCCGGAGAACTCCTGCTTCTTCGACGGCTGGGTGGACCACGACCCGGACGCGGTGTGCGTGAGCGGTTCGCGGATCGAGGGCATCGGGCGGCCCCGGATGGAGCCCAGCTTCGTGCCCGGCGCGATCGACCGGATGATGAAGGTGCCGGACGCGGCCTCGGTCGCGGCGGTGCGGGTGCTGGAGCGGGTGCTCGGGAAGAAGGCGGGCGCCTCCACCGGGACGGGGCTGTGGAGTGCGCTGAAGATCGTCGCTGAGATGCGGGCGGCCGGTCGGCACGGCAGCGTCGTCAGCCTGATCTGCGACCCGGGCGACCGCTACCTGGACAAGTACTACTCCGACGACTGGCTGGCCGGCGAGCGGATCGACATCGCGCCGTACCGGGCCGCCCTGGAGTCGTTCCTGGCGGGCGGGGCCTGGGTGGGGTGACGGGGCAGGGCGAACGGCTGACAGATGACAGATTTCGAAATCTGTCATCTGTCAGCTGTCAGCCGTCGCTGGTTCGTCCGTTGCTCCCGCTCCCCGCCGCCCCGCTGCGCCCCCGCCCTGCCGGATCACCGCCCGCCCGTCGGCGAGGTCGATCCCGGTGCGCTTCGGAGCGCCGTCGTGCTCGTCGTCCCGCAGCGCCAGCTCGACCCGGCGCTGCTCCAACTGCACGCACTTGCCCGGGGGGAGCCCGGTGCCACGGGCCCGTTTCCGGGCGGCGGCGGGATCACGAAGGGCTCGGCACCTGACTCGCCGTACCAGTGGTCCACGGGCGCGCGGCAACCACCATGTCCGTTTTCTTCGTGAAGTCGCGGTTCCTGCAGTCGAGTTGCCCGTGCCACCCGAGTTGCCGGGCGCACCCGCGCCGCCCCGCGGCTCCTGCGCTGCTGGCGGCCAAGGCCGGCTGGCCGTTCCCGCCCTGAGCGCCGAGGACCGGCTTGTTCCCGGACGATCGGGTGGCAACTCCGGCCAGTACCAACAGGATCGAGGTGGACGTTCGCCTGCCGCGTGCGTCATCGTGTTTCCCTCGTCGCCGGCTGTCGTGCCGTCCAGCAGTATGGCGGCGTGCACGGGACAGGAGTCGTGATGGTATGTCAGATTGTGCGGGCGGCCGGAAGATCGGCCGGGACGAGGATCTGGAGCTCCTCGGTCGACGGGTCGGCCAGCTGGGCGACGCGCATCGCGTGCCGTTCGACCATCGTCTCGAAGACCTGCCGGGCCGTGCGCCCGTTGCCGAAGTTGGGGCCGCGCTCGATCGTGGCGAAGTGGCGCAGCAGCGCGTCCTCGGTGGCCTCGGTGAGGGCGTACTCGTGCTCGGCGCACTGGGCGCGGGCGATGTCGAGGAGCTCGTCCGCCGAGTAGTCGGGGAAGCTGATGGTGCGTGAGAAGCGGGACGAGACGCCGGGGTTGGCGGAGAGGAAGCGTTCCATCTCGGCGGTGTAGCCGGCGACGATGACGACGACCTCGTCCCGGTGGTCCTCCATGAGCTTGACCAGGGTGTCGATCGCCTCCCGGCCGAAGTCGCGGGCGCCGTCCTCGGGGGCGAGCGCGTAGGCCTCGTCGATGAAGAGGACGCCGCCGCGCGCGCGGTCGAAGGCGGCGGCGGTGCGGATCGCGGTGGAGCCGATGTGTTCGCCGACGAGGTCGACGCGGGCGACCTCGACGAGGTGCCCGCGCTGGAGCACGCCGAGGGAGGCGAGGATCTCGCCGTAGAGGCGGGCGACGGTGGTCTTGCCGGTGCCTGGGGCGCCGGTGAAGACGAGGTGCCGGCGCAGCGAGGGGGCCTTGAGCCCGGCCTGGCGGCGGCGCCGGCCGACCGAGATCAGGTCGATGAGGGTGCGCACCTCCTCTTTGACGGTGGCGAGGCCGACGAGCGCGTCGAGTTCGGCGAGGGCCTCGTCGGCGGGCCGGCAGTCGGGGATCGGCGCGATCTCGGGCATGGCGGCGGGCGGGGCCAACGCCGCTACGGCGGTGGCCAGTTGGGCGGAGCGCGGTGCGGGTACGTCCGTTGCTCCGGCGGCCGCTCCGAAGGCGGACCCGGAGGCCGTCCCGAAGGCGGCGCCCGGCGCCGCGCCCGCTGCCGGCCCGACGTCGTCGGAGGTGCAGCCCTCGGCGACCGGCCCCGGTTCGGAGAACTCGAAGCCGGCCCGCTCGTTCTGTTCGGCCCGGCAGCGCAGGAGTCGGCTCCGGCAGCCGTCGATGATGTGGAAGCCGAAGCCCTTGCCGTGCGAGACCCGGCAGTCCTCGAAGGTGCCGCGTCCCTGGGCCGAGACGTACACCCCGGCGTCGGTGCTGGCGCGGACGGTGCAGTCGCGCAGCACCGGGTCGGCGCCCTTGGTGACGATGACGCCGGTGGCGACGTCGGAGATCTCGCAGTCGGTGAGGATACCGCCGCTGCCGTGGTCGCGGAACCACAGTCCGGTGCCGGCCTCCTGGACCCGGCAGGCGGTCAGTGTCACCTCGGCGCCGCCGCTGACGGAGACCGCCGAGCTGCGGATCCGGCTGAACGAGCAGCGGTCGGCGGTGGCGGCGGAGTCCCGGTCGAGGACGAACAGCGCGTCCGGCAGGTCGTGCAGGGCGCAGTCGGTGAGGGTGAGCCGGGCGCCGTCGCTGACCCACAGCGCCGGGTACTCGCCGGTGGAGCCGTGGATCTGGCTGGACTCGGCGACGGCCTCGGTGCCCTGGTCCCAGACGGAGAGCGCGCCGCGCCCGAAGTCGCGGACGGTGCTGTGGGAGAGGGTGAGCCGGGCGCGGCCGCGCAGGTCGGCACCGTTCTCGGGCAGGTCGTGGACGCGGCAGCCGGTGAGGGTGAGTTCGGCCTCGCCGTCGAGGGTCAGGCCGTTGCCGGTGACGCGGTGGATCTCGCAGTCGACGAGCCGGCCGCCGGCCTGGGCCTCGGCCTGGACGCCGCTGCCGCGGATCTCGTAGATCTCGCAGCCGGTCAGTTCGGCGGCGCTGCCGGGGTCGGAGAGCAGGACGCCGGCGCCGGTGGTGTGGTGGACGCGGCAGCGTTCGAGGGCGGCGGTGGCGCCGCCCAGGACGGCGAGTCCGGCCTGCGCGGCGGTGGCGACCTCGCAGTCCTCGAACGCGGCGGCGGTGTCTTCGCCGCGCAGCCGCAGGCCGAGGCCGCCGGGGTTGGCGACGACGCAGCCGCGCAGGGTGGGGCGGGCGCCGCCGGTGATCTCGAACCCGCTGGCGGAACGGCTCTCCACGCGGCAGCCGCTGAAGGAGGGGGTGGCCTGGGGGCCGGTGACGAGGACGGCGGGGACGGAGGTGTCGCCGCCCTCGACGACGAGGTCGCGGACGGTGGCCGCGGCGGTGACGGTCAGCGGCACGCCGGAGGGCGGGTCGATGCGGACGGTGCCGGGGCCCTGCGCCGGAACGATCGTCACGGGCTTGTCGAGCAGCACGTTCTCGCGGAAGGTGCCGGGGCGGACGGTCACGGTGTCGCCCGGTTCGGCGGCGGCGAGGGCCTCCGCGAGCGTGTCGTACTCGCCGGCGCGGCGCCGCCAGCGGGATGCGCTGTCCTGGGTGACCCGGACCCTGTGCTCAGCCATGACGGTCTGTCGTCCCCACCTTCGTCGAGCCGGCGATCATCGGGCCGTGCGCGCGGGGGTGCGCGGGCCGTGCGCCCACCGTAGCGCGCCCGCGGGGGTGCTCCGGCCGGTGCCCGCGATCGTGCGGGCACCGGCGGATCCCGTCTTCACCACATGTTCCGCCCACCGGGTTCAACGAGCGCACACACTCCTGGTTCCGGAGCGGGAGTTGTGCGGTGGGGGCGGTGGGTCGTGTGGTGCGCGCGGGAGCGCGTGCGTCGGTGCTCAGTTCAGTCGCGTGAGTCGACCGGCCACTGCCGGCCGTCCTCCAGGACCTCGATCTGGTCGCCGAGCCGCAGCGTGCCGAGGACGTCGCCGTCCTGTCCCGGGAGACCGGTGGAAGCCGGCCGCTCGGGGATGAGGTTCATGCCGAACGCGGCCTGCTTGCGCAGCCGGTGGTGCTTGGCGAGGGTGCGCAGCGGTTCGGGGCCGCGCCGTTCGCCGCTCTCCTGGTCGGTGGTGGTGACGACGCAGCGGCCGCAGGGCTTGACGACCCGGAAGGTCAGCTCGCCGATCCGGATCCGGCGCCAGCCGTCCTCGGCCCACGGTTCGCTGCCGTCGACCACGACGTTGGGGCGGAAACGTTCCATCGGCAGCGTCTCGTGGCCGTCGGGATGCGCGGCGGCGACGAGTTCGTTGAGGCGGACGAGCGAGGCGGTGGTGGTGAGCAGCAGCGGGAACCCGTCTGCCATCGAGACGGTGTCGCCGGGCTCGCCGTACTCCGGGTCGACGGGCCGGGCGTGCGGGTCGTCCAGGTGCACCAGGCGGTACTCGCCGAGGTGCTCGGCGATCCACTCGTGCGCCTCCTTGGGCGCCTCGGCGGCGCGGAAGCGAGTGCCCCAGACCTCGACCTCGGCGAGCGGGTCGCCGGCCGCGACGGTGGGGGCGGCGATCTCGATCCGGTCGCCGCCGGGTGCGGTGAGGGTCAGCGTTCCGTCCGGGCCGAGGCCGGTGCGGATCTGGCCGAGGGCGGGGTCATCGCGCTGGCTGACGAAGCGCCCGGTGGGGTCGGCGAGCATCCAGCGGCGGTCTCCGGCGAGGCCCCAGGGTTCGACGGGGGCGCTGTCGGGGCTCACGCGGTACATGGACTTGACGGGGTAGACGTGGAGTCCGGAGAGCTGCATCCCTCCATCCTGCCAGCCGTGATCGCGCCGGTCGGACGCCCCCGTGCGCGCGCACCTGTGGGCGTGCCAGTCGGTCCGCATACCCGTCAGAGCGTGCGCCCCTTCGCGCCCCTTGCCTGCGCCCCCTTGAACGCGCACGGACCGCCCGGACGCCGTGGGGGGCGTTCCGGGCGGTCCGTGGATGACCCGTTTCTCCGTTCGCCCGGCGTTCAGGGGGCGCCGGGTGGTACTCAGGTGGTGCGGGTGCGGGCCGCGTGGGGAATCGGCCCTGGGAGGTCAGTGGCTCAGTAGCCCTGGCCCTGCGGTTGGTAGCCGTTCTGCTGGAACTGACCGGGTTCGCCGTACGGGCCCGGACGCTGCGGCTGCATCGGGCGCACCGGCGCGACCGGGGCCATGGCCGGGCGCAGCTGGCCGCCGCCGAAGGACTGGTCGCCCTGGCCGGGGAAGCCGGGGCCGGTCTGGCCCGCGCCGTTGAACGACTGCTGGCCGCCGAAGCTCTGCGGGCCGCCGTGCTGCTGGCCCGGCTGGCCGGGACCGAACGCGCCCGGGCCGCCGATCGGCTGCGCGCCGAACGTCTGCTGGGCGCCCTGGCCGCCGACGAAGGTGTTCTGGCCGCCGAAGCTCTGGCCGCCGGACGGCTGGTAACCGCCGCTCGCGGTCTGGGCGAAGCCGGGCGCCGGCGGCTGCGGACGCTGGTACGCCTGCTGACCGCCGTAGCCGGGGACGGGCGGCTGGGGCGCGGAGGCGTACGCCGGCGCGGACTGCGCCGGGATGTACGCCGTGGCGGGGCCGGCGGAGGGGGCGCTGCTCGGGCCGGGACCGAGGGCGAGGCGGGCCGGCGGGAGGGCGGGGAGGTTGGAGGCGGCGCTCTCGTAGCCGGCGCCGTACCGGTTGTCGTAGGACGGGCCGAGGCTTGATCCGTACCCGGACGACAGGGCCGGCGGCAGGGCGGCCGGCACATTGATGGGGGCGATCTGCGGGACACCGCGTTCGGCGACAAGGCTGTCGTAAATCGGCGTGCCGGAGGAGAAGGACGGAGAGGGGTAGCCGACTCCGTCGTAGGAGCGGGGCGAGGTCATGGGGCATACGGTAAGCCCACAATGCGCCTGCTGAGGAGAGCGGGAGGGGGAGCAGTTCGAGTGTTTACACAGTCTTCGCTCGCACAAAGGTTTCGAAAGTAGGAAGAACGGACATACCGGCGTTCAGATCCGGACAACCTCGACACCCCGTCAGCGATCGAACAGCGCCCGGACGCACGACCTGCGCGGCCTTGTGGTGACTGGCCGATGACGGGCCGGGGACCTGGCGGAGAAACTTTTACGGACGGGGCGTGCGCGGGCGCGTTCGAGCCCCCGCCGAGGGTGGGCGGGGGCTCGTGAATGTTTCGGGGATAAAGTCCCCGTCAGCGCGTGCGGGGGCCGACTTCTCGCCCGTGCGGCCCTACTTGTGCGAGGCCGGGCCGGGCAGTGGGTCCGACCCGGCGCACCCGGCCGGCGCGCCTCGCCGGTGTGCCCCGTCAGTGCGACTGCAGCGCCTGGGCCTGGGCCGGGAGGCCGGGGTGGCCGGCGACCTCGGAGGTGCAGAACGAGCAGCGCCGCGCCGCGGCCGGGATCGCGCTCAGGCACTCCGGGCAGTCGACCTTTGCGGCCGGCGCCGGCTCGCCCCCCTCGAACCGGGCCTGCAGCTTGCCGACCGGCACCACCACGACGAAGTAGATGACGGCGGCGATCAGGACGAAGCCGATCAGCGCGTTGACGAAGACGCCGTACGGGAAGCGGGTGCCCGCGACGTCGAAGGTCTTCTGGGTGAAGTCGCCGACGGCGCCGGTCGCGACCCCGATGAGCGGAGTGAGGAAGGCGGTGACGAACCCGGTGACGACGGCGGTGAAGGCCGCGCCGATCACGATGCCGACCGCGAGGTCCACCACGTTTCCGCGCAGCAGGAAGCTGCGGAATCCCTTGAACACCGGGTACTCCAAATCCGTACGGGGGAGGGGAGATGGGGTACCCGGAGGCGCCCCGGCCGGACATCCTGCCGACCGGTCGGGGCTGAGGTCCAACCGCGTTCACCCGATTCGCGTAACGGGTCGCGAACGGGAGCGGGCCGTACGCAGTCGGCGCGCGGGCGCTCCGCGTACGGGTCGATCCGACGGGGCCGGTGCCGTCCGGCGCCGTTCACGGCCGGGTGGTCCGGGGGCGTGACCTCGTGATCCGGGCGCCGCCGTCCCTCACACCGGTCGCACGCGCAGCGAGCGTTCGTAGAACTCGACCATCTGGGCGGACACTTGGTGCAGCGTGAACGAGGTGAGGAAGCGCGCGCGGGCCGCCGTCGCCCGCGCGCGGGCCGCCGACCGGTCCGCGAGCGTGTCGGCGATGGCCGCCGCGAGGTCGGCGGGCCGCTCCGGGGGGACGAGCCGGGCGTAGTCCCCGGAGCCGACGGTCTCGCGCAGCCCGGGCAGGTCCGAGCAGACCAGCGGCGTGCCGATGCCCATCGCCTCGATCGCCGCACCGCCCTGGCCGTCCCGCCGCGCGGGCACCGCGACCGCGTCGGCGGCGGCCATCAGGTCGGCGACGTCCTCGCGCGGCCCGAGGAATCGGACGTCCCCGGCGGCATCGGCGAGTGCGCGCAGCCGCGCCGTCTCCGGGCCCTCGGCGCCCGCGAGCAACAGGACGGCCGCCGGCTCCGCGCGCCGGATCACCGGCCAGGCGTCGAGCAGCACGTCCAGGCCCTTGCGGTGGTGCTGGCCGGCGGCGACGAGGACGACGGGCACGTCCCCGGGCAGGGCCAACGCCCCGCGCACGGCGGCCCGGCGCTCGGGGGTCGTGGTGCCGAGCAGCTCCGGGTCGCGTCCGTGCGGGACGACGTCGATCCGCTGGCGGGGCACACGGAGACGCTGCGCCGTCGCCGCCGCGACGTGCCGGGTGAGGGCGTGGAAGCGGCGGGTGCCCCGGGCGGTCGCGGCGTCCAGCGCCTGGGACGGGCCGAGCCCCGCCGCGCCGGACGGCGGATCGGCCAGGCTGGTGACCACCGGCGTCCGTGCGGTCAGCGCGGCGGCGCGGGCGAGCAGGTCGGATCGCCGGGCCCCGGTGTGGCGAGTGGTGTGGACGAGGTCGGGGCGGCGCTCGCGGATCAGCCGGTGCAGCGCGGCCGCGGTGGCGGCCCGGCCCGGGCGGCCGACGGCGAAGACGGCGGCGCCCGCCTCGGTGAGCTCGGCCTGACAGCCGCCGGGCGCGTCGTGGAGGTACGCGACATCCAAAGCGATGCCCGCACGCACCAGTTGGGGCGTCATCGCGAGCAGGGCCCGCCCGGCCGCGCCGAGCCGGCTGACGTCGTCGATCACCTGAAGCACGTGCACAGGCCACCCCCGCCCTTCACCGGGTGCGTCCGTTCTCCCGTGCCGGATGCTCCCTGACTGCCGATCAGCATCGCAGGTGGCCCGCGCGGCCCGCCAGGGATTACGCGCGAGGGGAACGCCACACGGCGCCGTGCGGAGCCGACCCGGGCGGAGCGGGCCGGAGCGGGCCGGAGCGGGCCGGAATGGTGGGGCGAACCGGGGCGCACGGCGGTCGCATCCGGCGCACGACGGCGGGCTGCCAGCGCACGCCGGGGGTATCAGCGCGGGCGCACGGACCACCACCGGGTGGTGCGAAGGGGCTGTCGCGCGCGTGACGCTGTGCCAAGGTCGTTGCCATGCCCGACGACACGTGCGATACGTCGGCCGAACCGGCCGAAACCCGTCCCCGCGTCCTGCACCTGATCAGCGATTCGCGCCGCAGCGGCGCCCAGAACTTCGCCCGGGACCTCCACCACGAGATGCGCCGGCGGGGCCAGGCCTCCGCCCTGATGGCCCTCGCACCGAACCCTGGCTCCCGCTCCTCCTCGGGCCCGCGGTCGGGGCAGCGCATCGAGCAGCCGGACGGCGGGCCGGACCACGGCCCCGGGGCGCGGGTGATGTCGCCAGGCGCCCGGCCGCAGACGTCGCCGGCGGCCCACGAGCCCCTGGCGCCGCACCATCCGCGCACACCGTCCACGCCCTCGCCCGCGTCGCTCCCCTCGCAGCACTCGCTCCCCTCGCAGTACTCGCAGCACTCGCCCTTCGCGCCTGACGCCCCCGGCGCGCGCACCGCGACCGTCCTTGGCCCCGGCCGGCTGCGTCCCTCCACGCTGCTGGCCCTGCGCTCCGCCGCCCGCGCCGCCGACGTCGTCCTCGCCCACGGCTCCGATACCCTCGCCGCCTGCGCCCTCGCCCTGGCCGGGACCCGAACGCCGTTCGTCTACGTGTCCGTCGGCCACCCCCGCTACTGGACGGGGACAGCGCTGCGCCGGGTCCGTGGCAGCACCCTCCTGCACCGGGCGGCGGCCGTCACCACGCTCACCGACGAGGCCAGGACCGTCCTGGAAGAGCACTTCCGGCTGCCCGATGGCAAGGTACGGGTGATCCCCAACTCCCGTGCGGCCGAGAGCTATCCGCCCGCGGAGGGGAAGGACGAGCGGCGGGCCGCCCGGCACGCGCTCGGGCTGCCCGTGGACGTGCTGCTGGTGGCGTGGATCGGCGCGATCGCGCCCGAGAAGCGGCTGGACCTCGCGCTCGACGTACTCGACCGGCTGCCGGACGTCCGCCTCGCCGTCGCCGGGGACGGCCCGCTGCGGGAGGTCCTGGCCCGGCACCCGGCCGCGGCCCGGGCCCACTTCCTCGGTGCGCTGCCCGACCCCGTCCCGCTCTACCGGGCCGCCGACGCGGTGCTGCTGACCAGCGACAACGAGGGCGTGCCCGGCGCGCTCATCGAGGCGGCGCTGGCCGGGGTGCCGGCGGTGGCGACGGACGTCGGCTGGGTGCGGGAGGTGGTCCGGGACGGGGCGACCGGAGCGCTGGTCGCCCCGGGGGATCCGCTCGCCCTCGCGGAGGCGCTGGCCAAGGTGCTGGCCTGCAATCGCGCGGGCCTCGGCGCGGCGGCCCGGGAGCACGCGCTGGCGCACTTCGAGCTCGGCGCGGTCGTGGACGCCTGGCAGCGGCTGGTCGCCGAGGTGTGGGCGGAGAGCCGGGAGCAGGCGAGACGGGTGACGGCGAACAGATGACAGATGACAGATTTCATCATCTGTCATCTGTCGATTGTCCGCGGTCACCCGTCGCCGGTCCACCGCCGCACGTCACCACCCGTACTCCCCGCTACGCCGATCGGGCGAATCCGGTCCCACCTGCCCTGTGACGACTCGCCGGTAACGAACCGTCACGGCCAGACTGCCCGGTGTGAATCCTGCAAAGTCCGAGAAGCCCGAGGCGCCGGCGAAGCCCGTCATGCCCGCGAAGCCCGCGAAGTCGAAGGCGCTGCTGAGGTCCACGGTCCTGCTCGCGGTCGCCGCCGGGATCGCCGCGTCGCCCGTCCAGGCCGGCGCGGCCGTCCACCGCCAGCCCGCCGAGGGCGTCCAGTACGTGAAGCTCGACCACCCGCAGCCGGTGCGCGAGTCGGCCCGCACCGAGGCGGTCGAGTTCTTCTGGTACGACTGCGGCCACTCGCAGCAGCTCGAACAGCCGCTCCAGGCCTGGTCGGACAAGCACCACTCGGACGTCGCCCTGCGGCGGGTCCCCGCGATCTGGCAGGGCGGCCCGGACGAGGCGGTGCAGCGCGGCCACGCGCGCCTGTACTACACGCTGGAGCGCCTCGGCCTGGTCGAGCGACTGCAGGTGAGCGCGTTCCGCTCGGTGCACAACGACAAGGCCGACCTCACCACCGAGGTCGCCGCCACCGACTGGGCCGCGCGCCACGGTGTCGACCCGCAGCGGTTCCGCGAGGCCTACCGGTCCGCCGAGGTGGCGCGGTCGGTCGACGACGCGGCCGCGCAGTTCGTCCGCTACGGCGTCAACGAGCTGCCGACGGTGGTCGTCCAGGGCGAGTACCGCACCTCGCCCAGCAAGGCCGGCGGTGTCGACGCGATGCCCGAGGTGCTGGACTACCTGGTCCAGCAGGAGCAGCAGCGCAAGCACTGATTCCCGGGCCCGGTCGGGTCGGTGACGTGGAATCAGTGGACGCCACCCTTGCCCACTAACCATCTCAATGCTATTTAATGGTTAGCATGAGCGAGCTGACGATCCCGCACGTCCACCACCGCCACGTCGATCTCGACGGCCTGCGCGTCTTCTACCGCGAAACCGGCCCGGCCGACGCCCCCGTTCTCCTCCTGCTGCACGGCTTCCCGTCGGCGTCGCACCAGTACGCCCGTCTGTTCGACGCGCTCGGCACCCGCTACCGCCTGATAGCCCCCGACTACCCCGGCTTCGGTCACAGCGACAGCCCCGCGCCGGACGCCTTCCGCTACCGCTTCGACTCCCTCGCCGACGTCGTCGAACGGTTCTGCCTCGCGCTCGGCCTCGACCGCTTCGCCCTGTACGTCTTCGACTTCGGCGCCCCGGTCGGCCTGCGCCTGGCCACCCGTCGGCCCGAGTGGATCACCGGTCTGGTGGTCCAGAACGGCAACGCCTACGAGGAGGGACTCTCCGACCAGGCGCGGGAGTTCATCGCCAACTGGCACGGCGTCGAGGGTGCCGGCGAACGGGCCCGCGCGATCCTCACCCTGGAGATCACCCGCGGCCAGTACGAGGGAGGTACCGGCGACCCGACCCTCGTCGCCCCCGACGGCTGGACGCTCGACCAGCATTTCCTCGACCGACCCGGCCGCAAGGACATCCAGGTCGAACTCGCCCTGGACTACCACTCCAACGTCGAGCTCTACCCGGCCTGGCAGGAGTGGCTGCGTGCCAACCAGCCGCCCACGCTGATCGTCTGGGGCCGCAACGACCCGTTCTTCACCGAGGCCGGCGCCCGCGCCTACCTGCGCGACCTCCCCGGCGCCGAGCTACACGTCCTCGACACCGGGCACTTCGCGCTGGAGGAGAAGCTGCCCGAAATCGCCCCGCTGATCGACGACTTCCTCGCGCGAACCCAGAAGTGACTTGCGCGGCAGAAAGGTTCAGTCGCGACGCAGCAGGTAGGTGACGAACCCGAGCGTGCCCCGGTGGCCGTGCAGCCATGCGGCCCGGTGCTGGTCGGCGGCCTCGCGGGCGGGGGCCGCACCGGGGTCGTCCGGGTGGTCGAGCGCCCACTCGGCGAGTGTGCCCGTCCACGAGAACTCGTAGGCGTCCCACTCCTGTCGGCTGCTGACGTGCCCGTCCACCGGTGTCCAGCCGTCGGCGGTCAGGCGGTCGGTGGTGGTCCCCAGGTCGGCGTAGTCGTCCCGGTCCGCGCCCAGCCCTTCCAGTGCGGCCTGGGACGGCTCGCGCTCCCAGAACGCCTCACCGACCAACACCCGCCCGCCCGGGGCCAGTTGATCGCGGACGGCGGCCAGGGTCGGCAGCAGCCCGCCGAAAGCGTGCGTCGCACCGACGTTCAGGACCAGGTCGAACGGCTCCGCCGATCCGAACTCCCGTACGTCGACGTGGTGGAGGCCGATCCGGCGCACCACGCCCAGTGCGGCCGCCGTCTCCCGGGCCCGGGGCAGCGCGTCCGCGTCGAGGTCGACCCCGACCGCCCGCCATCGCGGGCGTGCGGCCAGCGCCCGGATCAGCCAGGCCCCCTCCCCGCAACCGAGGTCCAGCATCCGGCCGGCCTCGGTGTGCCCGGTGGCGCGCTCCAGCAGTCGGGACACCGACTCGTCCGCGAGCGGCGCGGCGACGGGGTGACGGGCATGGGCGAGACGCGAGAGCCGTTGACGGTCCATTCGAGCAGTATGGATCCGCGACAGCCGGTCTCGCGCGGAATCACGTCCGGAATCCCGCTCTGGATGCCACCCGGGATCACGGCTGGGATCACGGCCGGAATCACGCGCCCTGGAGACCGCGCCGAACCACATCAGCCCGGGCCGGTCCCGGAGTCGGACACCCGGCAACCCGGCAACCCGGATACCCGCCAACCCGGATACCCGCCAACCCGGAGGCCCGGGCGTCAGGCCTGCTGCGAGTACGTCCGGCCCTTCCAGGCCGCTCCCCGCCCGCGCCAGTGCTGGACGGCCGAGTCGACCGTCATCAGCAGGTACATCGCCGCCGTGAACGGGAGCAGCAGCACGGCCGGAGCCGGCTGCCCGTAGTACCGGACCATCGGCAGGTACGTGCCGGCCATCAGCGCCCACGCCGCCCCGCCCGCCACGGCGACCGCCGGAGCCCCCGCGAGCAGCCCGGTCACCGTCGCCACCGGCGGGACCAGGTACACCAGCGCCAGTCCGAGCACCGTCCCGAGCAGGAGCAGCGGCGAGTGCCGCAGCTGGGCGTACGCGCTGCGCGAGACCATCCGCCACAGCTGCTCCAGTCGCGGGTACGGCCGGACGCTGTCCACCTCCCCGGCGAGGCCGAGCCACGTCCGCCCACCCGTCGCCTTCACCGCGCGGGCCAGCGACACGTCGTCGATCACCGCGCCCCGGATCGCGGCCACGCCGCCCGCTCGTTCCAGCGCCTCCCGCCGCACCAGCGAGCAGCCTCCCGCCGCGGCCGCCGTCCGTCCGCCGGGGCGGTTGCTCCGGCGGAACGGGTACAGCTGTGCGAAGAAGTACACGAACGCGGGCACGATGAGCCGCTCCCAGCCGGTCTGGACCCGCAGCCGGGCCATCTGGGACACGAGGTCCAGCCCGTTGCTCTCGGCTGCGGCCACCAGCTCGGCGAGCGAGTCCGGGCCGTGCGCGATGTCCGCGTCCGTAAGCAGCAGGTACTCCGCGTCCGGGCCGGCCAGTTCGACGCCGTGCCGCAGCGCCCACAGCTTGCCCGTCCAGCCGGGCGGCAGCGGGGGAGGGGTGGTGACGGTCAGCTCCAGACCGTCCATCGTCCGAAGTTCCGCGGCCAGGGCGCCGGTGCCGTCGGAGCTGTGGTCGTCCACCAGGATCACCCGCGCGCGCCCCGGGTACTTCTGCGCCAGCAGCGTCGGCAGGCTGACCGGCAGCACCCGCGCCTCGTCGCGGGCCGGCACCACGACGGCCGCCTGCGGCCAGCGCGCCGGTGGCCGGCGCGGCGGGAGCCGCACGTCGGTGCGCCAGAAGGACCCGTGGCAGCACGCCAGCCAGAGCCAGACCAGCAGGGAGGACGCGGCGATCCACAGCAGGACGGTCACTCCGGCAGTCTGCCGCAGAACGGGCCCGCAGGGGTGGATCGACTAAAGTCCTGTCCCGTGAAGATCGCACTGATGGACTCCGGAATCGGCCTGCTGGCCGCCGCCGCCGCGCTGCGCAGGTTGCGCCCGGACGTCGACCTCGTGCTGTCCTCGAACCCCGCGTCGATGCCGTGGGGCCCGCACACGCCCGAAGAGATCACCCGCCTCGCGCTCGGCTGCGCCCGGGCCGCGGCCGAGCTCGCGCCGGACGCGCTCGTGATCGCCTGCAACACGGCCTCCGTCCACGCGCTCGCCACCCTGCGGGCCGAGCTGGAACCGGAGCTGCCCGTCATCGGCACCGTCCCGGCCATCAAGCCCGCGGCGGCGCTCGGCGGGCCGGTCGCCATCTGGGCGACCCCGGCCACCACGGGCAGCGCCTACCAGCGCGGCCTGATCCGCGACTTCGGGGGTGCGGCGGACGTGACGGAGGTCGCCTGCCCGGGGCTGGCGGACGCGGTCGAGCACGGCGACGACGACGCGATCACCGCGGCGATCGCGGACGCCGCCGCCCGGACGCCCGCCGGTACGTCCGCGATCGTCCTCGGCTGCACCCACTACGAGCTGGTCGAGGACCGCATCCGTGCGGCCGTCGCCGCCACGGCGGCCCCGGACTTCACCTTCCACGGCTCCGCCGACGCGGTCGCCGCCCAGGCGCTGCGCCGCGTCGCCGACCCGAGCCGCACCGGGACGGGCACGACGACGGTCCTCCACGCGGGCGTCCCCACCGTCCTCCCGCCGGCTGCCGCCCTCTACGCCGAGTCGCACGCCCTGGTGGCCCCGACCTTTGCGGTGTAGCTCCGCACGCGGGCCCTGCCCGGGCCCGAGGCGACGATGGGCGCCGCACGGGAAGTCGACCCGGTCGACTTCCCACGCGGCGCCCATCGGTTCTCCCGGCCCCGTACGCGAGGGGGTAGGGGGCCCGCTCCCCCTACCCGACGGGCCGGCGGCGCCAGCGGCGGTAGGCCGGCTCCAGTCCGGACAGGATCGTGTCGAACCGGCGGGTGCTGGTCGTGGAGTCGACCTGGAGCCTGCTGATCTGGAGCGGGTGGGAGGGGATCCGCGGCCCGAGGCGGTGGTCGGAGAGGAAGCCCAGGCGGTAGCCGAGCTCCTGCAGGACGGTCTCGGCGCGGGGGTCGTGGCCGCCGTCGGGGTAGGCGAAGGCGATGGGGGGCTCGCCGAGCCACTGCGTGAGGGCCTCGTGGGCGCCCGCGATCTCGGCGCGGACGGTGTCGTCGTCGCAGCGCCCGAAGCACGGGTGGCCCTGGGTGTGGTTGCCGATCGCGATGCCGCCGTCGCGCAGGTCCCGCAGGTCGGCGGGGGTGAGCTGGTCCTGGCTGGGCGGGCGGCGGTCGGCGCTGACCCGCAGCTCGTGCAGGCTGCGCCGGCGGTCGGGGTCGGGCATGGCCTTGAGCCGGGGGAGCAGTTGCGAGGGTTGGCCGGAATCGAGCGAGCGGGCCCGGCCGCCGTGCCGGGCGAGGAAGTCGGCCTCGTGCCACCAGAACGGCCGTTCGGTACCGATGAGCTCGGAGATGACGAACGCGGCGGCCGGGATGCCGCGGGCGTCGAGGGCCGGCAGCGCGTGGGTGAGGACGCTGCGGTCGGCGTCGTCGAAGGTCACCAGCACACTGCGCGGCGGCAACGGCCGCTGTTCGGTGACGGCCTGGAGGACGGCGGCGAGGGAGACGGGGGTGGCGAGTCTTCGCAGCCGGTCGAGCTGGGCGCCGAACGAGCCGGGGTCGGTGACGCCGTGGTAGGCGAGGACGGCGAGCCGCTGCGCGGCGCGGGCCCGGAAGACCGGCTGGACGGGGGCGAACCGCAGCCAGTCGACGGGCTCGTTGCGGCGCCGGGGCCCGGCGGTCGCGCCCGCCGCCCACCCCCCGTGCGGCTCGCCCAGGCAGCCGGCGAACGGCGCCAGCGCGCGCACGCCGGGGGCGGTGGTGAAGGCCGCGGTGGACATCGACGACACCGACCTGGACGACACCGACCTGGACGACACGGACCTGGACGACACGGTCCTCGATGGCACGGACCTGGACGGGACGGACAGCGGCGAAGCGGACCTCGACGAGACCGACGACACGGATGAAACGGACAAGGGTGATACGGACATCGGCATGGCGGACATCGGCACGACGGACATCGGCATGGCGGACATCGACGTGGTGGGCTGGGAATGCGGCACGGTTCCCCCTCGGTCGCCGAGCGGCGTGGCGGTACCGTCGGAGGACGGAGCCCGGCCTCCGACTCCAGTGGGCGGCGGCTCCGCCCCCTGGGTATTCCGGTCCTCGGCGGGGGGACGAACACCCGCACCGCGAACGGCTCCTGGATCGCTCAATGTAGTGGGAGACCCCCGCCCCCGGCGGATGGTTGTGCTGGGTGGACGAGGATTTTTCGTGGACCGAATGTGGAGGTGAATTGCATGCTCACGGCAGGTGTGAAGGGTTGCGCTGAGTGCCGGGGGCATCACCGCCCGCGGGCTGCTTACGGCGCCCGGCCGGGGTACCTTGGGCTCATGGCAGATGCGGACCGTGATCCCTTCCACCTGCACGGCGCGACCCGGATGGCGCGCGCCTGGAGCGGCGGCGCCCTGGTGACGCACCAGATCCCGCTGGCCGTGGTGGGTCTCGCCTGCTTGGCGCTGGGGATCGTCGTCGCGGTGATCGTGCCGGACAGCGGCGGGCCCGCGTGGGCGATGGCCGTGGCCGGCTGCCTGGCGGCCGGGGTCCTGCTGCTCGGGCGGATCGCGTTCGGCCTGCTGCGCGACCGCCGTGACGCCGCACTCTGAAAACCGGTCCCGATAGCGGCCCGATAGCGGTCTGGACGCCCGCACCCGAACACGGTGAGTGAACACCGGAGCCGAACACCGCGACACGCACCGAACTCGCGGAAGTCCGTACGCACGGCGAACTCGGCGAACTCCGCGAACTCGGCAAAAGCAGCCGAAGCGGCCGGATTTCGGCTGGTTCGGTAAAGCGTTCCCCACTTCTTCCACCATTCCCGGGCGACGCCTTCAAACCTCCCCTTACCGTGAATGCGTTCTCTTGGAGGGGTTGCGATGGGCGGCAGCGCCGGGACCGGTGGGTCGGAACCCGACAGACATGCGCCGGGATCATGAAGCGCGGCGGCGACCTCGCGGTCGCGGCCCTGGCCGGGATCGTCGCGGTGCCGCTGGCGCTGGCGATCGCCGTGCTGCTGCGCTGGACGGCCGACGGGCCGGTGCTCCTGCGCCTGCCCAGGGCGGGCCGGCACGGCCGCGTGTTCCACGTCCTGCGCTTCCGGACCGAGCGGCGTGGACGGATCGGGGAGTTGCTGCGCCGCACGGGCCTGGACGAACTGCCCCGGCTCTGGAACGTCGCCCGCGGCGAGATGGGGGTGATCGGGCCCCGGCCCGCGCACCCGGCGCAGGTGGTCCACTACGACCGCCGCGAGCGCGCCCGGCTGGCCGTGCGGCCCGGTCTCACCGGCTGGGCGCAGCTCCAGGCCCGCGGGCCGTCCGTCCGGCTGAGCCGCCCGCAGTGGACGGAGCTGGACCTCTGGTACGTCGAGCACCGCTCGCTCGGGCTCGATCTGCGGATCCTCGGTCTGACGGTGAAGGCACTGCTGTGCCCGGAGGACGGTGCGGCGGGCGACCCCGTACGGCCCGCCCGATGAACCGGTTGGCCTGGGTAGGCTGCGGTTCATGGCCATTCCTCAGTTTCTCGCCGAGCTCCGTTCCGTGGTGGGCAACCGCCCGCTCTGGCTGAGCGCCGTCGCGGGCGTCGTGCTGGACGATCGCGACCGGGTGCTGCTCGCCAGGCGGTCCGACGACGGGCGGTGGGCGGTGGTGGGTGGCATCCTCGACCCCGGGGAGCAGCCGGCCGACGGCGTGGTGCGCGAGGTCCTGGAGGAGACGGGCGTGGTGGCGGTGCCAGAGCTGCTCGCCTCGGTCTCCGTCACGGAACCGGTGACGTACCCGAACGGCGACGTGACGCAGTACCTGGTGCTGACCTTCCGCTGCCGGGCGATCGGCGGCGAGGCGCGGGTGAACGACGACGAGTCACTGGAGGTCGGCTGGTTCGCGCTGGACGCGCTGCCGCCGATGATCGACCTCGAACACGAGCGGCTGCGGCACGCGCTGGAGTGCGAGGGGCCGGCGGTGTTCTCGTGGGAGGGCAAGGAGCGCCCCTGACGGAGCCGGTCGGCGGACCGGTCACCCGGGCGGTGAACGACCGACGACGCCCCGAAGAGCGGCCGGCCGGTTCGTCCGCCGATCGGTTTGCGCCAATACCTCAGCCCTTGTGCTGGCGGTAGGCCTCCTCGGCCGCGTCCAGGACCGCGGCGAGGTCGCCGCCCGCGGTCGCGGTGGCGACGGCGGCCACCGTGCCCTCGACGAAGGGGGCGTCGGCGAAGCGGACCGGGAACGGCAAGCCGTGCTCGTCGGCCTCGGTGAGCAGGGCCCGTACGGTCGTGACCGCGCTGCCCAGGTCGGCCAGCACGACGACGCCGTGACCCTGGTCGACCCGGCGGGTGGCGGCGGCCACCAGGACGGCGCTGATGCCGGGTCCGCCGGCCGGGTCGCCCCCGGTGGCGGCGACCGGGGCGGGGGAGTCGGATCCGGTCAGCGCGAGCGCCAGGGTGCGGACGGCGGTGGCCAGATCCTGGCTGTGGGACACCAGGACGATGCCGACCCGGCCGTGCGCGGGCGGCCGGCCGGACGTCGGCCGGGGCAGCGGGGCGCCGGAGGGCGGGGTGCGGGGCGCCGGGGGGTGGGCCGAGGGGGCGTCGGAGATGGGGATGACATCGGCGCGGGCGCCGTCCCGGCGGCTCATCGGCTGCTCCCTGCGGGGGTCTCGGGTCGGGACCGGTCCGGGCGGTGTGCCGGGCGGTGCGCCGGGCCGCGGACCGGACGTCGGGTCGGGGTCCTCCTCACTCTGGCAGCTGCCCGCGGCCCCGCCGGGCGGACACGCCCGCCGCCCGCCGGGCGCCGCCGGTGCCCGGCCGGGTGGAGACCTCGTCAACCCGCTGACCGGGCCGGGCGGGTGTGGCTAGGCTGGCCGGGAAAGCCGTCGGGAGGAGACCGAGCAGTGGCATCGAACAGCGGGACTGACGTGGAGACGGCCGGCGCGCGAGGAGCCGGGGCGGGGCCCGAGCTGGCGCCCAGCGGGAAGCCCAGGGTGGACTTCACAGGCGCGACGTGGCTGTGCAGCAGCCAGGGGGTCGGGGACGTCCAGATCGCGTTCGTGGACGGCTACATCGGGATGCGGGACGGCCGTCAGGAGGACGGGCCGGTGCTGGTGTTCACGCCGGGCGAGTGGCGGGCCTTCGTGCTCGGCGCGCGGGACGGCGAGTTCGACCTCACCTGAGCCGTCGCCCGGGCCCGGGAGGGCGGGCGTGCGGTCGTGGGGCGGCCCCGGGACGGGGGTCGCCCCACGGGCGTTCCAGGAGCTTCTCCGCGGAGGCCGTCCTGAGAGCCCTTCCGCGGAGCCTCCCGAAGCCTCCCGGGGCGGCCTGGAGCCTCCCGGGGCGGCCCGGGGCGGCCCGGAGCCTCCCGGGGTTCCGCCGCCGGCCCGGCACGGAAAGGCCACTGACGGGCCGTTGGAGGGTCGCCGCAGGTCCGGTTCGCGGCCGGCTCGGGGCCCATTTCAGGTAACGATCATCACAACGGATGATCTATTGAGCGTGCCTCGTCAGAATTTCTGTTGACTGTTAGACAAACGCAGCTCAGAGTATGAGCACAGGCAGACGCCGTGCCCACCGCCCCCACGCGGCCAGACACGGCGCCTGCTGTGCGACCCGGCAGCGTTGCCGGGCCATCCTCCCAGTAGTCCCCTGCGCACCGGGGTGCGTCGGCCGGTCCCGGCCCACGAGGGGCCGGCAGTCGCCGGGAGGACGGTGCCGGATCCGAGAGCGACTCGGACCGTGGCACCTTGTGCTCGGGACCCGCACGCCCCCACGCGGCGGCGTCCCGAGCAGATCCACGGGAGCGACGGGCCGGGGCCCCGCGGATCTGGTCTCTTGTTGCGTGAACTGCACGGAACTGTTGGCTTGTGGCTGTGCTGTGTGCGACGGCGAAGCTGGGTGCTCGGCGGATCGGCACGACGACATGCACAGTGAGGGATACGCGTGTAGGGCCGCGTATGCGACATGCCGTCCCCCCGGAGGGTGAAACCCAGAACGGCTGTCGTGCTGAACCGAACGTAGCCCGGACGGTTGCTCAGAGTCAACATTGGTCTCTGAGCGTGGATCTCCCGCCGGTGCCCCACCCACCCCGCGAGCGTGGTGTGCCGGACACGTACGATGTTCCCATGTCTTTTCTCCGCCGTCGCTCCGGACAGCCCGCCGGCCCGGACTTCGACGTGCTCGCGATGGACCCGGGCGACTGGCCCGGCGACTTCGGTGCGGCCATGATGACCGGCCCGGACGGCTCCTGCCAGGGGATTTTCCTGCGCTACGACCTGTTCGGCGGCAGAGGCCCGGCGATGTTCATCGGCAACCTCCCCGAGGGCTCGCCGGCCCGGGAGACCGGTGACGACGTCCCCTTCGAGGTGCGCCAGCTGCTCGCGGCCCTGGAGAACGACGAGCCGGTCGACTTCGTCTCGGCCGAGGACTTCCCGGTCATGCTCGGGGACGACCTGCTGATCGTGAAAAAGGTCAAGGTCAGCGAGGAGCGCGTGTTCTGCGCCCAGTTCGGCCGCAGCGACGGCGTCCAGGTCACCATCGCGTCCTGGGACCGACCGATTTCGGACGACCTGTATCAGCTCCTGAAGCCGCTCCCCGCGGACATGTTCCAGCAGGGCTGAAAACCGCCGTCCGCGCCTCGTTCGTCCGCCGTCCACCCGGTGCTCGTCCGGCGGCCGTCCGTCGTCCGGCCCCCGGGCCGCTGCTTGACGGTTTCGATCACCGGTTCGTACAGTCGCGGACATGTCGTGCCGTCTCCCGCTGCTGACCCGCCGCAGCTATCTGGACCTGCGGCGCACCGCCAGCGCGGCGTGTCCGGGTCACTGAACGGCGGAACGCGTCCGGCCGAGCGGCCGGTGCCGATCCGGGGCGGACCCCGTGCCGAAGCGGGTCCCGACCTCCGTGCCGCCGACCGACGGCGCGAGCCCGGCCGGCGGGCCGCCCGCAGTTGCCTAGCCCCTGCTGCCGCCCGGAGGCACCCGCACCATGACCACGACCGCCGCCGACCCGTCGCCCGTCGCCGCCGCCCTCGCAGGGTTGCCCCGGGTGGTCGACCTGCTCGCCGCCCGCGCCGAGGAGCACGATCGGGACGCGACCTTCCCCTACCAGGGCATCGAGGCGGTGCACGAGGCCGGGCTGCTCACCCTCACCGTGGCGCAGCGGTACGGCGGTCCGGGCGGCACGCTCGCCGACACCGTCCGGGTGCTGGCCCAACTCGGCCGCGGAGACGCCTCGGTGGCCGTGGTGACCGCGTTCACGCTGCTCCAGCACGCCGAGCAGGCCCGCCGGGCGCCGTGGCCGGCGGCGGGCTACCGGAGGCTGCTGACGGAGTCCCGGCGAGGGCCCGCCCTGGTCAACACGCTGCGCGCGGAGCCCGGCGGCCGGCCGGGGGTGCTGCCGGGGACGGTGGCCCGGCGGGACGGGGACGGCTGGCGGCTGACCGGGCGCAAGACGTACTGCACCGGGGCCGAGGCGCTGGCCTGGATGGCGGTGACGGCGCGGACGGACGAACCGGAGCCGCGGGTCGGCACGTTCCTGGTCCGCGGCGAGAGCGAGGGCGTGGAGATCGATCCCACCTGGGACCAGCTGGGCCTGCGGGCCAGTGCCAGCCACGACGTGGTGCTGGACGCGGTCCGGGTGCCCGCCGAGCTCGCGCTCGGGCTCACGGTCGCGCGTCGCCCCGAGGGCGGGAAGGACGCGTCGGAGCGGACGGCGGGGGACCGTGCCGCGGAGGCCGAACTCGCCCGCGCCTGGCACGATCTGGCCCTCTCCGCGGTCGCGGTCGGGGTGGCGAGGGCGGCGCAGGCCTGGCTCGTCCGGTTCCTGAACCAGCGGACTCCGGCCAATCTGACCGAGCCGCTCGGCGCCCTGCCGCGCTACCGCTGCGCGCTCGGCGAGATCGAGGCCCAGCTGATCGGCGCCGAGGAACTGGTCGAGGGGCTGGCCGCGCGGGTGGACCGGGGCGAGCGGGAGGCCGTCGTGCGGACCGGGCCGGCCCACCTGCTGGCGACCCGGGCGGCGACGGCCGCCGTCCAGCAGGCCGTCGCGCTGACCGGCAACCCGGGGCTGAGCCGGCGTCACCCGCTGGAGCGTTACCTGCGGGACGTGCTCAGCAGCCGGGTGCACCTGCCACCCGAGGAAGCCGTCCTGGAGTCCGCCGGCCGGGCCGCCCTGGAGCGCGGCGCCCGGCCGTAGGGTGCTGCCGTCCGGCCTGGTCGCGGGGGCCGCAACCCGGCCGGAACCGGTCGGTCAGCGGGTGCCCACGGCGGCCCGGACGGCCCGGCGGGCCAGCGCGGCGTCGTCGTAGAGGCGGCGGATCATGATCCGCTGCTCCTCGCCCGCGCCCGGGACGTCGTAGAGCCGGATCTCGCGCATCAGCACGAGCACCAGGTTGATCAGGAACGCGTCCCTGGCCATCGTGCCGCCGCTCTGGGCGAGTTGGCTGATCTGGCGGCGCGCCGCGGTGTCGCCGGACAGGACGCTCCACAGGACCGCGAGGTCGTAGCCGGGCAGGTACCAGCCGGCCTGCTCCCAGTCGACCAGCACCGGGCCGGACGGCGCGAGCAGCATGTTGCTGAGCAGGGCGTCGCCGTGGCAGAGCTGGAGCGGGGTGTGGCCGAGGCCGTGCAGCAGGCCGCGCAGGTCGCCGGCGTCCCGATCGGTCAGCTGGCCGACCGAGTGGTAGCGGGCGATCTCCATCTGGTAGTCCAGCCGGGGCTGGAACACGTCGCCCGGCGGGCGCCACAGGTTGAGCGTCCGGACCGCGGTGAGCAGGGCCCGCACCTCGCCCGGGGTGGGCGCGTTGACGGGGTGGCGTTCCCGGGCGGCCGGCCGCCCGGGAACGCGCTCCAGGACGAGCACGCACCGGTCGTGGTCGGCGGCGACCAGCCGGGGCAGGCGCACCGGAGGACGGTGGCGCACGAACGCCCGGTAGACCGCGACCTCGTGGTGGAAGTCGGCCACCAGCTGCTCGAAGTACTCACTCCGCACGGCCTGCGGCGCGAGGCACTTGGCGACCACCGGGGCCCGCCCGATGGTGCCCGCCACCAGGATGTGGCGGCTGCCCTCGCGCAGCACCTGGCGCGGGGTGAACGCGGGACATATCCGCGCGACGCTCGCCAGCGCGGCCCGTACCGCCGGGGTCTGGAGCGCCGAGGGGTCGATCCGCTCGGGGCCGACGGGGGTACCGGGCCGGTGCGGGCCGCGCAGCAGACGGCCGTCGACCTGGCGGGCGAGGGGGACCCGGCCGCCGACCGGGGGGACGGCCTCGGGGCCGCGAAGCCCCAGCGCGCTGCGGCCGGCCGGAACCCGGGCGTCCGCGGACCGGCCCTCGGCGCCGCGCGGGGCCGCCGGGCGGCTCGGCGGGGGCACCTGCTTGGGGCCGGGACGGCCCGCGGCTGCGGTGGGGGGGCGCAGCGCGGTGCGGGTCGGGCTCGGCGTGGGGGTCGTCGCTGAGGAGTACATGGGGTGAGGGTGGTCCCTTCCTGTCCGTCGGCGGGTGCGCCCCGCGGGGGCGGGGGAGGGCCGGTGCCCCGTGCTTCCTGGTGTGCCGGGGGCCCTGCTTCGGGGGGTGGTGCGGGAGGTGTTCGGGTGGTGTTCGACGGCCGGGTGGTGCGCGGGCGCCGGGCACGGACGGGGGAGGGGACCCCTTTGTCCGGCGGTGTCCCGGCCGTCCGCACCCTGGGGAATGCGGTCGGCCGGAGCCGCCGTGGCCGTGCCCGGCGCTCCCGCGCCACCCGGCCGCGCCACCCCCTCGGGTGATGACCGGGCGCGCCCCTCGCCACGGTCGGGGGATGCCCCGACGCCGGTCCGGAGCGCCTCCAGCCCCGGGGGCGAGGTGGCGCACCCCTACAACACACCCGCGCCGCACTGGCTTAGTAGTCTGGCGGGCCCTGGCGAACGGTGGCGAATGCTCGCCTGGCACTTGCCGGAGCCTCTAGCCTCGAACCAGCCGAGGAACCTGGGGGCTTCACGTGAGCAGGGGACCCAACACCCGACTCGCCGATCTGTTCGTCCTGACCGGATGGTCGAAGGGCGAACTGGCGCGGCTGGTCAACCGTAGGGGCGCCGCGCTGGGTCAGCAGCAGCTGTCCACCGACACCTCGAGGGTACGGCGCTGGATCGAGCAGGGGGAGATCCCCCGCGATCCGGTGCCGCGGGTGCTGGCGACCGTGTTCACGGAGCGGCTCGGACGTGTCGTCACCACTGAGGACCTCGGTCTGGAACGACACCGGCCCACCAGGAGCGGGGCGGCGCAGTCCGCAGCGGAGCCATGGTCGCCGGATCGAACGGCCGCGGTCCTCACCGAGTTCACGGGAATGGACCTCATGCTGAACCGACGTGGATTGGTGGGCGCGGGCGCCGCGCTCACGGCCGGGGCGGTCATCGCCGACTCCCTGAAGGGCTGGCTGGGCGGGGACGCGGTCGCGTACGCGGCCTCGGTGCCCGGGCCGCGCCAGGTGATCACCGGGGCGGGCGCGCGCCCGGTGGTGGACGTGTACGACGCGGGCCCGGTCGGGCTCGACGAGGTGGAGGCGCTGGAGCGCTCGGTGCAGGTGTTCCGGGCGTGGGACGCGGCGCGCGGCGGCGGGCTGCAGCGCAAGGCGGTGGTCGGTCAGCTGAACGAGGTGGGCGGACTGCTGACGCACCGGCACCCGCCCGCCGTGGAGCAGCGGCTGTGGCTGGTCGCGGCGAACCTCGCGGTGCTGGCCGGCTGGATGTCGCACGACGTGGGCCTGGAGCCCACCGCCCAGCGGTACTTCATGATCGCCGCGGAGGCGGCCAAGGAGGCGGGCGACCGGCCGCGGGCGGGCGAGGCGATCTCGCGCGCGGCCCGGCAGATGGTGCACCTGGGCCGGGCGGACGACGCGATCGACCTGATGGCGGCGGCGAAGGCGGCCGGCGGCCGGCTGCTGCCGAGGACGCGGGCGATGCTGAACACCGTCGAGGCGTGGGCGCACGCCTCGATCGGGCACACGCAGGACACCTACCGGCTGCTCGGCGAGGCCGAGGACCTGTTCGCCGAGGACGCGCCGGAGCCGCCGCCGTCCTGGATGCAGGTGTTCGACGAGGCCGAACTGCGCGGCATGCAGGCGCTGGTGCTGCGCACGCTCGCGGAGCACGACCTGTCGGCGGCGCCGCAGGCCCGGCGGCACGCGGAGCGCGTGATCGCCCTGCGGGAGGGCACCGGGCAGCTGCGCTCGGCGCTGTTCGACCGGATCACGCTGGCCTCGGTGCACTGGATCACGGGGGAGCCCGACGCGGCGGAGCTCCAGGCCAAGATGGTGATGAACCTGATCGGGCAGAACTCCTCGCACCGCACGTGGGACCGGCTGCGGGAGATGTACCGGCTGACGGCGCAGTACCGCGGGCTCCCGGCGGTCGACGAGCTCAGGGTCCAGCTGGGGCGGGAGTTGCGGGTGGCGGACGCGAAGAACCGGCCGCGGGTGACCTGAGGGGACGGACGCCCGAGAAGGGGACGCCTGTTCGGATCGGGGCGTCCGTTCGGGCCGGGTTGCCCGTTCGGATCGGGGTGCTCGTTCGGATCGGGGTGCCCGTGGGTCGGACGCGGGGCCGGACCGGAAGGTGTGTCCGCCGCGGCGCGGTCAGTGGTGCTCGCCGGCTCCGGCGCGTGCGGCCGGCCGTAGGAGCATGCGCAGCGCGGTGACGGTGCCGTCCGGGCCGAGGACGGGCTCGCCCGCGCACTCGACGCTGTCGTGCGTGCCGTCGAACCGGCGGACCCGGAGGGTGCCGCACGTGGTGCGCCCGTGCACGAGGGTGTCGGTCATCATCCGCCGCAGCAGCGGCCGGTCGGCCTCCGGGAGGCGGTCGGGCAGCCGGTCGAGGCTGAGCGGGCCGTGTCCGGGGTCGCAGCCGAGGAGCCGGAAGGTCCCGGCGTCCCACCGGACCCCGTCGGTGAGGAGGTCCCATTCGGCGGAGCAGACCGTGGAGCCGGACGGCTCCTGCGCCGTGCCGTCCACTCTGCCGCCGTCCGTTCCGCCGTCGGACGCGCCGGACTCCGGCGTGCCCGCTTCCGTCGTGCCCCGGGCCGGTCCGCCGGCGTTCGGGGCGGCCGTGGCGGTGGCCTTGCCCGCGCCCGTGCCGCCCGTCGGGGCGCCGTCCGCGAGGGCGGTGCCCGGCGGGCGCGCCGGGGACGAGGACATGTTCATGACCGGTCCATCGAACTGGGGAGCTCGCTCGGTGTGAGCGTGCCGTGGCGGTTGGTGAGACGACTGTCGCACAGCCGAGTTCTTCCCGTGGGGTTTTGGACAGAACGTGGGCAAAATTCCCCTGGCATATGCCACTGTGGCCGAAGCGCTCGTCGCCCTGTGTGCGGACGGGGGCCCGAGGCGGTAACCTTCGGTGATTCCGGCGCCCGGGCGCCCACCGCAGTACCCACCAGAGACCCCCGGCGACGGAAATCCCGTTGCCACTACGACCGCCGCAACGGATGCTGACCTCATGTTCGAGCCAGTGATAGCACCTAGTGCCAGCCTCCTCGGCCTCCTGCAGCGGGGCCGCGGTGACGGGCAGCTCCACGCGCTGGCCGCCGACCGTACCGAGGCCATCGCCGCGCTGGAGGAGTGTGTCACCAGGGACCCACGAGCCGACTGGCAGGTCGAGAGCCGCTCGCTGTACTACGCGCGCCTCTACATGGAGCTGGAAGCCCCCCTCGACGGCATCGAGGACCACCTCCACTCCGCTGAGGACCTGGTCAGCGACGACGAGAGCCGCACGGGCCTCGCCCTGTCCGTCCTCGGCCACCTCGCCGCGTACGGCCGGCGCGACGCGCTGCTGATGCTGCGCGAGTACGCCGCCACCGGTGCCAACTGGGCCTGGGCCCTCGACGAGCTCGCGCTGCGCGACGACGACCGCGGCCTGCTGCTCCTCGGCACCGCCGTGCTGGACCGCTTCCCGCCGGGCCCCGAGGGCGACGCCGAGCTGCGCGAGTTCATCCGCAACGCCTACGAGCCCCGGCCCTGGCGGCTGTGGGCCGCCTACCACCCGAGGGTCGCGGCGGCCAGCGAGCAGTCGCCCTTCGACGTGTGGCAGCGCCAGCTCAACCGCAGCGGCGTCACCCCCGGCTGGTCCACCGCCGACGTGCTCGCCTGGGCCGACCAGGGGGAGCTCGGCGACCTCGGCGCCGGCGCCTTCCTCGGCCGCCCGGAGCCGTCCGCCCAGGTGGGGCGGGGCGACACCGCCGGGCCCGGCCCCGACGCCGTCGACCGCCGGGCCGCCGCGGCGGCCCGCTGCCTGACCGCCGTCGTCCGCCCCGAGGACCGGCCCGCACTCGTCGAGGCCGCCCGCGACGGCCTGCCCGGCGCCCGCAGAGCGGCCCTGCGCTACCTCGTCGAACAGCGGGATCCCGCCGCCGCCGAGCTGATCGAGGCCGCTGCCGCCGACGTCGACGACCGGATGGTGCGCTCCGCCCTGGAACTGCTCGGCCGGATGCGCGGCCCCGAGGTCCTCGCGCACGCCCGCCGATGGGCCGACCCGGCCACCGGCGGCGCCGACAGCGCCCTCGGCGAGGCCGCCGTCCAGCTGCTCGCCGACGCCGGGGAGCCGCAGGACGCACCGCTCGTGGTCGCCGGACTGCGCCGCTGGGTCTCCGTGCGCGGGGTCACCGGCACCGGGCTCGGGTCGCTGGTCGACGGTGCGGGGCGGCTGGCCGCCGCCGACGCCGTCCCGGTCCTGCGCCACATCTACGGCGAGGCCGCCTCCTCCGAGCTGCGCGGACGCGCCGCCCGGGCGCTCGCCACGACCGACGTGCACTTCCCCGAGGGCCCGGCCGTCGAGTGCCTGTGGGACTGCGAGGAGACCACCCGTGAGCTCGCCGCGCGGCACGTCGCCACCACGGGCGACGCGCGTGTGCTGGAGCGATTGCGGCGACTCGCCGCCGACCCGGCCGAGGAGGCCGAGGTCCACGCGGCCGTCCGCGGCCGGCTGACCGCCGCCCGGGAGTTCGGGCGCTAGATACCTTTTCGGCCGCGTCGGGCCGGGGCACCCCGTCGGGGCGCCCCGGCCCGTTTGCTCTCCGCTGTTCTCCGGTGCTCTCTGCGGCTCTCCGCCGCTCTCCCGCTGCTCTTCGCTGCCTTCCGCGTGGGCGTCCGGAGCCCGGAGTTGAAACGACGTTCTACTTCACTGCGCCCGCGTCCGGGGCGAGGACGCCTCCCGCGACCAGTCCGATGATCAGGGCGCCGAGCAGCACCCGGTAAACCACGAACGGCAGGAAGCTGCGGTGCGAGATGTACGTGAGGAACCAGGCGATCGCCGCGTAGCCGACCGCGAAGGCGATGACGGTCGCCAGGACCGTCGGCCCCCAGGCCGGGGCCGGGCCCTCGCCGATTTTGAACAGCTCCAGCGTCCCGGAGGCGAGCACCGCCGGGATCGCGAGCAGGAACGAGTACCGGGCCGCCGCCTCCCGGCTGTAGCCGAGCAGCAGGCCCGCGCTGATCGTGCCGCCGGAGCGCGAGACGCCCGGGATCAGCGCCAGCGCCTGGGCGAGGCCGTACGCGCCGGCGTGCGGGAGGGTCAGGTCGGTGATCGGACGGGCGTGGCGGATTGCCCGGGTGCGGTCGGCGAAGGCCAGGACCAGCCCGAAGACGATCAGCGTGGTGCCGATGATCCGCAGGTCGCGCAGGTGGGTCTCGATGCCGTCCTGGAAGAGTTTGCCCAGGACGCCGATCGGCAGGGTGCCGATGATCACGAACCAGCCCATCCGGGCGTCGTGGTGCGAGCGCAGCGCCGGGCGGACGAGGGACAGTGCCCAGGTCCGGATGATCGAGGCGATGTCGCGGCGGAAGTAGATCAGCACCGCCGCCTCGGTGCCGAGCTGGGTGACGGCGGTGAAGGCCGCGCCCGGGTCGTCCCAGCCGAGCAGGGCGGAGAAGACTCGCAGGTGGGCGCTGGAGGAGATCGGCAGGAACTCGGTGAGGCCCTGGATCAGGCCGAGCACGGCGCCGTGGAACCAGTCGATCGTCACCGGACACCCGCCCGGGGTATCCGTCGGTCCTGCTGCATGTGGGTGTCCTCGCGGGTCGGAACGGGCGTGCGGGCATGCGTGCCGCCGCGACCCGCCCGGCCCTCGGGCCGTGCGCGGCCCGGCGCGCGGCCGATGGTACGGGGTGAAAGTGACGATTCTTTGTTCACCCTTTAATCGGGCTTTGCGCACCGGGCCCTTTCGGGATCAGCCGGCGGGCCGGGCCCGGACCCAGGTGCGGTCCTCCGTCAGGTAGCGCTCCACCGCCAGACCGGCCTCCGCCAGCGCCCCTTCGAACTCCTCGGTGCTGAGCGGCCGGGAACGGAAGGTGTGGGTCCAGCGGCCGTCCGGGAACTCGTACTCGGCGATGACGGTGTTCGAACCGTCCCCGTTCGGCGTCGACGAGACCATCCTGGCGACTCCGTCCGTGCCCGCCAGCCTGCTCTCGCGGGGCACGTTGCGGTGCCAGTCCTCGCCCTCGCGCTGCATCAGCACGCAGCCGTCGTCGGTGACGTGGCGGCGGCAGGTCTCCAGGAGCCCTTGGCGGACGGCCACGTCGCCCGCGTGCACGAGGAAGGAGGCGAGCATGACGACGTCGAAACGCTCGCCGAGGTGCAGGTGCTCGATCGGGCTGCGGACGGTCCGCACGTCCTCGCGGACCCTTGCCAGCATCTCGGCGGACTCGTCGACTGCCGTCACGGTGAACCGCGGTCGGCCAGCGGGTGGGTCATCCGGCCCACGCCGCAGCCCAGTTCGAGGATGCGGGCGCCGGCCGGCACGGCGCCCTCGATCAGGTCCGGGATGTCGCCCACCGGGAGGCGGGACCAGAGCTCGACGGCGCAGCCGTCCGGGGTGATCGCGCCCGGACCGGTGCCGTCGTAGCCCTTGCGGTGCACGGCGGGGCCCTGTGGGGTGGGGAGTTCGTCGCTCATGCCGGTCATCGGAACACGGGTGCGACGGGAGGGGAAGGAGTTCCCGCGAGCCCGTACGGGATTCGGTCAATTCGCCGCCGGGTGCTGCGGATCCGCGTTCGCCAGGTCGGCCAACGTGGTCTTCAGCCAGGCGAGTTCGGCTTCCGTGGTGGCGCGGGCGATCAGCAGCAGGCCGCGGCGGAAGGGGTCGGCGAACTCCTCGGCTCCGACCGGGCGCTCGCCCTCGTAGAAGAAGCTCGCGGGTTCGGCGAGGAAGGCGAGGCGGCGGCGGAGCACGGCGGCCTGGTCGGCGGGGCGGTCGAGGTGGCGGAGGAAGGCGAGGAGGGTGAACCAGCGGTTCTCGTCGCTGATGTCGAGCGGCTCGGGCTCGCGCAGCCGGTCGAGCAGGGAGGTGCGGCCGGCGGCGGTGAGGTGGAGGGTGTGGCGGGGGGCGGCGGCGGTGCCGGGCTCGGTCTCGCGGACGAGCAGGCCGTCGGACTCCAGGCGCTTGATCGCCGGGTAGAGGGTGCCGTCGCTGATGGGGCGGACGTGGCCGGTGAGCGCGGCGAGGTGGCGGCGCAGCTCGTAGCCGTGCAGGGGGCGGTCGTACAGGAATCCGAGGATGGCGAGCTTCAGCATGGGGTCACTCTGCCAGAAGGATCCCTCGGCATGTGGGTATATCGGTAGTGCTATACCTCGTGGGCGAGGTATGGTCGGTGTCGATCAGTCAGCGGGATAACAGCTGACAGATAACAGATTTCAACATCTGTCATCTGTCAGCTGTCATCCGTTCGCCGTCACCTGCTCACTCACCGGACCGGTCGACTGCCTGCGACCCGTCACCCGTCCCACGCCGCAGAAGGAGTCCCGCGATGCGCCAAGCCTCCGTCACGCCCGACGGCCACCGGATCCGCTGGATCGAGCTGCCCGGCGCGGAGCCTGCCCGCGTCTATCTGCACGGCCTCGGTGCCAGCTCGCCCGCCTACTTCGCGGCGGCCGCCGCGCACCCGCTGCTCGCCGGGCGCCGCAGCCTGCTGCTCGACCTCCTCGGCTTCGGCATCAGCGACCGGCCCGCGGACTTCCGGTACGCGCTGGAGGACCACGCCGACGCCGTCGCGGCCGCGCTCCGCAGCGCCGCCGTGGCGGGGGCGGAGGTCGTCGGGCACAGCATGGGCGGTGCGGTCGCGATCGTGCTGGCCCGCCGGCACCCCGAGCTCGTCGCGAAGCTCGTCCTCGTCGATGCCAACCTCGACCCGATCACCCCGGTGGCGCAGCGGCCCGGCAGCAGCGGGCTCGCGAGCTACACCGAGGAGGAGTTCCTGGCCGGGGGACGGGACGAAGTCGCCGAGCGGGTCGGCCCGTTCTGGTGGGCGACGATGCGGCTGGCGGGCCCGGAGGCGCTCCACCGCAGTGCCGTCCACCTCGCCCGCGCCACGGTGCCGACCATGCGGGAGATGCTGCTGGGCATGGCGGTGCCGCGCACGTTCCTGTACCCGGAACCCGAGGGCGAACCCCATGGGGCGCCGGGGCTGCGGGCGGCAGGGGTCCGGGTGGTTGCGGTGCCGGAGTGCGGGCACAACGTGATGCTCGACAACCCGGACGGCTTCGCGACGGCCACGGCGGAGGCGCTCACAGGGCGGACGGAGGTCTGACGGAAGGGCCTAGTGCTGCCCCGCGGAGGGTCGTGGAGCGGTGTCGGGCCGGGCCGCGTATTCGTCGGTGAGGATGCTGCAGGTGCACCAGTCGCCTGTGCATGGGGTGCCGGTCTCTGTGCCGTAGGGGCCGAGACCGGCCATGAGGTGGAGTACCTCCGCACGCTCCGGGGCGGTGAGAGCGGGGAGCGTCGCAGGGGGCTGCAACTGCTGCCAGACGGCCGGATCATCGACCACGTCACCGATGACCTGTGCGTCAATGAACAACGTGTAGAGGGGATGCTCGGGAAAGTCGTTCAGTCGCAGGACCCACCAGAGTCCTTCGACCCGGGCCGCGTAGCAGAAGATGCCTGTGCGAGTGTCGTGCCAGGCGGACTGCGGGGGCAGTGCTGGGAGAGGTTTCATGCCGGGATCTCCGAGGCTGGTGAGTCGGACGGGAGCCGCCCGGTGGGGTCGCCGAGGTGCAGGGTGCGGGCGCAGGTGGTGCTGCATCGACTCCGGGGGGTTCTTCGGCACGGGCCCATCCTGCCGGGTGCGGCGGTGGCCCGCCATGATCTCGGTCGCACGTGACGGGCAGTGGGCGGGGACAGCGGTGGTGATGGTGATCGATCGGCAGGTCCGTGAGCGGTTGGTGAGGATGGCGGGGTCGGCGAAGTCCGAGGTGGGGCGGTGTTGCGGGCCCGGATCGTTCTCGCGGCGGCGGAGGGGTTCGCCAACGGCGTGATCGCCCGGGAGTTGGAGGTCAGCGTGAACACGGTGCGCAAATGGCGGGGCCGGTTCGCTGTCGTGGGCCTGGGAGGGTGCTCTCGATCGACGAGAGACCGCGATCGCCCCCACCGTTGGACCTGCGGGGGGGACCCCGCACAAGGCAGCCTGCTCAACACCCCTGCGCGAGGTCCGGGTCGAGCCGGGGGGGGACAACTCCTGCACTGGGAACTGCACTTCGGCAACGTCCTCGCCCCGCTCGACCGCGCGCGGCGCGGCCCGGCTCGCCATCGACCCGAAGCCGTCGGCCGGACATCCCGGCTTCGAGCTGCTCCCCGCGCTGCGCGACCGCTGGGACGACGTCGTAGCCACCGGAGACGTGCGGTGGGCGGTGCGCCGGAGGTTCGATCTCCTCGTGGACGTGCTGGAGTTGGACCGGGCGGAAGCGGCGGGGTGGACGCTGGCCCGGGTGCTGCAGAACGCCGTATGGGCGGCGGAGGAAGGGGAGGTGGCGCTCGACCAGGCCCAACGGGCCGTCGCGGAGGAGCTGTTGGGGCGGTGAAGGGTCGCCGGAGGTTCACTGCCCCCGTACGGCCGTGAACCTCACCCGGATGCCCGGCCCCAGCAGGGCAGCCGGTTCGCGCTCCGCGTCCCACAGCGCGAGCGCCGTCCGGCCCAGGAGCTGCCAGCCGCCCGGGGACGGGCTCGGGTAGACGCCGGTGTACGGGCCCGCGAGGGCGACCGAACCGGCTGGGACGGCGCTGCGCGGTGTGGCCCGGCGCGGCACCTCGTACCGGGCGGGCAGCCCGGTCAGGTAACCGAAGCCGGGGGAGAACCCGCAGAAGGCGACGACGTACTCGGGCCCGGTGTGGATCCGGACGGCGGCCTCCTCGGAGACGCCCCACAGCGCGGCGACCGCGCCCAGGTCGGCGCCGTCGTACACGGTCGGCACTTCGAGGAGCGGGCCGTGCGCCGTGTCCGCGGCCACCGGACGTGCGGTGGCGAGCAGCGCGGTGAGCGCGTCGGCGTCGGCGACGCCGTCCAGCAGAACGGTCCGGGCCGCGGGCACGATCTCCTCGACGGCGCCGAGCGCGCCCTCGGCCTGCCGCTCACGCAGCCACCCGTACAGCGCGGCCACCTCGGCCGGTCCGGCCACCTCCACCAGCAGCGCGTTCCCGCCCACCGGCCGGACGGCGGCCCTCACGCGAAGGCCTCCACCCGGACCCCGGCCGAGGCGAGCGCGCCCCGCACCCGCCAGGCGAGCTGGGCCGCTCCGGGGGTGTCGCCGTGCACGCACAGGGAACGGGCCTCGACGCCGATGTGCTCGCCGCCGACGGCCTCCACCGTGCCGTCCCGGGCGATGCCGACGGCCCGGGTGATCACCGACTCGGGGTCGTGCACGACCGCGTCGGGGTCGCGGCGCGGCACGAGCGTGCCGGACCGCGTGTACGCGCGGTCCGCGAACGCCTCGGCGACGACGGGCAGTCCGACCCCCTCGGCGACGGCGAGCAGCCGCGAACCGGGCAGACCGAGGACGGGCAGCGGCCCGTCGCAGACCGCCCCGGCGCGCAGGACGCCGGCGACGACGGCCTCGGCCTGCTCGGAGTCAAAGACCACCCGGTTGTAGAGGGCTCCGTGCGGCTTGACGTACGAGACACGGGAGCCGGCGGCGCGGGCGAACACCTGGAGCGCGCCGATCTGGTAGGCGATCTCGTCGGCCAGTTCCTCCGGTGGGACGTCCATCGCGCGGCGGCCGAAGCCGGCGAGGTCGCGGTAGGAGACCTGTGCGCCGATCCGCACGCCGCGCTCGGCGGCCAGCGCGCAGACCCGGCGCATCGTCGACGGATCCCCGGCGTGGAAGCCGCAGGCGACGTTGGCACTGGTCACCACGGACAGCAGGGCCTCGTCGTCGGTCAGCGTCCAGCGCCCGAACCCCTCACCGAGGTCCGCATTGAGATCGATCACCGCATCGGCCACGCCCGTCCGCCTCCCAGCAGCTGTTGAGCGAGATGGTAGGGCCTGCGCGGGAAGGCAGCGGACCGTGACCCGGGCGGCGAGCGCCGTCACCGGCGCTCGCCCTGTCAATTCGCGCCCTGGGGCGCACAACCCCTGGCAGTGTGTTCAGCTCGCGGCCGTCGGTGCGCTGAAGGAACGTTCCAGCGGACGCAGCGCCCGCAACACGATCAGCAGCGGAACGACCCCGAGGATTCCGAACGACATGTCGATGAATCGCCACGCGACGGGGATCCCGCGCAGCGGGCCGCAGATGAGCGCGAGGGGTATCACGGCCCCGCAGGCGAGTACGGCCCAGCGGATGACCCAGATGTTGCGGACCGGGTCCTTGAGCGGGCCCCAGAACGCGGCGGCGATCACCAGGTGGGCGAAGGCGAGCCAGTCGGTGCCGTAGGCGAGGAAGGGGAAGCGGTCGTCGGTCTCGGCGACACCGTCGCGGACGCGTTCGAGCCAGGCCATGGCGGCGGGGAAGTGGTCGGAGACCGGGGCGGCGGGGCCGGCGGCGAAGTCGGCCAGCCAGCGGGTCTCGGTCTCCAGGGGGAAGGCGGTCAGACCGCTCAGGACGAGGCCGACCAGGAACAGTCGGAGCCAGCGCCGCACCCGCCGCAGCGCGGCGTCGGGGGCGGGGTCGGGGCGGCCGGCAGTGCCGGTGTCCGTGCCGGCGGTGGGATCGGCAGTACCGGCGGTGGGATCGGTGTCCACGGGGCAAACCTCCAGGCCGAAGGGCAGGTGGAGCCTTGCCCACCTGCGCGGAACCGACTCTAGACCCATGGTTTGAACGTGTTCAACTTTGCCTCGGCGGGGGTGCGGGCGGGCCGGCGGAGGCCGGTCCGGCCGGTGCGACCGAGGAGGTGCCGGCGCCGGCGGCGGGGGCGGTCGCCGACGGCGCGGCAGGAGGCCCGCTTCGGCCGGTCGAATGATCACGGGCCGATCATCCCGGGAGCGGTGCACCGCCTCCACGGCTTTCTCGAACTTCCGTTCGGAATCGGCGTGATCCCGTCGAAACCGGGTTCTGATTTCACCCCCGACACGCACCCGCACCCGTTGCGCACCCGCCGCGCGCCCGTGTCGCAGCCCGCCCGCACGGCCCGTTTCGGTCGATGTCGGTGCGAACCTCTAATCTTGTCCACCGTGACCGCCATCGCAGACCCGCCCACCGAGCCCGGCCTCCGGCCCGCCGCCGGCGCCGGCGTGCCCACGGCGCGCCCCGCGCCCGGCCCCGCCGCCGACGAGGGCCTCGCCCGCCGGCTCAAGGCGCTGGCCTGCACCGCCCCGCTGCACG
The DNA here is from genome assembly GCF_040650235.1 of Kitasatospora sp. NPDC048722. Taxonomy (NCBI): domain Bacteria; kingdom Bacillati; phylum Actinomycetota; class Actinomycetes; order Kitasatosporales; family Streptomycetaceae; genus Kitasatospora; species Kitasatospora sp. NPDC048722. The sequence goes on from NZ_JBEZGX010000042.1 coordinate 55,560, forward strand.
ACCTGGACAACCGGAAGGTCAACCTGGCCGGCGAGTACGGCGGCTACGCGATGGCCGAGGTCGGCCTGGCGGCGATCGACCTGGTCACCCTCCACATGGACTTCGACACCGGCGCCGACCGCGACATAGTGCTCGCCCGGCTGCTGCCCAGGGTCGCCGCGCAGGCCGCCGGCCGTCCCGGCGCCGAGCACGAGCGGGTCGCCCGCTGGGTGCTGGAGTCGCTGATCAACGTCGGCAGCGTCGACCGCGGCTTCCGCGCCGTCTACGGCACCTTCGGCGCGGACGGCGAGTACGTCCGCCGCGACTACGACTTCAAGCTGATCGAGGAGGTCCCGGGCCCCGACGGCGGCGTCTACCTGCGCACCACCGACGAGGCGGTCAACGTCCTGGTCGGCGCGCTGGACACGGACGTCACCTCGGCCCAGATCGCCGCCGAGGTCAAACTGGAGGTGCTGATCCGCCGCGGTCGCCTGGCCGACGCCCAGCTCGCCGCCGAGCAGGCCCGCTACCGCACCGTCCAGTACGCCGAGACGCTGCGCCGCGCCCTGGAGGCGACCCGGCGCAACGTCCGCGCCGTGGACTGGATGCGCACCATCCCCGACCTCATCGACGAGGCACTGGACCACATCGCCGACCGCTACCGGCACGAGAACGCGATTCTCACCAACATCCGCAAGGCCCGCGACGAGGCCGAGGAGCCCGAGCACAAGCGCCGCGCCGCCGAGCTCGTCGACATCGTCAAGGACTGCATCCGCCGCCACACCCAGCTGCAGACCCGCCTGCTGGAGGCGGGCCCGCTGTTCCGCGCCGAGCAGGACCGGCAGGCCTTCGCCACCCCCGGCGTCCGCAGCGGCATCGACCTGTACGGGCAGCTGCTCGCCCCCGTGCTGCGGCTGCCGATAGAGCAGGCCGTCCGCCCCACCGGCGCGTTCTTCGCCCGCGGCGCCGGGCTGCGCGTGCCGAGCTCCGTGCGCGTCGCCGACCTGGTGGACCTGCTGCTCACCCCGCCGGTCGAGCGCGAGCACCTCGGCGCCGAGCTGCCCGACCCGGACCTCGTCGCCACCCCGGACGACAGCCGCTTCTCCGAGGCGCAGCTGGAAGCGGCGCTGGAGCTGCTGGACCTGCCGGCCGACGCACCCCGCCGGCTCTCCGGCCTGCTCGCCGAGGCGCGCGAGCAGGATCCCGAACTCCCGTACCTGGTGGCCCTGCTCGCGGTGCACGCGGCGAGCCCGCCGGTCGGTACGGCCTACCGGCAGGGCGAGGAGCGGCTGTTGTTCGCGGTGGACGACGGCACCCCGCTGCGGGACCGGGAGTTCGGCGGCGCCGACCTGATCGTCGGCAGCGCCCTCCTGGACGCGGTCGGCATGGCCGCCGACCGCAAGGACGCCGGCTGACCGGCCCACCGATGCACCGCCGGACCTCGCACCAGACCACCCGCCCGACCGCCCGATCCGCCAGCAGCAACAGCCCCGAGGAGCACCGCCCGTGACGACCCACCACGACACGTCCTGGGCGCCCGAGACCGAGCCCGCGGCCCCCGCGCCGATCACCCCGGCCGACGTGGCCGACGCCGCCCGGCTGGTCTCCTTCGGCCTCCAGGCCAAGCTGCTCCCCGCCCGCGACGCCGAGTACGCCGAGCTCGTTCGCCGCCACCGCGAGGACCCGCCGTTCGCGCGTCTCGCCGACGCGATCGCGACCGGCATGGGCCTGGTGGTGCTGGAGGTCTCGCCGCGCGCGGGCATGGCCGTGGCCGCCGCCGAGGACTCGGTCTTCGCCGTCCGCATGGGCGACTACTCGCGCCGCGCCGCGTCCGAGTCGACGGACCGCTTCCTGCACGGCCTCGCGCACCTGGCCGTCGCCGCGATGGCCTTCCCCCGCCCCGAGGACCTCGCCGACGACGGCTACCTCGGCCGGATCACCGTCAACGGCGTCGACTCCTTCGTCCGCCAGGCCTGCCGTCGCCTGGAGGAGCAGGCCGACGCCGAGGGTGCGAACACCGACCCGCAGAGCGACGCCCCGGGCCTGGAGGCCGCCTGGCGGGTGTGGGCCCGGCGCACCGCCACCGGCGCCACCAAGGACGCCCGGCGGCTCTCCGGCTCCACCATCGGCATCGTCGCCAAGGCCGTGGTGTTCCTGGTCGACTCGGGCTTCCTGCAGAAGGTCTCGGACGACGCCGGCGGCACCTACCGCACCACCGCCCGCTACCAGCTGCAGGTCCGCGACCTGGCCGGCACCGCCGCGATGGCCGAGCTGCTCGACCTCGGCATCGTCCCGGTCTCGGACGGCACCGCCAGCCTGCTGCCGCCGGACACCGCCGACGAACTGGTGGCCGACGCGGGCCTCCCGTTCCACTCCCTCTGACCCTCCGGGCACGAGCCCTGACGGCATCAGCCGAGCAGCACGGGCAACCGCCCCGAACCCCACCCCTCCGAGCCCCGCCCACCCCCAAGCCACGTAAGCCACGGAGAACCGCCGCACATGTACGAGCTCAACCGGGTCCGCCTCTATTCGATCGGACCGGCCGGCGCCCGCTACGCCGACACGGTGCTCGACCTGCGCGGCGTCGGTGAGCCCGTCGCCGACCCGGCTCCGCAGCAGATCGGCCTGTTCGGCGAGGACGGCGACGGCCCGGTGCGCCGCCCGGCCCCGGCCGGCGTGCTGTTCCTGGAGAACGGCGGTGGCAAGTCCGTCCTGCTGAAGCTGATCTTCTCGGTGATGCTCCCGGGCCACCGCAACACCCTGGGCGGCGCCAGCTCCGGAGTGCTGCGCAAGTTCCTGCTCGCCGACGACTGCGGCCACGTGGCCCTGGAGTGGCAGCACACCGTGACCGGCGAGCTGATCGTCGTCGGCAAGGTCAGCGAGTGGCGCGGCCGCCAGGTCTCCTCCGACCCGCGCAAGTTCGCCGAGACCTGGTACTCCTTCCGCCCCGGCCCAGGCCTGACGCTGGACTCGCTGCCGGTGGCCGAGCGGGTCAGCCTGGCCGGCGACCAGAAGGCCCGCGGCCGGCGCCGCACCATGAAGGGCTTCCGCGACGCCCTCACCGAGGCCGGCAAGGCCCACCCGTACCTCGACCTGGTCTTCGAGGACGGTCACGACCGCTGGACCGAACACCTCGGCGAGCTCGGCCTCGACCCCGAACTCTTCCGCTACCAGCGCGAGATGAACGCCGACGAGGGCGAGGCGGCCGGCCTCTTCGCGGTCAAGCACGACAGCGACTTCACCGACCTCCTGCTGCGCGCCGTCACCGACACCCGCGACACCGACGGCCTGGCCGACCTCGTCCACGGCTTCGCCGCCAAGCTCGGCCTGCGCTCCGAGCTCACCGCGGAGCGCGACTTCACGGCCGGGTCGCTCGACCTGCTGGAGCGCATCGCCGAGTCCACCGTCGCGCGCGAGACCGTCCGCGAGGCCCACCGCACCGCCGAGCGCCGCACCCGGCGCCTCGCCCACGCGCTGGCCTCCCGCGCCACCGCCGAGCGCGACCGCGCCCAGGACCTCGCCGTCGAGGTCGCCGCGGCCGCGAGCGCCGTCACCGCCGCCGAGGCCGACCGCACCCGGCACAACCTGATCGCCGAGGAGCTCACCTACCGGCATGCCACGCTCAGCCTCGCCGCGGCCACCGCCGAGGCCGCCGCGCTGCGCCGCGAGCTGATCGACGCCCGCACCCTGCACTCCGCGTGGCAGGCCGCCGAGGCGGTGCTGCGCCAGCGCGCCGCCGCCGACCGGGTGGCCCGGGTCGCCGCCGCGATCCGCGAGGCCGAGCTGGACGCGGCCCCGGCGCTCGCCGCCCGTGCGCGCGCCGCCACCGCGCTCGCCCGCGCCCTGGAGACCGCCGCCGCGGCGGCCGAGTCCCGCGCGGACACCGAGGAGCAGCGCGCGAGCGAGCTCCAGGAGGACGGCGCCAAGGCGCAGTCCGACGCCACCGAGGCCGCCACCGCGGCGCAGAAGGCCCGCAGCGAGGTCGAGCACCTGCGCCAGCGCCTCGTCGAGGTCGAGCAGGAGACGGCCGCCGCGGTCGAGGCCGGTTTCATCGACGCGGACGGCGACGTCGACCCGGCCCGGGCCGCGCTGCACGCCGCCGACGTCGAGAAGGCCGCGAGCGCCGCGCTCAGCCAGGCGCGGACGGTCGCCGAGGCCGCCGCCGCCCGCCTGCGCGAGGCCGCCGCCGCGACCGGCCGGGCCGAGCTCGCCGCCGAGCGCGCCGGCGACGCCCGCAAGGACGCCGCACGCTCGCTGGCCGCCGAGCAGCGCACCGCGGCCCTGCTCGCCACCGAGCCGCGCCTGGCCGACCTGCTGTCCCTGACGCCCGCCCCCACTGACTGGCACGAAGACGGGTCCGGCGCCGACGAGGAGGCCGGGTACCTCACCCCCGCCGTCCTCGACCGCAACGCCGAGTACCTGCGCGAGCTCCTCGACGAGGCCATCGCCACCGCCGAGCGCACCCTGTTCGACCTGCGCACGGCCGCCGCCGACGACTCCCGCATCCTCGCGGCCCTCGGCGACGGCGGCCTGCTGCCGCCCGGCCCGGACGTGCTCGCCACCGTCGAGTACCTCGCCGAGCACGGCATCCCGGCCCTGCCCGGCTGGCGCTACCTGGCCCAGTCGGTCGACCCGGCCGACCACGAGGCGATCCTGGCCGCCCGGCCCGAGCTCGTCGACGGTGTGGTCGTCACCGACCCCAACTCGCTGGACCGGGCCCGCGAGGCCCTGCAGTCGGCTGCGCTGCTGCCCCGGTCGACGGTCGCCGTGGGCGCCGCCGCCTCGCTGATCGCCCCGATCACCGACGAGCCGGCGTTCTTCCTCGTGCCGCCGAACCCGGCCATGCACGACGAGTCCGCCGCCGACGGCGAGCGCCGCGAGCTGCGCGCCCGCGCGAGCGCCCGCGAGGAGCACATCCGCGAACTCGCCGCCCGCCTCGGCGCCGACCGCGCCCTCGCCGCCCGCCTCGCCTCCTGGCACGCCAGCTGCCCGCCCGGCACCCTCGCCGAGCTCTCCGCCGCCGCCGAGGCCGCCCGCGAGCACGCCGAGCAGGCCGCTGCCGCGCTCGCCACCCTGCGCGCCGACCACGACGAGGCCGAGAGCGACCACGCGGCCGCCGCCTGCGCCCACGAGGAGCACCGCGAGGCCGCCCAGCGCGCCCGCCGCCGCGCCGACGCCCTCTCCGGCCTCGCCTTCCGCCTGCGCGAGCGCGCCAACTGGTCCCGCCGCCAGCGCGAACTCGCCGACGACGCCGCCGAGTGCGACCGCCGCCAGACCCAGTGCGCCGAGCGCGCCCGCACCTGCGACGAGGACCGCCGCGCCGCCCAGCGCGCCGCCGACGACGCCCGCCGCACGGCCCGCGCCCTGCGCGCCGAGCGCGCCGAGATCCCCGCCGCCGAGCAGGCCGACGAGCCGGCCGACACCGCGCCCGCCGCGCTGCCCGCCCTGCGCGAGGCCTACCGCGCCGCCTCCCAGCTGTACGAGAAGGTCGGCGTCGGCGCCGACCTGCGGGCCGAGCAGGCCCGCGCCGAGGGCGACGAGGCCGCCGCCGCGGCCGAGCTCGACCGGCTGACCAACAAGGTCCGCACCCGCGCCGAAGAACTGCTCGGCAGCCCCGACGGCGCGGACGGCCCCGCCCGCCAGGCCGCCGCCGCGCGTGCCGAGGAGCTGGTCGCCACCATCGAGGCCCGCTCCGCCGCCGCGAGCGAGCAGCTCGGCCGCCTGCGCGGCGACGCCGAGCGCTCCGCCCCCGTGGACGGCGAGGCGCACACCGAGCTGCCCGAGGAGCTCGTCCCCACCGACCCCGAGCACGCCCAGATCCTCCTGCGCACCGCCACCAACCGGCTGGCCGAGCGCCGCGAGGCCCTGGAGGCCGCCCGCACCGCGCACGCCGATCTCCAGCGCACCTTCGACGCCGCCCAGTCGGCGGCCGGCGCGTTCGACGAGCTCGCCGGCCAGCTCCGCGACGGCCTGCGCGACAGCCAGGACGACGCGGACCACCCGGCCGAGCCGTACCTCGGCGCCCTCCCCGAGGCGCGCACCGCCGTCGCCGAGGCCCGCCGGGCCCTGCGCACCGCCGTCGGTGAGCTGTCCTCCGCCGAACTCGCCGTCCGCGACGCCTCCGACGCGCTCGTCCGGCACGCCAACGCCGCCCGCTACGAGGCCGTGCGCACCCCCGCCCGCCAGCAGATCCGCGAACTGCCCGCCTCCGCGCTGCCCGAGCACGCCGCCGCGTGGGCCGCCGCGTTCGCCCCCCGGCTGCGCGTGCTCACCGACGAACTCGCCCAGCTGGAGCGCAACCGCGGCTCGATCGTCGACCGTCTGCGCGGTCTGGTCGAGTCCTCGCTCACCACGTTGCGCGCCGCCCAGCGGCTGTCCCGGCTGCCCGAGGGCCTGGGGGAGTGGTCGGGCCAGGAGTTCCTGCGGATCCGCTTCGAGGACCCGGACCACGCGACCCTCGTCGAGCGCCTCGGTGAGGTCATCGACGAGGCCACCCGTGCCGCCGTCAGGAAGAACAGCGACCTGCGCCGCGACGGCATGTCGCTGCTGCTGCGCGGGGTCGCCGCCGCGATCGGCCCGAAGGGCGTCAGCGTCGAGATCCTCAAGCCGGACGCGGTGCTGCGCGCCGAGCGGGTCGGCGTCGGCCAGATGTCCGACGTCTTCTCCGGCGGCCAGCTGCTCACCGCCGCCATCGCGCTCTACTGCACGATGGCCGCGCTGCGCGCCAACGACCGCGGCCAGTCCCAGCTGCGGCACGCCGGCACGCTGTTCCTCGACAACCCGATCGGCCGTGCCAACGCCACCTACCTGCTGGAGCTCCAGCGCGCCGTGGCCGACGCGCTCGGCGTCCAGCTCATCTACACCACCGGCCTGTTCGACACCACGGCGCTCGCCGAGTTCCCGCTGGTGATCCGGCTGCGCAACGACGCCGACCTGCGGGCCGGCCTCAAGTACATCTCGGTGGAGGAGCACCTGCGTCCGGGCCTGCCCGCCCCGCAGGACCCGGACGGGCCGGCCATCCACGGTGAGATCACCGCCACCCGGATGTTCAAGCGGCCCGCGGAGGTTCCCGACCGGTCCTGAACTGGTTAGCGTGACCGGCATGCTGACGATCGCGCACCTCAGTGACATCCACCTCGGCCAGGACCACCGCCGGGACCGCGGCGAGCGGGCCCGGCGGCGGGCCGAGCGCGTGATGGCCCACCTCGAGGCCCTGCCCGGCCCGCTGGACGCGGTGCTGGTGACGGGCGACCTCGCCGACCACGGCCTGGCCGCCGAGTACGAGCAGGTCGCCGAGGTGCTCAAGTCCCGGCACCGGGTCCTCATCTGCCCGGGCAACCACGACAGCCGGGCGGCGTACCGCGAGGTGTTGCTCGGCGGGGCGGCGCAGGACGAGCGGGCGGACGGTCCGGTCAACCGGCTGCACCGACTCCCGGGCGCGGACGTGCTGATGCTCGACTCGTCCATCCCGGGCCGGCCGGACGGCCTGCTGGACGAGGAGACGCTCACCTGGTTGGACGCCGAACTCGCCGCCGGGCGGACCGAGTCGCCCGCCCTGGTGGCCTTCCACCATCCGCCCGTCGAGCTGGCCCTGCCGACCGTCGACGGCATCCGGCAGTTCGGAGAGGCCGGCCTCGCGCGCGTCCTCGGCCGCCACCCCCGCGTCGCCGGCCTGCTCTGCGGCCACTCCCACACGCCCGCCGCGACGACTTTCGCGGGGCTCCCGCTGCTCGTCGCCCCCGGTGTGGTCTCCACCGTCACCCTCCCGTGCGAGGGCGGTGACGGCATCTCCTTCGCCCACCCGCCGATGCTCGCCTTCCACGTCCTGGACGGCGACCGCCGGCTCACCACCCACTACCGCGTGGTGCCCGAGAACTGACCCCGCGACGGTCCTTGCGACGGACCCCGTGACTGGCCCGGCCGCGGGAAGGGCCGGGCCGCGAGCGGTTCCTGGACCGCGGCCCGGCTCCCGGCCATCGGCGTCGCCGAGTTGGGCGCGCGCATCCGCTGCGCGGCGACCTGGCGCGAGACCAGGATCTCCAGCAGGCACCACATCGTGCCGAACACCCCGAGCCCCATCGCCATCAGCGCGGGCGTCATCAGCCAGCTGCCCGCGTACGAGGCGAGCGTCGCGACGACCACGCCCACCAGCGTGAAGGAGAACGAGAGCACCGCGCGGACGGCGGCGGCGCGCACCTCGTCGGGCAGGCGGCGACGGCGGCGTGGCACGGACATCGGGCGACCCCAGGCGCGAGTTCGGCGGCGGGCACGGAACGGGCGCTCGCGTTGAGCGCCCCCGTACGAACTCTGCCCCGTGCAAGCCGGACCATGCGTCCGAATCCACCGAACTGCCGTCAAATCGTGTGATCCGGCCCGATTCGTCCGCGGCCGGTCCGGAGGCCGGTCCGCCGGCCCGTCCGGTCACGGCCCTCAGCCCAGCTGCTGGTTGAGCTCCTCCAGTGCGCCCGTCACGATCGTCCGCATCGCCTGCTCGGCGTGCTCGCCGTCCCCCGCGCAGATCGCCTCCGCCACCTCGCGGTGCAGCCGGATCGCGTACGGCTCCGGCTGATGGGGCATCAGATGGTACTCGGTCCGCCCGGTGAGCACCGCACCCACGGTGTCCCCGAGGTGGGCGAACATCTCGTTGCCGGAGGCTTTCAGGACGGTGGCGTGGAAGGCGATGTCGTGGCGGAGGAAGGTGGTGAGGTCGGCGGCCCGCGCCGACATCGTCAACTCGACGGCCAGAGAGCTGAGTTCGCGGCGGTGGTCATCGCTTGCGTGGACGGCGGCGAGCGCGGCGGCGGCCGGTTCGACGGCCACCCGCAGCGAGCCGAGCGAGCGCAGCTGCGCCGGACGGTCGGCGCCGGCCAGCCGCCAGCGGATCACCAGCGGGTCGAAGACGTCCCAGTCGGACTTCGGCTGCACCGTGATCCCGACCCGCCGCCGCGAGGCCACCATGCGCATCCCCTCCAGGATCCGCACCGCCTCCCGCACGACCGTCCGGGACACCCCGAACCGCGCCTCCAGCTCCTCGCTGCGCAGCACCGCGCCCACGGGGATCTCTCCCCCGGCGATCGCCGGCCCGAGCTCGTCAAGCAGCCGCCCTGGCAGCCCCTGGATCTCCATCCGCCCAGCCTAGACGCCGCCCCCGCCGGACAGCCCCACCCCCTGCGGGCACCCTGCCCGCTTAAAAGTATGACGATTTGGTTTCTACCACTTGAATACGTCATATCTTTGGGGCGATAGTGGCGGCCAGGCAACGAAGGAGCACCACCCATGGCTCTCAGCGTCGAGAACCACGACCTCCCCCCGACCCCTCCCACGATCGTGGTGATGGGCGTCTCCGGAGTCGGCAAGACCACCCTGGCCCGCCTGCTGGCCGACCGCCTCGGCCTCCCCTTCGCCGAGGCGGACGACTTCCACCCGGCGGCCAACATCGCCAAGATGTCGGCCGGCATCCCGCTGGACGACGAGGACCGCGCCCCCTGGCTGCGGGCCCTCGGCGGCTGGCTCCGGGAGCGCGCCGAGTCCGGCGACGGCGGTGTGGTCACCTGTTCGGCGCTGAAGCACCGCTACCGCGACACCCTGCGCGCGGCCTGCCCGGGCGCCTTCTTCCTGCACCTGAGCGGCGGTCACCGGCTGGTCGAGGACCGGCTCGCCCACCGCACCGGCCACTTCATGCCGCCGTCGCTGCTCGACTCCCAGTACGCCGCGCTCGAACCCCTGGGCGCGGACGAGCGCGGCGCCGTCCTGGACGTCGGCCCGTCCCCCGAAGAACTCGTCGAGATGGCCGTGGCACTGCTACGGCCCGTCAATGGAGACCTCGCGTGAGTATGTCCCCCACGACTCTGCTGGCAGCGGCCGCCCCACCGGCCCTGCCGCACACCGGCAGTGACTCCCAACTGCTGGTCGCGGTGCTGCTGAGCATCGGTGCGATCGTCCTGCTGATCACCAAGCTGAAGATGCACCCGTTCCTCGCTCTCACGCTCGGGTCGGGCCTGCTGGCCGCGGTCGCCGGCGTGCCGTTCGACAAGCTGCTGAACAGCTTCTCGACGGGTTTCGGATCGACCGTGGCGAGCGTCGGCCTGCTGATCGGCCTCGGAGCGATGCTCGGCAAGCTGCTCGCCGACTCGGGCGGCGCCACCATCATCGCGGACACCGTGCTGGCCCGGTCCGGCCGCAGGGCGCTGCCCTGGGCGATGGCGCTGATAGCGGCGGTGCTCGGCCTGCCGCTGTTCTTCGAGGTCGGCGTCGTGCTGCTGATCCCGATCGTGCTGCTGGTGGCGCGCCGCGGCAACGTGCCGCTGATGCGGATCGGCATCCCCGCCCTCGCCGGCCTGTCGGTGCTGCACGGCCTGGTGCCCCCGCACCCGGGCCCGCTGGTGGCCGTCGACGCGCTGAAGGCGGACCTCGGCATCACCCTGGCGCTCGGCCTGGTGATCGCGATCCCGACCCTGATCATCGCCGGCCCGCTGTTCGCCCGCGTGGCGGAGCGCTGGGTGGGGCCCTTGGAGATCCCGGCTGCCACCGCCCCGGAGGAGAGCGCCCGGCCCGAGCGCACGCCGTCGTTCGGCGCCGTCCTGGCGACCATCCTGCTGCCGGTCGTGCTGATGCTCGGAAAGGCGCTCGCGGACGTCGTGATCGACGACCCGAAGGCGCTCGGCCGGCGGGTGTTCGACTTCGTCGGGTCGCCGCTGATCGCGCTGCTCGCCGCGACCCTGCTCGGGATGCTGACCCTCGGGCGGGCGGCGGGCTTCGACCGGGCCCGGATCTCCGACACCGTCGGCAAGTCGCTGGGCCCGATCGCCGGCATCGTGTTCATCGTCGGCGCCGGCGGCGGCTTCAAGCAGACCCTGATCGACGTCGGCGTCGGCAACGCGGTCAGCGAGTGGTCCGGAAAGTGGCACGTCTCGGCGCTGCTGCTGGGCTGGCTGATCGCCGTGCTGATCCGTCTGGCCACCGGCTCGGCGACGGTCGCCACCATCACCGCGGCCGGCATCGTCTCCCCGCTCGCGGCGACCATGTCCTCGACCCACGCGGCGCTGCTGGTCCTCGCGATCGGCGCCGGCTCGCTGTTCCTCTCGCACGTGAACGACGCCGGCTTCTGGCTGGTGAAGGAGTACTTCGGGATGAGCGTCGGCCAGACGCTGAAGTCCTGGTCGGTGATGGAGACGGTGATCTCGGTCGTCGCGATCGCCCTGATCATGCCGCTGAGCCTGATCGTCTAGTGCCGTGCCGGGGGTCGCACCACGGTGGACCCGTCCGGCCGCGGCACTGGCGGCACCCCGGACCACGCAGGGCCGGCACCCGTACCGAAACGGGTGCCGGCCCCCGGCGCGCTGCGGGGAGCGCCCTAGCCCAGCACCCCCGACAGCACCGCCGCCGTCGCGTCGAGCAGGTCCTCCGCGACGGTGCCGCCCGCGGCCGTCCGTGCCAGCAGCCCCTCCCGCGCGGCGAGCATCACCGCCGCGGCCTGCCCCGCCGTGGCGCCCGGGGGCACGAGTTCGGGCAGCGCCCGCGTCAGCACGCCGGCCAGCGCCGCGGAGACCTCGCGGTCGTGCGCGGCGACCCGCTCGGCGAGCCCTTCCGTGCGGGCGACGACCAGCCGGAACTCCAGGAACAGCAGGATCCACCCGGTCTCCGCCGGCTCGACCCGCAGCAGCGCCTCGACGAGCCTCCGGGCCCGTTCCCGCGGGGCGAGCGCCTCGCAGGCCGCGGCCAGTTCCTCCAGCTGGGCGATCCGCCCGGCCGCCTGCTCGTCGAAGAGCGCGAGGAGGAGGTCCTCCTTGCTGCCGAAGTTCGAGTAGAAGGCGCCACGGGTGTAGCCGGCGGCGGCGCAGACGTCCTCGATGCTCGTCCGCGCGAAGCCCACGGTCAGGAAGAGCTCGCCCGCCGCGGCCAGCAGCCGCGCACGGGTGTGGACGCGCCGGCGCGGCGGCCGCGGAGCGGGCGGCTCGGCGACCGGTCCGGAGGGAGGTGGGTTCACAGGGCAACGATACATGGTGTATTCAGTACGAGTCGTATTCAATACGAGCCGTACTGAAACCGGCCGACCCCGGAGGTCCCGCCCATGAGCCGCCTGTTGATCACCAACGCCCGCCTGCTCCACCCCGAGGACGGCGTCCGCACCGACCTCGGCTGGATCGAGGTCGCCGACGGCCGGATCGCCGCCACCGGCCCCGGCCGGGCGCCCGCCGCCGGCGACGACGTCCGGGTGCTCGACGCCGCGGGGGACACCGTCCTGCCCGGCCTGATCGACGCCCACGTCCACCTGCTCGTCACCACGCTCGACCTGCACGACGTTCCGAACTGGACCCCCGGCTACGCGACCGTCCGCGCCCTCGCCGAGGCCGGGCGCATGCTGCGCCGCGGCTTCACCACCGTCCGCGACGTCGGCGGCGCCGACCACGGCATGACCCGCGCCCTCGACGAGGGCCTCGCGCTCGGCCCCCGGCTGCTCCACGGAGGCAAGGCGCTGTCGCAGACCGGCGGCCACGGCGACCTGCGCCCGCTCGGCGACGACGCGCTGCCCTGCTGCGAGTCCCGTCCGAACTTCGGTCGGATCGCCGACGGCGTGGACGCCGTCCGGGCCGCCGCCCGCGACGAGTTCCGCAAGGGCGCCCGCCACCTGAAGGTCCTGATGTCGGGCGGCGTCGCCTCCCCGCACGACGAGATCGGCGCCGTCCAGTACAGCGAGGCGGAGATCCGGGCAGCCGTCGAGGAGGCGGAGAACCACAACCGCTACGTCACCGTGCACGCCTACCACCCGCGCGCGATCGACCGGGCGCTGCGGGCCGGCGTGCGCTGCGTCGAGCACGGCAACCTGCTGGACGACACGACGGTCGAGCTGCTCCTGGAGAAGGACGCCTTCCTGGTGCCGACCCTCGTCGCGTACGAGCAGACCGCGAAGCTCGGCGCCCGCTCCGGCCTGCCGCCGGCTTCGGTCGGCAAGCTCGCCGAGGTCCGCGACCGCGGCCTGGAGGCCTTGGAACGCGCCCACCGCGCGGGCGTCAACCTCGTGTACGGAAGCGACCTGCTCGGCCCGCTCCATCCCGCGCAGCTGGAGGAGTTCACGATCCGCGCCCAGGTGCAGCCGGTCGCGGACGTCCTGCGCTCGGCGACGACGACGGCGGCCCGACTGCTCGGCATGGCGGGCGAGATCGGCACGCTGGCGCCGGGCGCCCACGCGGACCTCCTGGTCGTCGACGGTGACCCGCTGGCCGACGTCACCGTCCTCACCCGCCCGGACCGCCACCTGCGCCACGTCATCAAGGCGGGGCGGCCGGTCTGAGCGGACGGCGAAGGGCGGGCGTCCGGAATCCCGAACGCCCGCCCCTCAGGCGGTGGTCACCTCAGTGCGACCCGCCAGCCGTCCTCCCCGTTCCGCCCGCCGGGCCGGAGCGTGAGCTCTTTCGTCTGTCCGGTGTCGTGGAAGGTGACGACGACGGTCTGCCGGTCCGTCGGGTCGTCCTGGAAGTCGGCCGTGACCGCTCCCTGGGCGCCCTTGCGGAACTCCCGGACCCACGCGGCGGAGATGCTGCCGGCGTCGCCGCCGTCCGAGGTGCCCAGCTTCGCGAGCCGGTCCCCGGACCCGTCGGCGATCCGCCACACCACCTGCTGCACCACGTCCAGCGTGCCGGGCACCGGATACCCCGTCACCTCGAGGTGCGGGTGCGAGGAGTAGTCGCTCCTGAACTGCAGCTCGGCGTCCGACAGCACGTCGTTCAGCGTGGTGACGCCCTGTCGGCCGTGCTGGCGCAGCTCCATCCTGGATCCCCAACTGACGACCACCGCAGCGTGGTTGATGTTGCGCTCGTTGCGCCACTTGAAGAAGACGATGTCGCCGGGCCGAGCGTGGTACGTGCTGGTCAGCCAGGTCGAGGACCGGTGGTTCAGCAGGTGCCGGTGCAGGTTGGCGGCGCCCGCCCAGGTGTAGCTGCGGTTCACGTGCGAGCCGAAGAACCAGTAGTCCTGCTTCCACCACGCGCTGTCCCAGCTGCGCCAGCCGGCGCGGGTGTGCATCCCGCCGCCGTAGTAGAGCGCCTTGGAGGCGAAGTTGGTGCAGTCCTGGCCGTACTCCCACCTGGTCCCGACGTTGCGGCGGGCCCAGTCGGCGGTGCCGTTGTAGTCGTACCCGGCCGGGACGGCGCCGCCGGCGGGGGCCTGGGCGGCCTGCGCCTCGGCGAGGGAGCGCGGGCGCTTGCCGCCGGGGCCGGCCAGCTTCATCGCGTGGGGGTGCCCGGCCGGGGCGACCGAGCCGTCGGGCGCCGCCCGGAGCGTCAGGTCGACGTCGGTCCACGCGCCGTCGCGCAGGAAGCGCACCGGCCCGGCCGACAGCTCGGTGGTGAGGGTGCCGTCCGGGTTCACCCAGGTGGTGGACACCTCACTGCGCTCGGACACCGCCTCGACGCGCTGACCGGTGGTCCGCGCGGCCACCCGGGCGGCGGCGATGCTGCCGGTCGGGTCGGTGGCGGCCACCACCGGCGGTTTGCCGGGGGAGGGCTTGGGCTTCGGCTTGGCCGCGAAGGCGACCGGCGCCGCAGCCGTCAGTGAGAGTGCCAGGGCGATGGCCAGCGCACCGCCGACGGTCCGTCTTGGGGGATTCATGGGTGCTCCTTGGCCAACTGTTGGTGAACAGCGGTCCGGAGCATAGGGAAGACCGGCCGGAAAGATGATCACGGCAAGCCGGGGCAAACCACCCCGGATCCTGAGGATTCCGCCGGGAACTTGATCCGATCGTGACGCGAACGACCGAGGGGCGGACACGCCGGGTGATCCGGGTGCCCGCCCCTCTCGGACGGAATCGCTACTGCGGCGAACTGCCAGCCGGCAGCGAGCAGTTACGTGCTCCCACGCTTCGCGAGGCTGTGCTTACTTGCTCCCACGCTTCGCGAGGAAGGCCTCGACCTCGTCGCGGATCTCCGGCGTGTCCAGCCCGCGCACCGTCATGGTCGTGCGGCGGCGCAGCACGTCGTCCGCCGTGTACGCCCACTCGTTCTCGGCGGCGTAGGCGACCTGGGCCCACACGTCCGGGCCGTCCTCGTGGATCGGCCGGCCGAGCTCAGGGTTCTCGTCGATCATGCGGGCGATCTCGAAGGACAGGGTGCCGTAGTGGCTGGCGAGGTGCTTGGCCACCAGCGGCTCCATGCGGGAGCCGGGCTCGCGGTCGATCAGCAGGCGGTGCGCGACGGCGTTCGGCGCGCCGACGCCCGGCAGCGGGACGGTCGGGGCGATCGGGGACATGTCCTCGGCGAGGCCGGTGCCGGGCACGTGGGCCAGCTTCTCCAGCACGGCGCGGCCGATGTGCCGGTAGGTGGTCCACTTGCCGCCGGAGACCGACAGCATGCCGCCGCGGCCCTCGGTGACGACGGTCTCGCGCTTGGCGGCGGCGGTGTCGCCGGGGCCGCCGGGCAGGACGCGCAGGCCCGCGAAGGAGTAGGTGATCAGGTCGCGGTCGAGGTGCTCGTCGCGGATGGCGTGCGCGGCCTCTCCCATGATCTGGTCGATGTCGGCCTGGGTGGCGCGGACGTCCTTCGGGTCGCCCGTGTACTCCTCGTCGGTGGTCCCGAGCAGGACGTGGTCCTCCCACGGGATGGCGAAGGAGACGCGGTACTTGTCGATCGGGATGGTCAGCGCGGCGCGCCACGGCGAGCGGCGCTTGACGACGACGTGCGCGCCCTTGGAGAGGCGGATCGACGGCGCGGCGCCGGCGTCCTCCATGGTGCGCAGGTGGTCGACCCAGGGGCCGGTGGCGTTGAGCACCAGGCGGGCGTTGACGCCGAACTCGCTGCCGTCGAGGCGGTCGCGCACCTCGGCGCCGGTGACCCGGCCGCCGGTGAAGCGCAGGCCGGTGACCTCGGCGTGGTTGAGCACGACGGCGCCGGCGTCGACCGCGGCGCGGACGGTCATCACGGCGACGCGCGAGTCGTTCATCTGGTGGTCGCCGTAGACGGCCACCGAGCGCAGGCCCTCGGTGCGCAGCGCCGGCACCTGCTGGGCGGCGTGGGCGGCGGTGGAGACGCGGCCCATGCCGTCGCGGAAGGCGGACAGCGCCGAGTACAGGAACACGCCGGCGCCGAGCTTGGCCGCGCCGTGCGGGCCGCCCTTGTAGACCGGCACGAAGAAGGTCAGCGGGTTGACGAGGTGCGGGGCCACGTCGGTGGAGAGCGCGCGGCGCTCCTTGTGGTTCTCCGCGACCAGCTTGACCGCGCCGGTCTGCAGGTAGCGCAGGCCGCCGTGGACGAGCTTGGAGGAGGCGCTGGAGGTGGCGCCGGCGAAGTCGCCGGCGTCGACCATGGCGACCTTCAGGCCGGCCTGGGACGCGGTCCAGGCGACGGCCGTGCCGAGGATGCCGCCCCCGATCACCAGCAGGTCGTAGGTGGCCTTGCCGAGCAGCTCGCGGGTCTCGGCGCGGGAGGCGGTGCGGCCGGCGGTGCGCTCGGCGCCCAGGGTCGGGATGGTTGCCATGGTGGTTGTGTACGGCGCGCTGGTCGGGCTGCGCCGTTACTCCTCTCGTGTGCGGTGCGGCCCCTGCGGAGAGGCCGGTGGGCCCGTTTGCGGCGGGCCGGTCAAAACGCGGTGACACCTGCTGCTGGAACAGCGGGCAGCCGGCCGGGGCACGGGGCCCCGACCGGCGTCACGGTCAGTTGTTCTCTTCCTCCTCCACCCAGCCCATGGTGCGCTCCACGGCCTTGAGCCACTTCTTGTACTCGCGCTCGCGGGTGGCCTCGTCCATGCGCGGGGTCCACTCGGCGGCGCGGTGCCAGTTGGCCCGCAGGGTGTCGAGGTCGTTCCAGAAGCCGACGGCGAGTCCGGCCGCGTAGGCCGCGCCGAGGGCGGTGGTCTCGGCCACGTACGGGCGCTCGACCGGGGCGTCCAGGACGTCGGCGATGTTCTGCATGAGCAGGTTGTTGCTGGTCATGCCGCCGTCGACCTTGAGCGCGGTGAGCTCGACCCCGGAGTCCTTCTGCATGGCGTCGACGACCTCGCGGGTCTGCCAGGCGGTGGCCTCCAGGACGGCCCGGGCCAGGTGGCCCTTGGTGACGTACCGGGTCAGGCCGGCGATCACACCGCGGGCGTCGGAGCGCCAGTACGGGGCGAACAGGCCGGAGAAGGCCGGGACGAAGTAGGCGCCGCCGTTGTCCTCGACCGTGTTGGCGAGGGTCTCGATCTCGGCGGCGGTGGAGATGATGCCGAGCTGGTCGCGCAGCCACTGGACGAGCGAGCCGGTGACGGCGATCGAGCCTTCCAGGGCGTACACCGGGGCCTGGTCGCCGATCCGGTAGCCGACGGTGGTCAGCAGGCCGTGGTACGAGTTGACGATCTTCTCGCCGGTGTTGAGCAGCAGGAAGGTGCCGGTGCCGTAGGTGGACTTGGCCTCGCCCTCGTTGAAGCAGGTCTGGCCGAACAGCGCGGCCTGCTGGTCGCCGAGCGCGGAGGCCACCGGGACGCCGGCCAGGTCGCCGACGGCCTCGCCGTAGACCTCGGCGGAGGAGCGGATCTCCGGCAGGACGGCCATCGGCACGCCCATCGACTCGGCGATGGCCTCGTCCCAGGCGAGGGTCTTGAGGTTCATCAGCATGGTGCGGCTGGCGTTGGTGACGTCGGTGACGTGCTTGCCGCCGTCGACACCACCGGTGAGGTTCCAGATCACCCAGGTGTCCATGGTGCCGAAGAGGATGTCGCCGGCCTCGGCGCGCTCGCGCAGGCCCTCGACGTTGTCCAGCAGCCAGCGGATCTTCGGACCGGCGAAGTAGCTGGCCAGCGGGAGGCCGGTCTCGCGGCGGAAGCGGTCCTGGCCGACGTTGCGGCCGAGCTCGCGGCAGAGCGCCTCGGTGCGGGTGTCCTGCCACACCAGTGCGTTGTGCACGGGCTCGCCGGTGTTCTTGTCCCACAGGACGGTGGTCTCGCGCTGGTTGGTGATGCCGATCGCGCGGATGTCGTCCTTGGTGAGGCCGGCCTTCTCCAGCGCGCCGCGGACGACGGACTGCACCCGGGTCCAGATCTCGGCGGCGTCGTGCTCGACGTAGCCGGGCTGGGGGAAGATCTGGCGGTGCTCCTGCTGGTCGACGGAGACGATGCGGCCGTCGGCGCCGAAGATGATGCAGCGGCTGGAGGTGGTGCCCTGGTCGATCGCGGCGATGTAGTTGCCAGTGGAGGTCATGGGGAGGTCCTCGGCTCGGGTCGGGGGGATGACGGGGTGGGTGGGCCTGACGCGGTCGGTCGTCCGGTCAGTCCCCGTGCTCGGCGGGTTCGAACCCGTCGCTTAGAACAGGGCGTTGTAGAGCACGCCGGCCAGCGCGCCGCCGGCGAGCGGGCCGACGACCGGGATCCAGGCGTACGACCAGTCCGAGCCGCCCTTGTTCGGGATCGGCAGGATGGAGTGGATGATGCGCGGGCCGAGGTCACGGGCCGGGTTGATCGCGTAGCCGGTCGGGCCGCCGAGGGAGAGGCCGATGCCGACGACGGTCAGGGCCACGATGAGGGTGCCCATGCCCTTGAGGTCGTTGGCGCCGAGGGTGAGGATCGCCATGCAGAGGACGAAGGTGCCGATGATCTCGGTCATCAGGTTCTGGACGGGGTTCCGGATCTCGGGACCGGTCGAGAAGATGCCGAGGGTGGGCTCCTCGTTGGCCTGGAACTGGCCGAGGTAGGTGAGCCAGACGAGCGTGGCGCCGATCATCGCGCCGAGCATCTGGGAGCCGAGGTAGAGCGGCACCTGGCTCCAGTCGCCGCTCTTGACCGCGAGCGCGATGGTGACGGCCGGGTTGAGCTGGGCGCCGGACTTGGGCCCGGTCATGTAGGCCGCGATGAGGACCGCGAAGCCCCAGCCGAAGGTGATCGCCAGCCAGCCGGCGTTGAAGGCCTTCGACTTCTTGAGGGTCACGGCGGCGCAGACGCCGCCGCCGAGGAGTATCAGGGCGGCGGTGCCGAGGGTTTCGCCGACGAAGACGTCGCCGTTGGAGAACGCGGACACAAAGACTCCCTTGTCCATGAGGCCCGGAGGTGCGGGTGGGGGCGGGCGGCCGGGTGATCGCTGTGCGGGTGAGCGCGCCGTGGGAGTGATCTTCCCGGCCATCGTTCGACAATGTCGACCGTCATGCGGAAGCTTCCTCCCCAGGTCGGCCCCACGTCAAGGCGGGGTTACGCAGCTGTGACCCTCGCCTCGGTCCGCTCCCCGAAGTTACCCAGCGGAGTGTGCCGAATCGGGGCAAAACGCCAAGGCGCGGACAGGCCTACCGCCCGTCCGCGCCTCAGCGTGACGATTCGACTCCGGTGCTCAGAACCGGCCGGCGCCCAGATCGCGCGAGATCGCCCGCGCCGCGCTGCGCACCGAGGCCACCAGCGAGGGCCGCACGAAGCCGTCCTCACACACCCGCTCCACCGGCCCGCTGATGCACACCGCGCCCACCGGGTTGCGCCGCCGGTCCTGGATCAACGCGCCGATCGAGGCCACGCCCTCCCAGGTCTCCTCGATCGAGTCCGCCCAGCCGCGTTCGCGGATCAGCGCGCACTCCGCGTCCAGGTCGCTCGCCTCGGTCAGCGTCCGCAGCGTGTAGGACTCGTACGGTCCGTCGCCCAACTCCCCGCGCGCGACCGGGTCGTAGGCCACCAGCACCTTGCCGAGGGCGGTGCTGTGCAGCGGCTGCATCGACCCGACCTCCAGCACTTGCCTGGTGTCGTCCGGCCGGAACACGTGGTGCACGATCAGCACGCCCTGGTGGTGCAGCACCCCGAGATAGACGGTCTCGCCCGTTGCCCGGGCCAGGTCGTCGGCCCACACCAGCGCCCGCGCGCGCAGCTCGTGCACGTCCAGGTAGCTCTGGCCGAGGCGCAGCAGCTCGGCGCCCAGCTGGTACTTGCCGCTCTCCGGGTCCTGTTCGACGAACCCCTCCTGCTGCAGCGTGCGCAGGATGCCGTGCGCGGTGCCCTTGGCGAGGTCGAGCGCCGTCGCGACCTCGGACAGGCCCAGGCGGCGCTCGCCGCCGGCCAGCAGGCGCATGATCGCGGCGGCCCGGGAGAGCGACTGGATCGGGCCGGGCATGGGTACCTCCGCGCTGACAGGCGGTCGACATTGTCGACCGCAGTGATAACGGGACGAGTTTGCCAGGCGTTCGGTGCTCCGTGCACCTTCCCCCTCGGTAACCCGCGCTCGGCCGCCTGTTAACCTCCGCGGCCCCGGGTCCGTTCCGGGTCCGGCTCCGGGTTCCGTTCCCGGTCCGTCCCCGCCCCGGCCTCAGCCCCGCCGGACGGTCACCTCCGCCGCCAGCGCCGCGATCCCGTCCGGCCCGACCCGGCAGCACCCGCCGACCAGCCTGGCCCCGTCCGCGAGCCAGCCTCGCACGCGCGCCGAGCGGAACGTCGGCTCCCCGCGCCAGCCCCGCGTCTCAGGGTCCCAGTGCTCCCCGCTGTTCGGGTACACCACCACCGGCTTTCCCGTCACCTCCGCCGCCAGGGCCACCGCCAGGTCCGCGTCCTGCGGAGTGCAGCAGTTCACGCCCACCGCCACCACCTCGTCGACGTCCCGCGCCAGCGCGAACGCCTCGGCCAGCGGCTGCCCGGCCCGCGTCCGGTCGCCCGCGATGCTGTACGACAGCCAGGCCGGCACCCCGAGCCCCCGGACGACCTCCAGCACCGCCTCCGCCTCGTCCGCGTCCGGCACCGTCTCCAGCGCCAGCACGTCCGGGCCCGCCGTCGCGAGCACCTCCAGCCGCGGCCGGTGGAACGCCACCAGCTCCGCGACGCTCAGCCCGTACCGCCCGCGGTACTCCGAACCGTCCGCCAGCACCGCGCCGTACGGCCCCACCGAGGCCGCCACCCAGCGCCGCCGCCCGCCCGGTTCGCCGCGCGCCGCCTCCCGGGCCAGTTCCACGCTGCGCGCCATCAGCCGCGCCGACTCCGACCGGCTCAGCCCGTGCCGCGCGAAACCGTCGAAACTCGCCTGGTAGCTCGCGGTGATGGCGACCTCCGCCCCGGCCGCGAAGTACGCCCGGTGCGCCTCCACCACCGCCTCCGGCGCGTCCGCCAGCAGCCGCGCCGACCACAGCTCGTCCGACAGGTCGTGCCCCTGCGCCGCCAGCTGGTTCGACATCCCGCCGTCCAGGACCAAGGGGCCGGCCGCCAGCGCGGCGGCGAAGTCCGACGGGGGAGTGGCGGGCATGGGGGCCTCCTCGGGCACGGTCATGGCTGGTCACAGCCTAGGAGCCGAGCGCCCTCGCCCGCCCGGAAAACCGTTTGCCGGGCCGGAACGGACTCGCTACGTTGTGCTCATCCCGAGAACGACGGTCGCGGCCCCGCCACGGCCCCACGCAAGACGCCCGGGCGCGGTACGAGCCAGGGCGGCAGGTCAGAGCGCGTCCGAGCGCGACAGCACACCGGCACGAGACGACAGCACGGAGACGCCGACGATGGCCGCCGACGAGCCCCGCCCGCCCCACACCGGCCCGCACCACAGCGGCCCGGAGGCCGAGCGCGAATGGCTCGCCGCCTACGACCCGCGCGCCTACACCCCGGTGGCCGTCACGGTCGACGTCGTCGCCCTCACCCTGCGCGAAGGACGCCTCCACGTCCTTCTCGTCGAGCGCGCCGCCCCGCCCTACCAGGGCTCCTGGGCGCTGCCCGGCGGCTTCCTGCGCGCCGGTGAGGAGGGCCTCGACGAGGCCGCCGCCCGCGAACTCGCCGAGGAGACGGGCCTGGTGGGCAGCTCCGACCTGGAGTCCGCACTCAGCCGCATCCACCTCGAACAGCTCGGCACCTACGGCGCCCCCCACCGCGACCCGCGCATGCACGTCGTCTCCGTCGCCTACCTCGCCTTCGCCCCCGACCTCCCCGACCCCCAGGCCGGCACCGACGCCGCGGCCGCCGCCTGGTACCCGGTCGACGGCCTCGCCCTCGGGCCCGCCGGCCCCCCCGAGACCGCCGCTGAGCCCGCCGACACCCACGGGGGTGGCGTCGGCGGGCCCAGCGGCCCCATCACGCTCGCCTTCGACCACGCCCGCATCCTCACCGACGGCCTCGACCGCGCCCGCGCCAAGATCGAGTACAGCCCGCTGGCCACCGCCTTCCTGCCCCCCGACTTCACCATCCCCGAGCTGCGCGCCGTCTACGAGGCCGTCTGGGACGAGAAGCTCCACCCCGGCAACTTCCACCGCAAGGTCCTCTCCGTCCCCGGCTTCGTCGAGAGCACCGGCACCACCACCGAACGCGGCGGAGCCCGCGGCGGCCCCCGCGCCCGCACCTACCGCGCCGGCGACGCCCGCCTCCTCCACCCCGCCCTGCTGCGCCCCGCCCGCGAGGACGAGATCCGCTGACCGCCCGCCGCCGTCCCCGGACTACCATCCGGACATGACCACCGACGACGTGACGAGCACGGTCAACCGCCCCTTCTCCCACTGCCACTTCTGCGGAACGCCCTACCCGCCCGGCACCCGCGACTGGCCCCGCACCTGCCCCGGCTGCACCGAGATCAGCTACCGCAACCCGCTGCCCGTCGCCGTCACCGTCCTGCCCGTCACCCGGCCCGACGCCGACCCCGCCCTCGTCGTCATCCGCCGCACCATCGAGCCCGGCTACGGCGAACTCGCCTTCCCCGGCGGCTACATCGACTTCGGCGAGACCTGGCAGCAGGCCTGCGTACGCGAACTGCGCGAGGAGACCGGCATCCAGGCCGACGCCGCCGACGTCACCCTCGTCTCCACCTCCTCCGACCCCCACGGCCGCTTCGTGTTCCTCTGCGGTCTGCTCCCCGCCCGCCCCCTCACCGAACTCCCGCCCTCGCGCCCCACCGACGAGACCGACGGCTGGCTGCTCGCCGACCCCGACACCCGGCTCGTCTGGGACTTCCACACCAACGTCTCCCGCGCCTGGTTCAACGGCGAGCTCGACCGCCGCTGACCAGCCCGCCACTCCCGCGGCAGACCCTGGCGCAGCGGCCGCTCACATGGCATGGTCTGCACCGACAGCCCAACCGGACGGGCCCGCCACGAGCACTCCCGTCCCCACCACCGGCCGGGAGACCACTACCGTGAGCACCCCCCTCCAGGACCAGCCGCTCTGGCGCCCCAACCCCGCTCGCGCCGCCGCGACCAGCCTCGTGGCGTTCCAGGCCTGGGCCGCCGAACACCACGGCGCCCCGGCCGCCCCGCTCGCCCCGGCCGACGACGACCAGCAGGCCGCCGAGCGCTACGCCGCCCTGCACGCCTGGTCCACCGAGGACCTCGGCCGGTTCTGGACCGCGGTGACGCAGTGGTTCGACGTCCGCTTCACCGAGGCCCCCGAGACCGTCCTCGCCGACCCGGCCATGCCCGGCGCGCGCTGGTTCCCCGGCGCCCGCCTCAACTACGCCGAGCAGGCCCTGCGCGCCGCCGAGGACCCCGCGAACGCCGACCGCCCCGCGATCCTCCACCTCGACGAGACCACCGAGCAGCCGGCCGTCCTCACCTGGTCCGAACTGCGCCGCCAGGTCGGCTCCCTCGCCGCCGCCCTGCGCGCCCGCGGCGTTCGCCCCGGCGACCGCGTCAGCGCCTACCTGCCCAACGTCCCGCAGGCCGCCGTCGCCCTCCTCGCCACCGCCGCCGTCGGTGCGATCTGGACCAGCTGCGCCCCCGACTTCGGCGCCCGCAGCGTCCTCGACCGCCTCCAGCAGATCGAGCCCACCGTCCTGTTCGCCGTCGACGGCTACCACTACGGCGGCAAGGACCACGACCGCACCGACGTCGTCGCGGAGCTGCGCCGGGAACTCCCCAGCCTGCACACCGTCGTGCACGTCCCCCTGCTCGGTGCCCCGGCCCCCGAGGGCGCCCTCCAGTGGGAGGACCTGACAGCCGCCGACGTCGCCCCGGTCTTCGAGCCGGTCCCCTTCGACCACCCGCTCTGGGTGCTCTACTCCTCCGGCACCACGGGCCTGCCCAAGGCCATCGTCCAGAGCCAGGGCGGCATCCTGCTCGAACACCTCAAGCAGGTCGGCCTGCACCTCGACCTCACCCCGCAGGACCGCTTCCTCTGGTACACCTCCACCGGCTGGATGATGTGGAACTTCCTGCTCGGCGGCCTCCTCGTCGGCGCCACGATCGTCACCTACGACGGAAGCCCCGGCCACCCCGACACCGGCGCCCTGTGGTCGGTCGCCGCCCGCACCGGCGCCACCGTCCTCGGCACCTCCGCCGCCTACGTCATCGCCAGCCGCAAGGCCGGCCTCCACCCCGGCCGCGACCTCGACCTCTCCGCCGTCCGCTGCATCGGCACCACCGGCTCCCCGCTCCCGCCCGACGGCTTCCGCTGGATCTACGACGAGGTCAAGGAGGACGTCTGGCTCGCCTCCGTCAGCGGCGGCACCGACGTCTGCTCGTGCTTCGTCGGCGGCGTCCCCACCCTGCCCGTGTACCTCGGCGAGATCCAGGCCCCCTGCCTCGGCGCCGCCGTCGAGTCCTGGGACGTCCAGGGCCACCCGCTCACCGACACCGTCGGCGAACTCGTCGTCACCAAGCCCATCCCCTCCATGCCCACCGGCTTCTGGAACGACCCCGAGGGCACCCGGTACCACGACAGCTACTTCGACGTGTACCCCGGCACCTGGCGCCACGGCGACTGGATCACCGTCACCTCCCGCGGCACCGTCGTCATCCACGGCCGCTCCGACTCCACCCTCAACCGCCAGGGCGTCCGGATGGGCTCCTCCGACATCTACGAGGTCGTCGAGCGCCTGCCCGAGATCGCCGAGTCCCTCGTCATCGGCCTGGAGGAGCCCGACGGCGGTTACTGGATGCCGCTGTTCGTCGTCCTCGCCCCCGGCGCCGAACTCGACGACGACCTCATCGGCCGCATCCGCACCTCGCTGCGCACCGAACTCTCCCCGCGCCACGTCCCCGACGAGGTCATCACCGTCCGGGGCCTGCCGCACACCCTCACCGGCAAGCGCATCGAGGTCCCGGTGAAGCGCATCCTCTCCGGCACCCCGCTGGAGCAGGCCGTCAACCCGGGCTCCGTCGACAACATCGACCACCTGCGCTTCTTCGAGCAGCTTCGCCGCGACCGCCGGTCCTGACGAACGCCGAAGGGGCGCCCCCGGCCGGGAGCGCCCCTTCGTCTCTCCACTCCTGTGCACTCGCCTGCTTACTCGCCGGAGAGCACCTGCTGCGCCGCGGCGCGCGCCTCCTCGGCGCTGTCCGTGGCCCGCGCCGCCTCGGCGGCCCGGCGGCACTGCGCCAGCGTGTACTTGGCCAGCGTCGACCGCACGTACGGGATCGACGCCGCGCCCATGGACAGGCTGGTGACGCCCAGGCCCGTCAGCACGACGGCCAGCAGCGGGTCGGCGGCGGCCTCGCCGCACACGCCGCAGCTCTTGCCCTCCACGTGCGCCGCGTCGGCGGCCGAGGCGATCAGGTCGAGCAGCGCCGGCTGCCACGGGTCCTGCAGCCGGGCCAGCGCGCCCACCTGACGGTCGGCGGCGAAGGTGTACTGCGCGAGGTCGTTGGTGCCGAGCGACAGGAACTCGACCTCCTGGAGGATCGCCCGCGCCCGCAGAGCGGCCGACGGGATCTCCACCATCGCGCCGAACTTGGCGTTCAGACCGGCCTCGCGGCAGGCGTCGGCGAAGTCCTTGGCGTCCTTGCGGTCGGCCACCATCGGTGCCATGACCTCGAGGTGGACCGGCAGTCCGTCGGCGGCCCTGGCCAGCGCGCGCAGCTGCGTCCGCATGACCTCGGGGTTCTCCAGCAGGGTGCGCAGACCGCGCACGCCGAGCGCCGGGTTCGGTTCGTCGGCCGGGGTGAGGAAGTCCAGCGGCTTGTCCGCGCCCGCGTCCAGCGCCCGGACGACGACCCGGCCCTCCGGGAACGCCTCCAGCACCTTGCGGTACGCCTCGACCTGCTTCTCCTCGCTCGGGGCCTGCGCCGAGTCGTCGAGGAACAGGAACTCGGTGCGGAACAGGCCGACGCCCTCGGCGCCGTTCTCCAGCGCGGCCGGTACGTCCGCCGGACCGCCGACGTTGGCCAGCAGCGGCACCCGGTGCCCGTCCGAGGTCCGGCCCGGACCGGTGGACGCGGCCAGCGCGGCCTTGCGCTCGGCAGCGGCGGCCCGCAGCTCGTCCTGCTTCTCCTGCGTCGGCTCCAGCAGCACGTCGCCCGAACTGCCGTCCACGGCCACCACGGTGCCCTCGGCGACGTCGGTCGCCCCCGGCAGAGCGACCACGGCCGGCACGCCCATCGCTCGCGCGAGGATGGCGCTGTGGCTGGTCGGCCCGCCCTCCTCGGTCACGAAACCGAGCACCAGGGTCGGGTCCAGCAGCGCGGTGTCGGCCGGAGCCAGGTCCCGGGCGAACAGCACGTACGGCTCGTCGCTGTCCGGCACGCCCGGCATCGGCACGCCCATCAGCCGCGCGACGATGCGGTTGCGCACGTCGTCCAGGTCGGCGACGCGCCCGGCCAGGTACTCCCCGGCCGACGCGAGCAGCGCGCGGTAGGCGGCGAAGGCGTCGTAGACGCCGCGCTCGGCACTGCTGCCCACGGCGATCCGCCGCGCCACGTCCGCCATCAGCTCCGGGTCCTGCGCCATCAGCGCCTGGGCCTCCAGCACCGCCTGGGCCTCGCCGCCGGCCAGGTTGCCGCGGGCGTTCAGGTCCGCTGCCACCGCCTCGACGGCCGCCTGGGCTCGGGCCTGCTCGCGCGGGGCGTCCTCGGCCGGTATCTGGGTGGCCGGCGGCTCCAGCACCGCCGTCCCCATGTGTCGCACCTGGCCGATCGCGACCCCGTGGCTCACACCCACGCCGCGCAGCGTCTTCGTCATGTCACCTGTCTCCGCTGAGATGAGCGGCCCCGCCGGGAACCGCTGTGTGGGGGCCGCCCCGTCATCTCGTCCGGGGCGGATGTGGGGAAAGATAGAGAGAGGTCAGCTCCAGCTGAACAGCTTGTCGCCGGCCTGGGTCTCGCCGTCCTCGCGGACGTCGCCCAGCGAGTCGGCGGCGGCCTCCAGCGCCACGATCGGCGAGATCGGCGACTTGCCCGCGGCCTCCACGTCGGCCGGGTTCCACTTGATGACGGCCTGACCGCGGGTCACCGTGTCGCCCTTGTTGACGAGCAGCTCGAAACCCTCGCCGTTCAGCTGCACGGTGTCGATGCCGAGGTGCGTCAGCACTCCGTGCCCGTCCGCATCCACGACGACGAACGCGTGCGGGTGCATGGAGACGACGACACCATCCACCGGAGCGACCGCCTCGGTCGGCTCGCGCACCGGGTCCACCGCGGTGCCGGGACCGACCATCGCACCGGAGAACACCGGGTCGGGGACGTTGGCGAGCCCGACGACCCGTCCGGTCAGCGGCGACGTCACAGTGGTCATGGTTTGTGCCTCCCAAGTGCGCAGTACAGCGAAGGGCCGCGAGCAGCGGCGCGACGATCAACTGAAGCCTAAATCATGTCAACTTCGGACATCTGTCGACATTCTCGGGCGAAGACTCACGCCCCGCCCGCCTTGCCGGCCGGCAGCACACCAACCCGTTAGTGGTCTAGTCCTCTTGGTCGATGCGCCGCACTCTACAGGCATCTTGGCGAATCGGGACCATTGCTGTATATGCTCGCGAGAGCAACAAATCATGCCGCCGACCGGGTGACACCCCGGCGCGCCCCGATTCGCACTCCGGCGGACGACCCGCTATGGTTGGGCGAGTCGCCGCGAGTCGGCGGTTAACAGCAGATTTCAGATGTGAAAAGCGCCGGAAACGGCACGGCAAACATCTGGTAAGCTGGAAACACGAAAGAACGAAGCGCCCGGAGGGCCCGCTGGAAGGCGGCTCGAAGGAAGTGTCCGTTCCTTGAGAACTCAACAGCGTGCCA
>NZ_JBEZGX010000043.1:0-82762 GCF_040650235.1 Kitasatospora sp. NPDC048722
GGACGAGGCCGACAGATCCGGTTGAGGACCCGAGGTCAGTCAGAGGTTGAGTCAGACCTGCCCGGGAACCGCTCATGAACATCCTCACTGTCAGAAGTCGATCGGGAACGAGCGCGGGCTCGTGCCGGTCGCACGGGCGTAGGCGTTGGCCACCGCGGCGGAGGCGGCGGGGACGCCCAACTCGCCGGCGCCGCCGGGCGGTCCGCTCGGCGGCATGAGGTGGATCTCGACGGCGGGCGGGGAGTGCCGCTGCCGGGCGTAGTGGAAGTCGCCGTAACTGCCCTCGCGGAAGGCGCCGTTGTCGAGGTGGTTGCCGGCCTGGAGGATCACCGAGATGCCGTCCATCAGCGCGCCGGTCAACTGGGCTTCCAGGCCACGGGGGTTGACCACCTGGCCGACGTCGGCGGCGATCACCGCCTTGGTGACGCGCGGGTTCTTCGGGTCGGTGGCGTCGAGCTCCACGAGGTAGGCGACGCGCCCGCCGTTCTCGTCGTGGTAGCCGACGCCCTGGGCCTGGCCGGGGGGCATCGGGCGGCCCCAGTTCCCGGCCGTGGCCGCGGTGTCCAGGACGGCCCGCCCGGCGGCGTCGCGCAGCCGGGCTCGGCGGAAGGCGACCTCGTCCTGGCCCATCCGGCGGGCCAGTTCGTCCATCATGATCTCGTCGGCGACCCGGACGGTGCCGGAGTAGACCGAGCGCCAGCTGCCGGTGTGCACGTCCAGGGGCACTTCGGCGAGCAGCTGGGTCGGGATGCCGACGTTGTAGGGGTTCTTCTCGCTGAGCAGGAAGAAGGCCTGGTTGAGGCTGATCCCGGCGAGCGAGAGGTTGAAGCCGGCGGCGGTCAGGGCCTCGCCGAGGCCGTGCCGCATGTCGGTCTTGACGGTGGCGGCGCGGTGCTCGTAGCTGAGCACCTGGCCGAGGGCGTAGGTGGCCCGGACGCGGTGGTGGCTCGCGGGGCGCATCCGGCCGTGGCGCATGTCGTCGTTGCGCGTCCACATGAGCTTGACCGGGCGGCCGGCCGCCTTGGAGATCTGCGCGGCCTCCAGCGCGGCGTCGAAGAACAGCCGCCGCCCGAACGAGCCGCCACCGCGCACCACGTGGACGGTCACGGCGTCCTGGGGGAGGCCGAGTTCGGCGGCGATGGCCTGCTGCGCGACGATCGGCGTCTGGGCGGCGAACCAGACCTCGGCCCGGTTGGGCCGCACGTCCGCGATCGCCGTGAGGACCTCCATCGGGGCGTGGTTGACGAAGGCGAAGTCGAACTCGCCGTCCACGTGGGCGGTGAGCAGCGGCGGGACGAGGAACGGCGCGTGGGCGGCGCGGAGCCGGTCGCGGACGTCGGCGTCGGACAGGCCCGCGGCCGGGCCCGGGTTCCAGGTGGTGACGAGCGCGTCGCGGGCCTTCAACGCCTGGTCGAAGGTCTCGGCGAGGACGGCGACGCCGCTCGGGATCCGCGCGACGCCGAGCACGCCGGGCATGGCGCGCGCGGCGGTGGCGTCCAGGGACCTGAGCGTGCCGTTGACGGTGGTCGGGCGGGCGACGACGGTCGGTACGGCGCCGGGGACGGCCAGGTCCCCGGTGTACGTGGCGCGGCCGGTGACGATGTCGCGGGCGTCGATGCGGCCGGTGGGCCTGCCGACGAGGCGCAGCCGGTCCGCCGCCTTGGGGGCCGAGGACACGGCCGGGACGGTGATCGTCGCGGCGTCGGCGGCGAGTTCGCCGTAGCCGGCGCGACGGCCGTCCGGGGCGAGGACGCCGGAGTCGGCGGTGCGCAGGGTGGCGGCGGGGAGGTCCCAGCGGCTCGCGGCGGCGGTCACCAGGCGGGCGCGGGCGGCGGCAGCGGCGGCGCGCACCGGGCCGTACAGCGAGCGCACCGAGTTGGAGGCACCGGTGAGCTGGTTGAACAGCAGCTCGGGGCGGCCGTCGGAGAGCGGCACGTCGACGTCGGTGAGCCGCGCGTCGAGTTCGTCGGCGACGAGCATCGCGACGGCGGTGGTGAGGCCCTGGCCGACCTCCAGGCGGGGCAGGCGCAGGACGGCGCGCCCGGCGGCGGTGAGCTCCAGGACGAGCAGGTGGGAGGTCGGCAGGCCGGCCAGGATGAGGGCGTCACCGAGGTCCAGGACGTCCGGGATGCCCGGAAGGCCGATCAACTGCGGTGGTGCGGAGCCGTTTCGGGCCTGCGCGGTGGCCTGTGAGGCGGTCTGCGCGGCGGCCCGGACGACGGCGCGCGCGGTGGCCGGGGCGGCGGCGTCCAGACCGAGTCGGGCGGCGACGGTGAGGGTGGGTGCGGCGAGGAGGTAGGTGAGGAAGCGGCGGCGACCGGTTTCGGCGTCGGGCGCGTCGGGCGCGCCGGGGGCGCCGCCCGAGGGGGCGGTGGAGGTGGTGATGGGAGGAGCCCTTCGAGCCGGTGACGGCGCCGGTACGGTCGGTGCCGGGTCGCGAACGCCGTTGAGCATAGGAGGGCGGTATTGACGGGTCAACACCGGCAAATTTGGTCCGGCGGGCGGATCGCTTGCGGGCGAACGGATGACGCCGTCGCACGGCGGTTCAGCCGTCGCGTGCCGGTGCGGGTGCCGGTGGGCAAGTGGCCCAGGAAAGAGCTTGATCATTGGCTCTTCCGGATGGGCCACCGGCTCCCTAGGCTGGCGTGCGAACCGTTGCGAACCGTTGCGAACGGGCGGCCCGCGCGCCGCCCCCGACCTGTCAGGAGCGAAGTGCCGACTCGTCTCGTCCCGCCCGCCGGGCCCCAGCGGACGCTTGCTGCCGCCCAGTTGGCGAGTGCCGTCGGGGACGGTGCCTACTACACCTGCTCCGCGCTCTACTTCACGCACGTCGTCGGGATGTCCGCGGCCCGCCTCGGCGTCGGCCTCGCCGTCGCGTGGGCGCTCGGCTCGCTCGCGGGCGTGCCGCTGGGCCAGCTCGCCGACCAGCGGGGCCCGCGCCGCACGGCGGTGGGGCTCGCGCTGGCGACGGCGGCGGTCGTCGCGCTGTTCCTGGTGATCCGCTCCTACCCGCTGTTCCTGGTCGCGATCTGCCTCTACGCGACCACCCAGTCCGGGCTCACCGCCGCGCGCCAGGCGCTCGTCGGCGGGCTGGTGTCGCCCGCGGAGCGGACCGGCCTGCTGGCCCACTTGCAGTCAACGCTCAACGGCGGGCTGGCGGTTGGCGCCGCTGTCGGCGGCATCGCGCTGACCGTCGGCACCCGCGAGGCCTACCTCGGGGCGTTCGTCGTCACCTCGCTCGGGTTCGTCGTCGGCGGGCTGGTCCTGCTGAGGCTGCCCGAAGTCCCCCCGGCGGCAGGCCAGTCGAGGCCGGGGCCGCGGTTCGAGGTGCTGACCGACCGCCGGTACGCACTCGTCGCGCTCGTCAACACCGTTCTGCTGCTGCGGATGCCGCTGCTGAGCCTGGTGATCCCGCTCTGGCTCGCGCAGCGGGCGTCGGGCCTCGGCTGGCTCGGGTCGGTGTTGTTCGTCCTCAACACCGTGGGCGTGATGGCGTTCCAGGTGCGGGTGGCACGCGACGTGAGCGACCCGGCGTCGGGTTCGCGCGCGGTGCGCTCGGCCGGTGTGCTGCTGCTCGTCTCGTGCGCGGTGTTCGGCCTTTCGGCGCTGGACGTGCCCGTGTGGGCGTTCGCGGCGCTGCTGCTGGGCGGATCGATCTTCCTGCTGGTGGGGGAGATGCGGCAGTCGGCGGGGTCGTGGCAGATCAGCTTCGACCTCGCGCCCGCCGACCGGATCGGGCAGTACCAGGGCTTCTTCGGGACGGGCGTCGCCGTCGCGCGGACCCTCGGGCCGCTCGTCCTCACGACGCTGCTGCTCGACGGCGGGCTGCCCGGCTGGCTCGTGCTCGGCGCGGTGTTCCTGGTGGCCGGCTGCGCGATGGGCCCGGCCGTCCGGTGGGCCGAGCGCGACCGGCGCTACCCGTCGTCCGTCTCGTCGGCGCCGCCCACCGCCGCGTCCGACGCGGCGACGTCCGCGGCCCCGACGCCGGTCACCGCCGCCGAGGCGCCGTAGAGGTCGTCGTCGCCGCCGTAGGGCGGCACCTCGGCTTTCCGGTGGGGCCCGCGCTCGTCGCGGCCGTCGAAGAGGTCGTCCGGCTCCCCGGCGTCCAGGCGGGTCAGGGGCCCCGCCGCATCGTCGCCCCGCCGGTCGTGGTGGGGCTGCCCGTCACCGGCCATCGCGTGCTCCCAAGGCCGCCGTTGCTCCGGATGCGTCCGATCGTACTCCGCCGCCGCTCGGCCCGAGCGGCGGCGGAAAACGGTGGCCCCGGCTCGCCGCTCGCTGGCATGCTGGCCGCGTGGACACCCCGGACAGACCGCAGATCTTCGTCGACTTCGCCCCTGAGCTGCACCTCTTCGTCGCAGGCCGGCGCCGCGAGGGCCGGTCGGAGCTGCGCACCGACGGCACCTCGACGCTGGGCCACGTCGTCGAGTCCCTCGGCGTGCCGCTCACCGAGGTCGGTGCCCTGCTCGTCGACGGCCGCCCGGTGTCCGACTCGCACGTCCCCGCCGACGCCGAACACGTCGAGGTGCGCGGCGTCGCCCGCCCGCAGCCCGCCCCGGGCCCGCTGCGCTTCCTGCTCGACGTCCACCTCGGCACCCTCGCCCGCCGCCTGCGCCTGCTCGGCGTCGACGCCGCCTACGAGAACCCGGACATCGGCGACGCCGCCCTCGCCGCCCGCTCCGCCGCCGAGCGGCGCGTCATGCTCTCGCGCGACCGCGGCCTCCTGCGCCGCCGCGAACTCTGGGCCGGCGCCTACGTCTACAGCCACCGCCCGGCCGAGCAGCTGCGTGACGTCCTCTCCCGCTTCGCCCCGCCGCTGGCCCCCTGGAGCCGCTGCACGACGTGCAACGGGACGCTGCGCACGGTGGAGAAGACGACGGTGCGCGAGCAGCTGCACGACGGCACCGAGCGCTCGTACGACGCGTTCGCGCAGTGCGCGGACTGCGGCCAGGCGTACTGGCGCGGCGCGCACCACGCGCGGCTGGACGCGATCGTGGCGGACGCGGTCCGCGAGTTCGGCGGGACGGCCGTCACGGCGGGTGACTGAGCGCCCCGGATGACCCGGACGCCGGGCTCAGGGTAGAGCCAGGGACCGGTCCTCTGGCGGGTGTCCCGCGGGGCGTGATCCCATCGGCGGTGGGGGCGAGCCGGGGGTGCTCCGTCCTGGAAGACGCGTCAGAGAGGCCGGGTCCGATTCACATGCATTCGTTGAACGTGCAGCCGTTCGGGACGACAGACGTGGGCGAGGCGCCCGTCGTGGTGGCGCCGGACGGTGCGGCGGTGTTCCCGCTGCTCGACATGGCCGGGCGGGGGAGCCTCGCGGTGTTCGAGCTCGCACCCGGGGACGTGACGCGTGCGGTGTCGCACGCCACCGTGCAGGAGCTGTGGTTCGTCACCGGGGGTCGAGGCGAGCTGTGGCGCCGGCAGGGGGACCGTGAGGAGACCGTCCCGCTCGTCCCGGGGACGGCCGCGTCGATACCGCTGGGCACCGCGTTCCAGTTCCGGGCGGACGAGGACGCCGAAGGGCCGCTGCGCATCGCGGCCGTCACGATGCCGCCGTGGCCGGGGACGGACTCCGAGGCCCGCCCGGAGCAGGGCCAGTGGGAGGCGACGGTCCGATGAGCCGTGGAGGGGGGAGGCTCCGCCGCGCCTCGGCGGCGGCGCTCGCGGCACTGACCGTACTCGGCCTGTCGACGGTCCCGGCCGCTGCCGCAGCACCGCCGGCCGAACCGCACCTGCGGTCGCTGTACGTGCCGATGCCCGACGGCGTGCGCCTGGCCGTCGACGTCTACCTGCCCGCCGGCGCCGCCGCGGGCGCGAACCTGCCGACCGTCCTGGTCACCCAGCGCTACTGGCGGGCCCGCGTGCAGCAGGGCGCGCCCGACCAGGGCGGGAGCGGCGACGCGGCGGGGTGGAACGCCCGCGGCTACGCCTACGTGGTCGCCGACCTGCGCGGCACCGGCGCGTCCTTCGGCACGCTGGACGCCGAGATCGGCGAGAAGGCGGTCGCCGACAGCGGCTCCCTGAGCGACTGGATCGCCGCGCAGCCCTGGTCCAACGGCCGGGTCGGCACCACCGGCGTGTCCTACGGCGGCGACACGGCGATGCTCGCCACCGCGCTCGGCGACCACCACATCACCGCCGCCGCGCCGGTCTCCTACGACTTCGACCCGTACGAGGACCTCGTGCGCCCCGGCGGGGTGCTCATCGAACCGCGGATCGCGCCCTACGCGATGCTCCTGCGGATCCTCGACCGGTCGGCCGGCACCACCTGCGACACCAGCGCCGAGACCCGGGCGGTCTGCGACGCCACCGGCCTCACCGGCGCGATCCCGCGGCCGGTGGACGGCCCCGACGGGCTCGCGCTGCTGGCGGCCGCCCGGGCCGAGCACGCGGGCAACGCCAACCTCGTCGAGATGGCCCACCAGGGCGCCTACCGCGACTACCGGGACGGCCCGAGGAGCTGGACGGTCGGCAGCGTCGGGGAGAAGACCGACGCCGTCGAGACGGGCGGCGTGCCCGTCCTGACGGACGCCGGCTGGCTCGACGCGGGCACCGCCAACGGCGTGCTGTCCCAGTTCACCGCCCTGTCGAACACCCAGGACGCGTGGATCGGTCCGTGGAGTCACGGCATGGCCTGGATCGCGGACCCGTTCCAGACCCCGCGCCACCTGACCGACGCCGAGCGCGCCCAGCTCGACGACCGGACCGCCGCGTTCTTCGACCGCTACGTGAGGAGCGGCGAACAGCCCGACGGTAAAAGGCAGTTGCACTACTACACCATGAACGAAGGGGTCTGGCGCACGACCGACCGCTTCCCGCTGCCCGGCACCCGCGAGCGCCGTCTCTACCTCGACAGCGGGAACGCGCTCTCCTGGCAGCGCCCGGACGAGGCCGGCGACGGCGAGGGTGGCGACGGGGGCGGGGGCAGCGACACACTCCGCCTCGACCCGACCGCCGGGACCGGCAGGTTCGACCGCTGGAACACCAACCTCACCGGGAACAAGGTCAGTTACCCCGACCGCGCCGCCGTGGACACCCGCCTCCTCGGCTACACCGGCCCGGCCCTCGGCCGTGACACCCGGGTGACCGGCCTCGGCCGTGTGGTCCTCGACGTCACCGGGCTGGAGGGGTCGGCGAACGGCGCCCTGCACGTGTACCTGGAGGACGTCACCCCGGACGGCCGCGTGACGTACCTGGCGGAAGGTCAACTCGCGCTGAACGAGCGCGCGGTGGCCGACCGGGGCGACAACCCCGACTGGCGGAGCCTGCGCACGCCCCGGACGTACGCCGCCGCCGACGCGACGCCGTTCCCGCAGGGCCGCCCCGAGCGGGTGACGGTGGACCTGCTCCCCACGTCGGTGCTGTTCAGGGCGGGCGACCGGATCCGCGTCACGGTCGCCGCGGCCAACCCGGACTCGTTCCAGCTGCTGCCCGCCGACGGCCGCGCCGTGTACGCGATCGGCCACGGCGGAGCCCGTCCGTCCTACCTCGAACTCCCGGTCGTGGGCTGACGGGCCGGCGCTCGTCCTCCGCTCGTCACTGCGGCGGGTGGAGGACGAGCGTCCAGGTGTGCGTGAGGTACTTGTTCGGTCGCTCGGGGTTGCGCTCGCGGACGACGGCCGTGAGACGGTCGGCGGCCGTCCGCTCCAGCGTGGCGACGAACCGTTCGCCCTCGCCGTCGGGCACGGCGAGGAGCTCGGCGAGCACGGTGTCCGTCAGGTCGCGGCCGACCGCCCGCAGCACGCCCGCGTCCAGGATCAGGACCGTGCCGTCGGACAGGACGACCGGCTCGCGCAGCTGCGAGGACGTGAGCAGCAGGGAGCTGCGCTCGATCACGCCGCCGGGCAGGAGGCGCACGACGCGGCTCCCGGTGGGGGTCGCGCGGTCGGCCTCGACGACGCGGACGCCGGTGCCGACGACGTAGTGGCCGTAGCTGCGCCAGGTGTCGGTGACGTTGCCGTCGCGGTCGAACTGCCAGGTGTGGAAGTAGTCGTAGCCCTCCAGCCCGAGCAGGAACCGGCCCCCGTCGAGCGCCGCGCCGCGCTCGCCGCGGAGTTCGGCGACCAGGGTGCCGTCGGCGAGGTCGAGGAGGTAGGCGGGGCCGAGGTGGCCCCACGCGTGGTAGTTGATGGAGCCGGTGGTGACGAGGACGCGTCCGGAGGAGATGTGCGCCGCGTTGGGCGTTCCCGGGACGGGGTGGGTCCACCGGAGGCGCCCGGCGGGGTCGGTGCAGGTGATCTCGCCGGTGCGGCCGCCGATGACCAGGTCGTCGCGGGCGGCGAACGGTTCCTCGCGCACCGCGTAGACCGGGTCCATGCCGCGCCTGCGCTGCTGGTCGATGACGGTGACGTGCCAGTTCCCCATGCGGGCGATCGTAGGGTGTGCCCGGATGCCCGCACGGCAGGCGGGGGTTCGCAGACGGGCCCTGGGGGAGTCAGGCCGGCACGGACCGCCGGGTCCACAGCCAGTGCCCGATGGCGCCGGTGGAGAGCAGGCCGGCGAGCAGGACGACGAGCGGGAGAGCCGCCCCGGACGACCACGTGACGTCCCCCGCGCGCCCGGCCAGCAGGACGGCCGACGCCAGCGCCACCCCGGGGACGGAGATCAGGGCGGGTCGCAGCCGGGCGAGGTCGTCCTCGGCGAGGGCGCCGAGCACGCCCACCCCGAGCGCGAGGCACCAGACCCCGAGGCCCTGCGCGTCGGCCCGGCCGACCGCCCACGGCACGAGCCCGCCCCAGAAACGGGGAGAGAGCACCAGGCCGGTGCCGAGGCCGAGCCACCCGGAGCCGAGCACCGCGAGCAGCGGCTTCGACCACGCGGGCAGCGGGGCGATCCGGGCCGGGGGCACGGCGACGGGTCGCCGGTACTGCACGACGAGGCAGAGCACCGACGCGGCGGCCAGGGCGCCGAGGGTGGCGACCCAGCCCAGGCTGAACAGCACCGGGACGATCAACCCGCCGGTGGCGACGTGCAGTTCGCGCGCATCGGCGACGCTGACGGCGAACAGTCCGACGAGCACGACGACGGTCGGCAGGACGAGCGTGCGTACCTCCTCCCACACCCGCGCGCGGCCCACCACGAGCAGCCCGGGGGAGACGCCGACCATGGCCGCGCCGATCAGGCCGGGGCTGAGCGCCTCCGGCGAGTGCCACGCGCCGAAGGCGTGCCCGGTCAGGCCCGCGACGGCCAGCAGTGCGCCGGTCAGGATGCTGACGACCGCGACGACGGCGGACAGCGTGGTGATGGCGGGCGACAGCTCCCGGCCGCCGAGGCCCGGGTCCTGGGTGCTCATGTGCGCGGTCCTCCTGGGGAGTCGGTCATCGGCCGGGCGGGGCCGTCACAGCGGGAGGGCCCGCTTCGGCCGCTCGGCCGACGGTCCGGTCTGACGTTTCGTCACCTCGCGGGCGTGCAGCACCCGCAGGCTCACCACGGCGGTGGCGGCGAAGGCGAGCATCCCGCAGCCGATGCCGACGCCGGCCATGAGCGCGGTCCGCCCGTCCAGGCGCATCCCGTGCTCGAAGAGCGGTGCCGCGACGGCGGAGAACGCGGGCGCCAGGCACAGGAACGCCAGGTGCAGCCGCCACTCCTCGCGCGCCCAGCCCGTCGTCCGCCGCTGGCGCGCCATGACGAAGGCGTACGTCAGCAGGAGCGGGATGAGGTAGGCGAGCAGGAGCCGCCGGCCCTCCGAGCCCCAGGCCGCGAAGGACCGCACCAGCCACACGACCCCGGCGGCGCCGATGAGTTGGGCGACGGCCAGGACGGCGGGCGGGCACCACGTGCCGGTCATGCCGCGCACGGTGGTCCGCCGGTCGAGGGCCCGGGAGGCGAGCAGTGCGCCGAACGTCACGATCGACCCGAGGTGCATGATGGCCACCCGGTTGAGTTCGGCGACCGGCTGGTCTCCGAGGACGAGTGGCAGCGCGCCCCACTCCAGGCGCAGCAGTGGTGCCGTCATCAGGTAGCCGTAGCAGAGCAGCAGCCAGCGCTGGTGCAGGTCGGGGAAGCCGGTGAGGGCGGCGCCGATGCCGAGCGTCGTGCTCAGCACCGTGCCCACCAGGATGGTGGCGAGGACGACCCAGAACGCCGGCCCGCTGAACGCCTGGGCCGGCGGGGTGCGGGCCAGGTAGGCGGCGGCGCCGGCCATCGACGCGTACACCGTGGCGGCGAAGACGACGCCGACGGCGCGGTGCAGCCGGATCCGCCGGCGGACGGCCGACCAGAGCTGGAGCGGTCCGAGCAGCATCAGGGCGCCGCCGAGGACCGTGTGCACCAGCAGCGGCACGAAGCTGCGCCGGTACGGTTCGAGCCGGTCGGCGAGCGCCTCGGCCACGTGGGCCGGCGACACCCCGGAGTGGGCGAGCGCCCACCGGCCGGGCGCGAACGCGCCGGGGTGGTCGTAGGGCCAGATGTCGGTCATGGCGATGGGCGCGTAGACGACGCAGAGTCCGGCGACCGCGAGGGCGGCCACCCGGCCCCAGCGGGCGTCCCGCCGTCCGTCGGTCCGTCCGTCGGTCCGTCCGTCGGTCCGTCCGCCCGTCCGCCTGTCGGCCCGCCCGTCCCGCTCGTCCGTCGTGCCGTTCAGCCGCCGCATCGCGACCCTCCCGCCGCCCCGCCGATTGGTCGGTTCCGATAGTCCGGACCGGATGGTCCAGATTCGATGGTCCAGAAGGGACTATGTGGAAGGTAGGGCCGTCCGGCGGCGCGGTCAATGGGTCCGGCGCGGATTGCCACCGTCAAGCAGGCGTCAAGTAGGCCTCACCTGGGCCTCGGGCGGGCGTCAGGAGTCGTCGCGGGACTGCACCCACTGCCAGAAGTCCACCATCATCCGCTCGTACCGGATGCCGAACTCCAGCGCCTCGCGCTCCCCCCGGCTCAGCAGCTCGCCGACCTCGTCCGCCAGGCGCTCGTACTCGCCGAGCGTGCGGCCGTGCTCCAGTACCTGCCCCGGCGCGAGGATCCGCGGGCTGCCGCCGAACCACAACTTGAGGATGTTCCGCTCCCGCGCCTCCACCGGCTCGAAGCCCGGATCGGCCAGCCACTCGGCCAGCGCGGCCCTCCCCTCGTCGGTGAGCCGCATCAGCCGCCGGTTGCGCCCGCCCTCCTGCCGCACCTCGGACAACAGCCCGCCCTGCAGCAGGCGGTCGCACTGCGCGTACACCTGCGCGTGCGGCACCGACCAGAACGGCGCGACCGTCCGGGCCGCCTCCACCTTGACGTCGTACGGGCTGGCCTCGCCCAGCTTGTCGATGATGCCGAGCACGAGGAACGAGGGGGTGGTCAACCGGGTTTCGGGCATGCGGTGACGGTACCGCGCGCACCCGGCGCCCCAACACGCGTCGCGAAGGGTGGGCGGCGCGGGCCCGTGCGGCGGACAATCGCCACAGGACCGGCGAGGAGGCCGAAGTGGAGGCGCAGGTGGAGTTCGAGGACCGGGGCGGGCCCGGGTCGACGTTCTTCGAGGTCATGATCGAGACCCCGCAGGGGTCCCGCAACAAGTACGTGATGGACTTCGCGGCAGGCCGCATCCGCCTCGACCGGACACTCTTCACCGCCACCCGCTACCCCGCGGACTACGGCTACGTCGAGGGCACCCTCGGCGGCGACGGCGAACCGCTGGACGCCCTCGTGCTCGGCGGCGAGCCGGCCGTGCCGGGCTGCGCGCAGACCTGCCGGGCCGTCGGCATGTGGGTCATGCGCGACGAACGCGGGCCGGACCAGAAGGTGCTGTGCGTGCCCGCCCGCGACCCGCGCTACGAGGGCCTGCGCGACATCGGCGACCTGCCGCGCTTCGACCTGCTGGAGATCACCCACTTCTTCCAGGTCTACAAGGACCTGGAGCGCGGCAAGTCCGTCGAGGGCTCGCACTGGGCGAGCCGCGCGGACGCCTACCGCGAGATCGCCGGCTCCCGGGCCCGGGCGGCGGGGACGCGCTTCGCCGGGCCGGCCCGCGCGGCCCGGGG
This sequence comes from Kitasatospora sp. NPDC048722, assembly GCF_040650235.1. Lineage (NCBI taxonomy): Bacteria > Bacillati > Actinomycetota > Actinomycetes > Kitasatosporales > Streptomycetaceae > Kitasatospora > Kitasatospora sp. NPDC048722. The sequence goes on from NZ_JBEZGX010000043.1 coordinate 11,964, forward strand.
CGGGGGAAACGGGTTCCGCCGCCGGCCGTAGGGTGATCACGTGACGCCATCCGACCTGACCGTGAAGGCCCTGATCGCCGACCCCTACGCGGGCTACGCCGCCCTGCGCGCATCCGCCCCCGTCCACCGGGTCGTCGGACCGGACGGACTGCCCGTGTGGCTGGTGACCCGCTACGCGGACGTCCGCCAGGCCCTCGCCGACCCGCGGCTGTCCCTCGACAAGGCCCATGCGGCGCCCGGCAACTACCACGGCTTCAGACTGCCGCCGGCCCTCGACGCCAACCTCCTCAACATGGACCCGCCCGACCACACCCGCATCCGCCGGCTGGTCACCAAGGCGTTCACCCCGGGCCGGACCGCCGCCCTGCGCGGCCCGATCGAGCAGGTCGCCGAGAAGCTGCTCGACGCGATGGCCCCGCTCGGCCGCGCCGACCTGCTCGCCGCCTACGCCGCGCCGCTGCCCATCACGGTCATCTGCGACCTGCTCGGCGTCCCCGAGGACGACCGGCACGACTTCCGTGCCTGGACCGACACCCTCATCACCCCCGACCCCGAGCGCCCGCAGGACGCCAAGGCCGCCGTCGGCGCCATGCTCGCCTTCTTCACCGGCCTCATCGGGCGCAAGCGCACCGCTCCCGGCGACGACCTCCTCTCCGACCTCATCGCGGTCCGCGACGCCGAGGACCGGCTCAGCGAGGACGAACTCACCTCGCTCGCCTTCCTGATCCTCTTCGCCGGCTACGAGAACACCGTCCACCTCATCGCCAACGCCGTGCTCGCCCTGCTCACCCACCCCGAGCAGCTCGCCGCCCTGCGGGCCGAACCGGCCCTGGTCGAGGGCGCGTTCGACGAGTTCGCCCGCTTCGACGGCCCGACCCCGGTGTCCATCCGGCGCTTCCCGCGCGAGGACGTCACCATCGGCGGTGTCACCGTCCCGGCCGGCGAGACCGTGCTGCTCGCCATAGCGTCCGCCAACCGCGACCCCGACCAGTTCGCCGACCCGGACCGGCTGGACCTGCGCCGCCGCGAGAGCGGCCAGCTCTCCCTCGGTCACGGCATCCACTACTGCCTCGGCGCGCCGCTCGCCAGGCTGGAGACCGAACTCGCCCTCGGCGCGCTGCTGCGCCGCTTCCCCGACCTGGCCCTCGACGTGCCCGTCGAGCAGCTCCGCCACCGGCCCGCGCTGCGCGCCCGCGGCCTGCTGGAACTGCCCGTCCGGTACTGACCCGCGGGCGGGAACCGGCACGGGCTCTACAGCGTTGTCGAGGGCGGACGGCGGAAAACGCAAGGGTGTGGAGGAGAGGAAGCGCCATGGGTGTGGCCCTGACGAAGGGCGGCAACGTCTCGCTGGGCAAGCAGGCCCCCGGGCTGGGGGCCGTGCGGGTGGGCCTCGGCTGGACGGCGGGCCCCGGATACGACCTGGACGCCAGCGCGCTGCTCTGCGGGCGCTCCGGTCAGGTCGTCTCGGACGGGCACTTCGTCTTCTTCAACAACCTGCGCAGCCCGGACGGTTCGGTCCGCCACCACGGCAGTGACCTGGACGGTTCGGGCGCACGGGGCGCGGCCAACGGCGACCGCGAGCGGATCGACGTCGACCTCGCCGCCGTGCCCGCCGACGTCGAGCGGATCGTCTTCGCCGTCGCCATCTACGACGCGGCGCAGCGCCACCAGTCCTTCGGGCAGGTGCGCGGCGCGTACATCCGCCTCACCGATGCCGACGGCGCCACCGAGGTGGTGCGCTACGACGTGGCCGCCGAGGCGGGCAGCGAGACGGCGATGGTGTTCGGCGAGCTCTACCGCAACGGCGCGGACTGGAAGTTCCGCGCCGTGGGGCAGGGCTACGCGACCGGGCTCGCGGGCATCGCGACCGACTTCGGCGTCGCGCTGCTCCAGCCCGCCGCCCCGGCGGCTGCGGAGGTCCCGGCGGCTCCGCCCGCTCCGGCGGCTCCGCCCGCCGTCGTCCAGCAGGCAGCCACGGTTCAGCGAGCAACAGGGAGTTCCCCAGTGACGTGCTTCTTCGACCCCTCGCACGGCGTCGGCTCGACCGCGGTGCTGTGGTCGCCGCAGTGGGGCGTGCCGCGCCAGATCCAGGCGTGCGCAGCCTGCGCCCAGCGCGTGCAGACCACGCCGCCGCCGTTCTACACCCCGCAGCAGGGGTACCCGCAGCCGGTCCAGCAGGGGTACCCCCAGGGCTACCAGCAGGGGCACCCGCAGGTCCCCGGCCAGGGCCATCCCGAGCAGCAGGGCGGCCGCCGCTTCGGCACCGGCGCCCTGCTGGGTGCCGGTGCCGCCGGCCTGGTCGGCGGCGCGCTGCTCAACGAGGCGCTGAGCGACGACGAGCCCCAGGTCGTCGTCAACAACTACTACGAGGGCGACGACGACAGCTTCTTCTAGGCCTCCCGACCCGGACGGCGGGCGTCACTCGACGACGACCGCCATCCGGCCGTACGTCGCGTAGCCGTTCTCGAAGTCCGCCTCCGAGACGGTCGTCCGGCCGCGCGCGGGGTCGTTGACCGACACCGTGCCGTCGCCGAACCCCGTGACGACGACGGCGTGTTCGGCCGGTCCCGCGTACAGCACCTGCCGGCCGTCGTACGCCGTGTAGGAGGTCGAGGCGAGGCGGCGCCACAGGTAGTCCACCCAGACGATCGCCGGGTGGCCGGCGGCCAGGCTGTCCTTCAGGGTCCCGACCGGGATGCCCGAACCGGTGTGGGTCACGGAGAGCCCGAAGGCGCGGGCGGCCTTCGTCACCGGCGGGGCGTACACGCCGAAGCCGGTGCCGTCCACCTCCGAGCCGTCCGGGTCGCCGACGAAGGCCTCGTACGGGTCCCCGGAGCGTGGGCCGGAGTGCCCGAACTCGGGGTGGTCCCAGTCGACGCCGATCCGGTCCAGGACGTCCTGGTCGCTCGCCGTCACGCCGCGCGCGGCCAGGACCATGCGCAGGGCCGCCGCCTCACAGTCGTTGGCGAGCGCTTGGCGGTAGTACGGCACCGATGCCGCCTCGACGCCGCCGCCGACGCCCCCGCCGGCCGTCGCGGTCCCGGTGCCGGCCGCCAGGGTCGCGCCGACGAGGGCGGCGATGCAGGCCACGCGTGCTTTCGCAATGATCGTCATGGCCATGACGCTACGAAGGACGGCTACGGAGCGCAGCCGGTGCGCCCCGAACCGGTGACGCGGCGTCCGTTCGGTCGTACGGTGGCGTGATGAACACGAACGCGTCCTCGCGGTACGACGCCGTGATCGTCGGCGGCGGGCACAACGGACTGGTGGCGGCGGCGTACCTCGCGCGGGCCGGGCGGCGGGTGCTGGTGCTCGAACGGCTGCCGCGGGTGGGCGGCGCGGCGGTGTCGGCGGAGGCCTTCCCGGGGATCGACGCGCGGCTGTCGCGCTACTCCTACCTGGTGAGCCTGCTCCCGCGCGCGATCGTGCGCGAGCTCGGCCTGCGAGTGGAGCTGCGGCGCCGCCGGATCTCCTCGTACACCCCGGTCGTGCGGGACGGGAAGCCCACCGGGCTGCTCGTCGACGCGGCCGACCCGGACCGCACGCGCGAGTCCTTCCGGGCGCTGACCGGCGGCGAGCGCGAGTGGGAGGCCTGGCGCCGCTTCCACGGCACGACCGGGCGGATCGCCGAACGCGTCTTCCCCACGCTCACCGAACCGTTGCCCCCGCGTGCCGAACTGCGCCGCCGCATCGGGGACGACGCGGCCTGGGAGGCGCTGTTCGAGCGGCCGCTGGGCGAGGCGATCGAGCGGACCTTCGCCGACGACCTCGTGCGCGGCGTCGTGCTGACGGACGCCCTGATCGGCACCTTCACCCACGCCCACGACCCCTCGCTGCGGCAGAACCGCTGCTTCCTGTACCACGTCATCGGCAACGGAACGGGCGACTGGGACGTCCCGGTCGGCGGGATGGGCGCGGTCACCGGCGCGCTCGCCGAGGCGGCGCTGGCGGCGGGCGCCGAGCTGCGCACGGACTGCGAGGTCACGGCGATCGCGACGGACGGCCTCGGCGATGCCGAGGTGACGTACCGGCACGAGGACGGCGAAGCCGTGGTGGCGGGTGCCAAGGTGCTGGTGAACGCGGCGCCGGCGGCCCTGGACCGCCTTCTCGGTGGTGCACCGTCGACCGGACTGCCGCCCGAGGGCGCACAGTTGAAGGTCAATATGGTGTTGCGCCGACTCCCCGCCCTCCGGGACTCCGCCGTCGACCCGCGGGACGCCTTCGCCGGCACGTTCCACATCGCCGAGGGCTACCGGCAGTTGGAGGCGGCGTACGGCGAGGCGGCGTCGGGCCGACTGCCCTCGGCGCCGCCGTCCGAGATCTACTGCCACACGCTCACCGACAGCTCGATCCTCGGCCCGGACGCGATCGGGCAGGGCCTCCACACGCTGACCCTCTTCGGGCTCCACATGCCCGCACGGCTGTTCGCGGACCCCGCGGCGCACGAGGACGTCAAGGCCCGTGCGCTGGCCGCGAGTCTGGCGCAGTTGGACGAGGTGCTCGCCGAGCCGATCGCCGACTGCCTGGCGACGGACGCGGACGGGCGGCCCTGCGTGGAGGCGAGGACACCGCTGGACCTGGAGCGCGAGATCGGCCTGCCGGGCGGTCACATCTTCCACCGCGACCTGTCCTTCCCGTACGCGGAAGGGGACCCGGCCGGCGCCGCCGAACGCTGGGGCGTGGCGACGGCCCACCGGAACGTGCTGCTGTGCGGCGCGGGGGCGGTGCGCGGCGGGGGAGTCAGCGGCATCCCCGGCCACAACGCGGCGATGGCGGTCCTGGAGGAGGCGGCCCGGTGACCCGGGCTGTCGGTGCGATGCGCTTGGATGGGCCTGTCGCACCGCCATCGTGCCGCTGTCGCACCGTTCCATCCGGGGGAGATCCGCCCATGACCACCACCTCCGACGTCGTGTTGCCCGCCGTGGCCGCCAACCCCACCGCCGAGTGGCTGGAGGCCTGCTACGGCCCGGGCACGCTCTGGCGCCCGAGCCCGGAGTCGCTGCCCGAGGGGCTGGAGCACGCCGGGACGCGGGCGTTCCTCACGGAGGTCGGCATCCCGGCCGCGCGCAACGGCTTCACCGGCTTCGACGGCGGGGGCCTCCCCGAGCGCGGCCTCTGGGAGGCCGACCCGGACGAGATCTACGGCCGCCGCTACCCGGACGACGACACCCCGCCGGACGGCTACGCCTACTGCGTCGGGCTCGTCGACGACGTGCACCTGATGGCGGACGGCGTCAGCGGCGTCGTCGAGGCGTACGACCCGAACGGCTGGGACCACGCCGCCGGCCACGTCGGGTGCGTGGCCGAGTCGGTGCCGCAGGCGCTGGCCGCGTTCGTCCTGCTGGCCGGGTTCGAGGAGCGTTTCGAGGACGGAGACGCGACGGCACTCGCCGAATTCACCGCGCTGCTGGAGCAGTTGGGACTGGACCCGGAGGAACACGACTTCTGGCAGGGCGTGCTGGACGAGCTGCGCGAGGGCTACCTGGACCTCGACTGACCCCCTTCCTGGTCCCTTCGGCCGCACGGCGCCCAGGCGCCGTGCGGCCGTTCGCGTTTCAGCGGCAGTACGCCCCCGCCCGGGCCGCCGCCCCGGCGGCCGCGGCGGCGCGGTCGGCGGCGGCCTCGTCCAGCGGGTCGGCCGTCGTGAGCATCCTGTAGTAGAGCGGCGCCGAGACGGCCCGCACGACCTCCGCCGGGTCGGTGCCGGCGGGCAGTTCGCCGCGCTCGACGGCCTCGGCGACGCACGGCGCCCATTCGGCGACCCGCGCCTCGTAGAAGCGCCGGAGCGCCTGCGCCGCACCCGTGTCGCAGTTCGCCGCGACGATCACGGCGCGGAACAGCCCGCCCTGGCGCGGGTCGGCGAGGGTGCGCTGGACCAGCCGGGCGTTGGCGCGCAGGTCCTCGGCGAGCGAGCCGCTGCGGGTGCGCGGCAGCGACTGCTCCGCCATGTCCGCGAGCAGGTCGGCGACCAGGGCGCTGGTGCCGCCCCAGCGCCGGTAGACGGTGGTGCGCCCGACCCCGGCGCGCTGGGCGATGTCGCCGAGGTCGAGGCCCGCGAAGCCGTGCTCGACGAGCGCGTCCTCGGCGGCGCGTAGGACGGCGGCGCGCACGCGCGCGGTGCGGCCGCCGGGGCGGACGGTGCCCGGGGTGGGCTGGCTCTCCTCGACCATTAACGGGATTCCTGTTCCATTAGATCACCGGACTCTGCTACGGTCGAGCCATCCTAACGGAACGACTGTCCCGTTAACCGCCTCCTGGGGGAGCAACCACCATGGAATACCGGCAGCTCGGCGCGTCCGGCCTCAAGGTCCCCGCGCTCAGCCTCGGCACCGGCACCTTCGGCGGGCGGGGCCCGCTCTTCGGTTCCTGGGGCACCACCGACGACCAGGAGGCCCGTCGCCTCCTCGACATCGCCATCGACGCCGGCGTGACGATGTTCGACACCGCCGACGTCTACTCCGACGGCGCCTCCGAAGAGGTGCTCGGCAAGGCCGTCCACGGCCGCCGCGACCAGGTCCTCATCTCCACCAAGGCCGGCCTGCCCACCGGCGAGGGCCCCAACGACGCCGGCACCTCCCGGGCCCGCCTCACCAAGGCCGTCGACGACGCCCTGCGCCGGCTCGGCACCGACTACATCGACCTGTTCCAACTGCACGCCTTCGACGCCGCGACCCCGGTCGAGGAGGTTCTGGCCGCCTTCGACGACCTCGTCCGCGCCGGCAAGGTCCGCTACACCGGCGTGTCCAACTTCTCCGGCTGGCAGCTCATGAAGTCCCTCGCCGCCGCCGACCGCCACGGCCGCCCCCGCTACGCCGCCCACCAGGTCTACTACTCGCTCGTCGGCCGTGACTACGAGTGGGAGCTGATGCCGCTGGCCGCCGACCAGGGCGTCGGCGCCCTCGTCTGGAGCCCGCTCGGCTGGGGCCGTCTGACCGGCAGGATCCGCCGCGGCACGCCCCTCCCGGCCGGCAGCCGCCTCCACGACACCGCCGACTACGGCCCCCCGGTCGAGGACGACCACCTCCACCGCGTCGTCGACGCCCTCGACGGGATCGCCGAGGAGACCGGCCGCACCGTCCCCCAGGTGGCGATCAACTGGCTCCTGCGCCGCCCGACCGTCTCCTCCGTCATCATCGGCGCCCGCAACGAGGCCCAGCTCCGCCAGAACCTCGGCGCCGTCGGCTGGTCCCTCACCCCCGACCAGATCACCCGCCTCGACGCCGCCAGCCTCCGCACCGCCCCCTACCCCTACTTCCCCTACCGCCGCCAGGAGGCCTTCGCCCGGCTCAACCCGCCGCTCGCCGGATAATGGGCTTGCCGGACCGGTGCCCGGTGCGGCAGGGTCCGCACCATGCTTGAACTGCGAACCCTCTCGTCCGACGACTGGCCCGTCTTCCGAGAGCTGCGCCTCGCCGCTCTCGCCGAGGCGCCGTACGCCTTCGGCTCCACCCTGGCCGACTGGCAGGGCCCCGGCGACCACGAGGACCGCTGGCGCTCGCGCCTGGAGATCCCCGGCGCGCTGGACCTGGTCGCCGTCCTGGACGGCAGGCCCGTCGCCATGGCCAGCGGCGTCCCCGCCGACGAGGACCCGACGGCCGCCGAGCTCATCTCGATGTGGGTGGCCCCGGCGGCCCGCGGCCGGGGCGTCGGTGACCTCCTGATCACCGAGATCGCCAAGTGGGCCGCCGCCCAGGGCTGCACCACCCTCAAGCTCGCCGTCATGCCCGACAACGACGCCGCGATCGCCCTCTACCGCCGCCACGCCTTCGCCGACACCGACGAACTCGGAGACCTCCTCGACGACGGCACCGGCCGCGAACTCGTCCTGGCCAAGCCGCTGGTGTAGGGCCTACTCCGCCGGTACCGTCGCCGGCGCCTTCGGGCGGGCGTGGGCAGGGAGGCCGTTGGTGAGGTCCTCGACGAGGAGGCGCCAGGCGATGGTGTCGGCCGCGGTGCGCAGTTGGGGGCTGCGGGGGCGGCCGGCGTCGGCGTCGAGGCGGGCGTTGAGCCAGTCGGACCAGGCGCCGGCCAGGACGGTGATCTGTCGGCGGCCGGCCTCCGTGGGGGCCAGGTGGTCGCCGTCACGGGTGAGGTAGCCCTCGTCGGCCACTCGGTCGAAGACCGGTTCCAGGACCTCGGGCGGGACGCGCTTGCGTGCGGCGATGAGGTCGAGGGAGGCCCGGCCGACGGCCTTGGTGTGGCCGGCGACCTCCATCAGGGCCCATGCGCCGGCGAGGTCGACGCGGGTGTCGGCGGTGGCGACGATCGAGCGGACGACGTCGAGGTCGATCCCGCGCACGATCTTGCAGACCGAGTACTCCAGGTGCGGGTCGGCGTCGCTGGTGGTCGGCTGGGCGAAGCCCTCGCCGAGGTCGGTGGAGCCGGCCCGCGCGCTGTCGCGCAGCTTGACCTGCTTGAGGAACAGCGCGACGACGAAGCCGACCACCGCGACCGGGATGGTCCACAGGTAGACGGTGTGCAGGGCGTCGGAGTACGCCTGGACGATCGGCGCGGCCTGGTCGGCGGGCAGCGCGTGCAGGCCCTGCGGGCTCTCGGCGGCCTTGCCGAGTACGGCCGGGCTCGCGCCGGTGAGGCGGGCGGAGGAGGCGATGCCGTCGGCGAGTTCGGTCCTGAGGCTGTTGGCGTAGATGGTGCCGAAGACGGCGGTGCCGAAGGAGCTGCCGATGGTGCGGAAGAACGTGACGCCGGAGGTGGCGGTGCCGAGGTCCGCGTAGTCGACGGTGTTCTGCACGGCGATGGTGAGCACCTGCATGCTCAGCCCGATGCCGACGCCGAGGACGAACATGTACAGCGAGGCGAGCGCGGTGCCCGTCCCGGGCTCGAGCAGCGAGAGCAGGTAGAGGCCGAAGGCCATCACGAGCGTGCCGGCGACGGGGAACAGCCGGTACCGGCCCGTCTTGCTGACGACGTTGCCGCTGGTGATGGAGGCGAGCAGCAGGCCGATGACCATCGGGAGCATGCGGACGCCGGAGACGGTGGCGGAGTCGCCGTCGACGTACTGGAGGTAGGTCGGCAGGAAGGTCAGCGCGCCGAGCATGGCGAAGCCGACGATGAAGCTGAGCACCGAGCAGACCGCGAACACCGGGTTGCGGAACAGCCGCATGGGCAGCATCGGTTGGGCCGCGCGCGTCTCGACCAGGCAGAACAGGCCGAGCGCGACGGCGCCGCCCGCGAACAGTCCGATGATCGTCGCCGAGCCCCACGCGTACTGGTTGCCGCCCCAACTGGTGGCCAGGATCAGGGCACCGGCCCCGACCGCGACCAGTGCGATCCCCAGGTAGTCGATGACCGGCCGGACGGCGGCCCGCACCGAGGGGATCGTCCGGGCCGCCGCGACGACCACGAGGACGGCGATCGGCACGTTGACGTAGAACGCCCAGCGCCAGGACAGGTGGTCGGTGAACAGCCCGCCGAGCAGCGGGCCGATGACCGTCGCCACGCCGAACACCGCGCCGATCGCGCCCTGGTACTTGCCGCGCTCGCGCAGCGGGATGACGTCGGCGATCAGCGCCATCGCGGTGACCATCAGGCCGCCCGCGCCGATGCCCTGGAGGGCGCGCCAGGCGATCAGCAACGTCATGTCGGTCGCCAGGCCGCAGAAGAACGAGCCGGTGATGAAGACGATCGCGGACACCTGGAAGATCAGCTTGCGCCCGTACAGGTCGCCGAACTTGCCGGCCAGCACGGTGGCGACGGTCTCGGCGAGCAGGTAGGAGGTGACCACCCAGGACATGTGGGCGGCACCGCCCAGGTCCGCGACGATGGTGGGCAGGGCGGTGCCGACGATCGTCTGGTCGAGGGCGGCCAGCAGCATGCCGAGCACGATCGTGGCGAAGACGACGTTCCGCTGCCGGACGTCCAGCACGGGCGGGGCGGACGGCGTGGTCCCGGTGTCGACGGTCATGCGCCCAGCCTCGCCGCGCCCGCGGGCCCGCCGCGCGGCGGTTCGGCCGTCCGGGTGAGCCGGGTGGCCCCCGCGGTCGGGCGGGGCGACGATGGGGCCCCAGGACGATGCCGGGCGTCCGGAGGTCCGGAAAAGGCTCCCCATGAACCCCGATCCCCCCAACAGCACCGCGCGCCCGCCGTCCCAGGGCGCCTCCGCCGCCGCCGGCGGGCGGGCCGGGGCGCGGCGCTGGCGGGCACTCGCGGTGTGCCTGGTGGCCGGGTTCATGACGCTGCTGGACGTCAGCATCGTGAACGTCGCCCTGCCGACCGTCCGCACCGGGCTGCACATGTCGGAGAGCGGCCTGCAGTGGGTGCTGAGCGGTTACGCGCTGGCCTTCGGGCTGGTGCTCGTCCCGGCCGGGCGGCTCGGGGACGCGCGCAGCCGGCGGGCGGTGTTCCTGACCGGGCTGGCGCTGTTCACGCTGGCCAGCGCGCTCGCGGGGGCGGCGCAGGGCCAGACCTGGCTGGTGCTGGCCCGGCTGTTCCAGGGCGCGGCGGGCGGGGTACTGGTGCCGCAGGTGTCCGGGTTCATCCAGACGCTGTTCCAGGGGGCCGAGCGGGGGCGGGCGTTCGGCGCGCTGGGGTCGACGATCGGGGTGTCGACGGCGGTCGGCCCGCTGCTGGGCGGGCTGCTGATCCACCTGTTCGGGCCGCAGGACGGCTGGCGGTGGGTGTTCCTGGTCAACCTGCCGATCGGGATCGCGGCGCTGCCGGTCGCCTACCACCTGCTGCCGCCGCCCCCGCCGGCGGACGAGCGGGCCGGGCACCGGGACTTCGACCCGGTCGGGGTGGTGCTGCTCGGGGGCGGGACGGTGGTGCTGCTGCTGCCGTTCGTCCAGGCGCAGCAGTGGCACAGCCCGGCGCGGTGGCTGCTGCTGCCGGTGGCGGTGCTGCTGCTGGGGGCGTTCGTCGGGTGGGAGCGGCACTACGCGCGGCGGCGGGAGCCGCTCGTGAACATGGAGCTGTTCGCGGTGCGCCCGTACGCGGCGGGGGTGGCGCTGTCGCTGGTGTACTTCGCCGGGTTCACGGCGATCTTCTTCATCTTCACGCTGTACCTCCAGGCGGGGCTGCACTACTCGGCGCTGGCGGCGGGTCTGTCGATCACGCCGTTCGCGGTGGGCTCGGCCGTCTCGGCGGCGCTCGGCGGGCGGGTGGTGACCCGGCTGGGGCGGCGGCTGGTCGTGTTCGGGCTGGTGCTGGTGCTCGTCGGGCTCGGGGCGTCGGTCCTGGCGGTGCGGCTGGGGCCGGGGACGTGGGCGGGCTGGGCGACGGCCGTGCCGCTGCTGGTGGCGGGGACGGGCAGCGGGCTGGTGATCTCGCCGAACCAGACGTTGACGCTCTCGCAGGTGCCGCTGGCCCGGGCCGGCAGCGCGGGCGGAGTGCTGCAGACCGCGCAGCGCGTCGGTTCGGCGGTGGGGATCGCGATCGTCGGCTCGGTCTTCTTCGCCCACGCCCGCGGGCGGAACCCGGACTGGGCGCTCGCCTTCGAGCTGGGGGCGACGGTCGCGGCGGGACTGGTCCTGGCGGCGCTGGTGGTCGCGACGATGGACCTGGTGGCCGGGCGCACCAGGTGACGCGGGGCCCGCACCCCCGTGGCGGGCCCCGCGCGTTCTCACCGGGCGGCGGCCCTCCGCGGGCCCGGCGGCCGTCCGGGGCTCCGGCGGCCGTCCGCGGTCCCGGCGCACCGTCAGCGGCCGCTGCGCACCGTCAGTGGTCCCGGCGCCGGATCGTGGACGCGGCGACCGCCACCGCCGCGACGGACCACACCGCGAACGTGATCCAGCCGCTCGCGACCGTGGCCGGGTACGGCGACACCCGCTGGTTCGTCAGGTCCACCTCGGCCAGTCGGCGCCACGCGGTGAACGGCAGGGCGTGCGCGACGTCGGCGGACCAGTGGTACGTGTCCGTGAAGAACGACGGCACGAAGAACAGGACCAGGATCGTGCTCACGACGCTCGCCGCCGTGTGCCGGATCAGCACGCCCAGGCACAGCCCGACGAGCGCGCAGACCGGCGCGAACAGCGCGGCCGCCGCGACGAACCGGAACGCGCCCGGGTCGGTGATCGGCAGCCCGATGCCCCGGCCGCCGATGACCGCCTGCGCCACGCCGAAGGCGGTGCCCGAGACGGCGGCGCCCCAGCCGAGCATCACGCCCGTCAGGACGGCCGCCTTGGCGAGCAGCAGCGCCCGCCGGTCGGGGACGGCCGCGAGGCTCGCCCGGATGAGGCCGCTGGCGTACTCGCAGACGACGACGAACGCGCCGAGCCCGCCGCCCACCAGCATGACGACGTCGGCGCCGACGGAGCTGAACGCCGAGTCGAGTGCGGCCTGGTGGTAGCCGGCCGCCGGGCCGGGCTCGAAGTGGTCGTACGTGTAGGTGGCGTTCTTGACGGCGGCGAGGACGACCACGGCGGCGCCGAGCAGCAGGACCCACGGGGTCGAGCGCAGTGACCAGAACTTGATCCACTCGGCGGCGAGGAGGTCGCGGAAGCGGGCGCGGCCCAGAGCGGTGGTGGCAGCAGAGACGGGGCTCAACGGGACTCTCCGGCGAGGTATTCGACGCTGTCGGCGGTCAGTTCCATGAACGCCTCCTCCAGGGAGGCGCCGCGGGGGGTGAGGGCGTGCAGCAACAGGCGGTGTTCCAGGGCGAGTTCGCCGATCCGCGGGGCGGACAGTCCGGTGACGGCGAGGGCGCCCTCGGGGCCCGGCCGGACGGTGGCGCCGGCGGCCGTCAACACCCCGGTCAGGCGGGCGGGTTCGGCCGCGACGACGGTCACGCTCGACCGGCCGGCCCGGGCGGAGAACTCCGCCAGGCCCTCGTCGGCGATCAGCCGGCCCCGGCCGATCACGACCAGCCGGTCGGCCGTGTGCTCCATCTCGCTCATCAGGTGGCTGGAGACGAAGACCGTCCGCCCCTCGGCCGCCAGGCGGCGGAACAGCCCGCGGACCCACAGGACGCCCTCCGGGTCGAGGCCGTTGAGCGGCTCGTCGAAGAGCAGCACCGGCGGGTCGCCGAGCAGGGCGCCCGCGATGCCGAGGCGCTGGCGCATGCCGAGCGAGTACCCGCCGATCCGGCGGCGCGCGGCACCCGCCAGACCGACCTCGGCGAGCAGGTCGTCGACCCGCCCGAGCGGGATCGCGTTGCTGCGCGCCAGCGCCCGCAGGTGGGCGCGGCCGGTGCGTCCGCCGTGGACGTCGGCGGCGTCGAGCAGCGCGCCGACGTGGCGCAGGCCGCGCTTGAGACCGCGGAACGAGCGGCCGTCGACGGTCGCGGTGCCGGAGGTCGGCTCGTTGAGGCCGAGGACCATCCGCAGGGTGGTGGACTTCCCGGCGCCGTTGGGGCCGAGGAAGCCGGTGACGTGACCGGGGCGGACGGTGAAGGTGAGGCCGTCGACGGCGGCCCGGCGGCCGTAGCGCTTGGTCAGCTCGATGACTTCGATCATGGGCACCACGGTGCCGGCCCGGACCGGGCCGCCGCATCGGACCGGCGCTGACACCGTGCGGCCCCGGCTTCATCCCCGGTCGTACGACCACGGTTTGATGACCCGCCGACGATCCGTCGATACGATCACCACCATGATCACGACGCCGACGCCACCGCTGTTCCGGCGCGTGCCGCCCGAGGCCTGGGTCGGACTCGCCTGGTGCGCGGCCGCCGCCTACCCCGCCGTCGTGCTCGGCGGCGCCGCCCGGGAGCACGGCGGCGCCGCCGCGCACGGCGGCCTGGCGTTCACCCTGCTCGACACCGCCGTCGCCTTCGCCGGCGCGGCCCTCGTGCGCCGTCTGCCGGTGCTCTCCGTGGCGCTACTGCTGATCGCCACCTGGACGGAGACCGACGGCTGGGCCGCGAACACCCAGGTCCCCCCGGCCTCGCTGCTCGCCGTCGACGCCGCCCTCTGCCTGATCACCGCCACCGCGCCGCACCGCACCTCCCGGAGCGCGTTCGCCCTGGTCATGACGTTCCTCGTGCTGCACATCGGGCTCGTGCACGGCAACACCGTCGGCATCTTCACCGGCACCCACATCGGCTCCGCCGACGGCGCGGCGCTGCTCGCCCTCGTCGCCTGGCTGGCCGGGCGCTCGGTGCGGCAGAACCGCGAGCACGCCGAGGCGCTGAGCACCCGGGCCGCCGCGGCGGCCGTCACCGACGAACGCCTGCGGATCGCCCGCGAGATGCACGACACCGTCGCCCACAGCATCGGCATCATCGCCCTCCAGGCCGGCGCCGCCCGCCGGGTCATCGACACCCGGCCGCAACGGGCAAAGGAGGCGCTCGGCGCGATCGAAGCCGCCGGACGGGAGACGCTCGCCGGGCTGCGCCGGATGCTCGTCGCGCTGCGCCAGGCCGAGGGGGAGGCGTCGGTCACCGCGCCGCAGGGCCTGGCCGACCTCGACCGGCTGGCCGCCGCGACCACCGCCGCGGGCGTCGTGGTGGAGGTCCGGCGGCTCGGTGAACAGACCGGACTCCCGGCCGAGGTGGATCTCGCGGCGTTCCGCGTCATCCAGGAGTCCGTCACCAATGTGGTGCGCCACGCGGGCGCGAGCGCCTGCCGGGTCTCCGTCGACCGCACGAAGGAGGACGAGGTGTCCGTCGAGATCACCGACCGGGGGCGGGGCCACGGCACCGTCCGGGGCAGCGGCTTCGGCCTGGCCGGGCTGCGCGAGCGGGTCGCGCTGCTGGGCGGCGAGTTCAGCGCGGGGCCGCGTCCGGGGGGCGGGTTCCGGGTCGTGGCCCGGCTGCCCCTGCGGGCGGAGGCGGGCCGGTGAGCGGGCCGGTGAGCGGGACCGCGAGCGCGCGGGCGGAACGGCGGGTGGTCCGTGTCGTGCTGGCCGACGACCAGCCGCTGGTGCGCGCCGCGCTGGAGATGGTGATCGCGGAGACGGACGACGTCGAGGTGGTCGGCGAGGCCGGCACCGGCGCCGACGCCGTCCGGCTGGCCGCCGAACTGCGGCCGGACGTCGTCGTGATGGACATCCGGATGCCCGGCACGGACGGCATCGAGGCCACCCGTCTGGTCGCCGCCGCCGGCGGGCCGACCCGGGTCGTCGTCCTCACGACGTTCGACGACGACGACCACGTGTACGCGGCGCTGCGGGCCGGGGCGTCCGGGTTCCTGGTCAAGGACATGGCGCTGGACGACATCCTCGCCGCCGTGCGGGTGGTCGCCGCGGGGGAGGCCCTCATCGCGCCGAGCGTCACCCGGCGCCTGATCTCCGCCTTCGCGGGGCAGACCCCGATAGCGGCGGCCCGGGCCCCGGCGCCGGAGCATCCGCGCCTCGCCGCGATCACCGGGCGCGAGCGCGAGATCCTCACCCTCGTCGGGCGGGGCCTGTCCAACGGCGAGATCGCGGCCGAGCTGGTGCTCAGCATCGCCACCGTCAAGACGTACATGACCCGGCTGCTCGCCAAGCTCGACGCCCGCGACCGCGTGCAGCTGGTGATCCTCGCCTACGAGGCGGGCCTGGTCTCCGCGACGGGCCCGTGAGGCCGCGCGCTCAGCGCTTGACCGCCACGCCCGCGTACATCGCGATGTCCCGGTCGCGGACGGGCGCGGCGTCCGGGGCGGGGGCCAGTGGTGGACGAGCGTCACGCCGGGGTCGAGGAGCTCGTCGCCGTCGAAAGCGGTGCGCATGGTAACGGCCGGTTCGGGTCCGTGATATGACGGAACGTCAGTGTGGGCCGCCGCGCGGGAGCGGCCCCGCGCGGCGGTCACGCGAACCGGTCGGCCGCCTACTGCGGCGCCGGGTCCGCGGTCGGTGCGACGGTGGCGCGCGAGCCGGACGGGCCTGCCGCGGCGGCGAGTTCGACCGCGGCGCCCGTCCAGGCCGCTCCGAAGGCCCAGGTGGCGAGCCACTCGCACAGGTAGACCGGACGGATCGGCCAGTCCGTGCCGAGGTGGGTGAGCGCGGCGACGGCGGCCAGCAGGAGCAGCGCGGGGATCAGCACGCCGGCCGCGAGGTAGCCGCGGGCGACCCACGGCTTGCGCTCGTACCGCGGGTCGCGGAACGAGTAGACGGAGAACAGCGCCAGGACGACGTACAGCAGCGCGGCGAGGACGAGGTGGACGGCCCCGACCGTGGTCTGGAACGCCGTCGGGTCGGGCGGTGAGGTCGGGCAGAGCGCGACACCGATCGCGCACGCCCCGGCCGCCGTGCTCCAGCGGTCGTCGCGTCGGTCGAAGCGGTAGCAGACGAGGAACACCCCGAGGGCGCACAGGCTCCCGACGAAGACGTTCCGGGTGCTGGAGTAGTAGGCGCCGCTCATCGACGCGGGCCAGTAGCCGTTCGAGCTCAGGCCCCTGAGCTCGGCGAACAGCCAGTTGCCCAGCGGCAGGGCGATCGGCAGGAGGATGCCGATCAGCCCGACGCCGAGGCGCAGGAAGGTGACGGTCCGTTCGTCCTGGGAGCCGGACGGGTCGGCCGGGTCGGTCGGATCGGACGAAGCGGGTGATGGACGGGTGACGGCACGCCAGTGGGGGATCATGGACGCCTCCTTGAGGCTCGGCGCTGCCACTGTTGTACCCGCGCCGCCGCACGACCCCACACCACCGGTACGAGTGGTTTCCGTCGCGTGCGGGGCCCGGGCCCTACCCCCGGTAGCCGGTGCCCGGTCGGCGGGACTCGAACTCGGCGCAGTGGAAGGTCTCCTGGGCGAAGCCGGTGCGGCGGTCCCAGAGGCGGAAGATGTCGGCCTTGCCGGTGACTGCGCGGTAGGCGTCCTTGGCGTCGCGGAAGCAGGCCATCGAGCCGATGAAGCCGGAACCGGCCGGGGAGTAGTCGGAGAACGCGCACGCGATGCAGGCCGCGAGGGCGACGCCGGGCGGGAGCTGGCGCTGGAGGTCGAGGAGCGCGTCCTCCATGTCCTCCCAGGGGCCGCCGGAGGTGACGGTGCCGGCGTCGTCGGGGAGGTCGAGTTCGAGGGTCACGTGCAGGGCGTCGAGGCTGCCGTCGGGGTTGGCGTCGCCGAGGACGAGCCGGGCGTGCAGGACGCCGGGCCGCGGGTCCGGGCCGGGGCCGGTGACCTGGAGCGGGGTGCGCCACTCGATCGTGCAGGAGCAGAGTTCGTCGAGCCGGGTCAGGTCGGGTGGCAGGGCGTCCTCGTCGAGCCGGCCGACGAGTTCGAGGGAGTCGAGGCTGTCGCCCTCGTACCGGTTGCCCCGCAGGAGCAGGGAGAAGGTCTGCCCGTCGTTGACCAGGACGGTGTCCGCACGGCCCCAGCGGTCGGTGACGACGGCGGGCAGGCGCAGCGGCGGCTCGTATCTCAACTCGCTCGGCATAGTGGAATTATGAGGCGCGGGGCGGGGCCCCAGCCATCGTTTCGAAGGACTCCGACGGGCGGCGCAGGACTTCGGGGAACGGCAACGCGGCCTCCGCGCCCGGCTCCTGGACGAACCCGGCGTCGTCCGGGTCGCAGTCGTACGGGCCCGCCACCCGGGCGGTGCCGGGTGGCGGACGCTGGCGGGGGAGCTCAGGCGGTCGTGGCCTTCGCCCGTTCGGCGAGGGAGTTGAGCAGCGCGGCACCGCGTTCGGCGTCGTCGACGCTGACGGCGAACCGGTGGCCCTGGGGGCCCTCGACGACCAGGCAGTCGCCGCCGCGGAGCATCAGGGTGGTGCCGAGGCCGTTGACCCGGTAGCCCCAGCCGCCGGCCTGGGCGGCGGTGCGCCGCTCGGCGCGGGCCGCGCCGATGTCCGTGGGGGACCAGTGCCGCCGGGGCCAGCCGAACGGGCCGAAGCCGACGTCCAGGCCCTTCGCGGTGACGCGGGCCTGGACGGAGGAGCAGGCGAGGACGGTCAGCGCGAGGATCGCGAGCATGGCGGTGAGCGACCAGTGCCCGGAGGTCAGCCCGGTGGCGCCGGCCAGGGCGGTGCCGGCCGCGCCGAGGCCGAGGACGGCGGCGGCGAGCTGCATCCAGACGTTGGAGGTGCGGGACAGCCAGATCAACCGCTCCCCGGCCGGGAGCGTCATGACCGGGCCGCGCGGGCCGGTGGGGGCGGCGCCGGTGACGGGCGTGCGGGTCGCGAGCCAGGTGAGCAGGCCGGCGGCGCCGGTTGCCAGGACGATGAGGATCACCCAGGCGTCCATCGAGGCGGCGTCCTGCCAGCGTGCGCGGTCGAGGTTGGCGTGCACGATCGACGCCTGGGCGCCGCTCAGCAGCACCCCGCCGGAGGCCAGGATCGCCCCGGGCGCGCCCGGCGCCTGGCGGCCCCGGAAGCGGCGGACGGCGACGGCGAGGGCCACCAGGCCCAGCCAGAGCAGGGCCGGGAACAGCGCGGCGGCGGTGAGCGACATCGAGCCGTCCGGTCGGCTGCCGCTCCAGTGCGTGGCCACCGGGTCCGGCAGCCGGTCGCGCGCCGCCAGCGGGAGCGCGACGAGCAGCGCGAGCACGCCGGCCGCGAAGGCCGCGGCCGCCCAGGGCCCTCCCCGGCGTGGCCGCTGCTTCGTCGCGGTGGGTACTACAGGCTCCGAGTCGTTCACGGCATCCCCCTGATCAGATCCACGAGATCGTTCCTGCTGTAGCCGGCCCGGGCCGCGTCCGCGATCAACTCCCGTACCCGGTCGACCAGTTCGGCGCGCGATCCGGCGTCGGCGGCGATCGTGATGCCGCGGCCGCGGCGGAACTCCAGCACGCCCTCGTCGCGCAGGGCGCGCAGCCCGCGCAGGACGGTGTTGGTGTTGACGCCGAGGGCCCGTGCGAGGTCCCGGGCGGGCGGCAGCTTGTCACCGGGGGCGCACTCGCCCTCGGCGACGGCCCGACGGATCGCGCCCGCCACCTGCTCGTGCAGGGGACGGGCGTCGCCGATGTCCAGCTTCAGCAACATGGTGCTACTGACAATAGCACCATGGGTGGTTTCAGCGGGTCGTCTCGGGAACCGCCTCCAGGACCGCCTCCCGCCTCGGCAGGGCCGGCGCCCTGCCGCGCGCCCCGCGCGAGAGCAGCACGTAGAGCGCGGCCGCGAGGGCGCCCGAGAGCACGAAGCTGAGGTCGATCCCGCCGGTCAGCGGCAGCAGGGGCCCCTGGTAGGCCGGGGTGTCCACCGCGCACAGGCCGAGGGCGCTGCCCGCCGCCCAGGCCACCGTCGCCGGGACGTTCCAGCCGGCCCGGTACCAGTAGATGCCGCCGCGGGTGCGCTGGTTGAGCACCTGGAGCGAGTGCTGGTCGTAGTCGCCGCGGAAGCGCCGGTGCCCGATCAGCGTGATGACGGCCCACGGCGTGCCGATCGCGGTCAGCACCAGCACGAAGGAGGTCACGGCGTCCTGCGCGTTCCACACGAAGTGACCCAGGAAGACCAGCACGGTCGCGAGCGCCGCCACGACGTAGGTGGCCTGCAGGCGGGTGGCGCGCGGCAGGATCGCGTCCAGGTCCAGACCCATGCTGTACAGCATCAGGCCGGTGTTGCCCGCGCTGCCCAGCAGCCCGTTGATCAGCAGGGGCAGCAGGCACCAGGCCGGGGCGCCGGCGATCAGCCCGTGCACGTAGTCGTTGCCCGCGCCGGTCGCGACGGCGGTGAAGGTGCCGAACACCTGGGGGATCAGCAGTCCCAGGAACAGGCCCAGGCACGTCGACCACAGCACCTTGCGCGGCGCGTGCCGGGCCGGGGAGACGTACCGGGTGTAGTCGCCCAGCAGGGTGATGAACGCGATCGGCCCGCTCAGCCCGGCCGCGACCACCGCCAGCAGCCAGGTCGGCCGGAATCCGCCCAGCAGGTAGGCGCCGTGCGCGGAGCCGTCGAAGTGCGGGGCGAACGCGAACAGCCCGGCCGGCAGCAGGGCGCCCATCGCCCACATCAGCACCCGCTCCAGCTTCAGCAGCAGCCGGTAGCCGAACACGGCCGCGGTCGCGCTCAGTACCGCCAGCACGCCGTACGTCGCCACGTACGCGACGCCGTCGGCGGGCAGCCCCAGCATCCGGTTGAGCGACCCGACCACGACGTCGCCGCCCACCCACAGCGCGAGCACCGTGTACCCGAGCGACAGCAGCAGGCCGACGACCGAACCGATCAGCCGCCCGCGCACGCCGAAGAACGCGCCCGAGCTGGTCGACAGGTTCGTCGCGGTGCGCAGCGACACCAGCGCGAGCGGCGCGGTCAGCACGATCCCCGCGACGGTGCCGAGCACCAGCGCGCTCAGGCTCGCCCGGAACGAGAGCCCGAACGAGACCGGCAGCCACCCGAACACGACGACGCCGAACGCGAGGTTCGAACCGACGAGGATGCTGACCACGTCCCGGGGAGTGCTGGTGCGGTCGGCGTCCGGGATGGTGTCCACCCCGTACTGCTCGATGTGGGTGCTCTGCGGCATGAGGGAAGCCTTCTGGTGCAGGAATCCGCCCGGAGTCGGTCACTCCGGACGGCCTGCCAATCCTTCGCCACCGGGCCCCGCCGCAAGAGGGGCGATCCGGACGAACCGCCACCTCCGGATTGCGGACACACCTTGTCGCTTGCCACAAAACCGCAGGTGGCAGCCGCCCTTCCGGGGCGCGCCGGGCCGTGGCGCCGGGCCCGGCGTATGGACCGCGTTCGGAAGGGCGCCCCGGACGTCAGGGAAGCGCTAAGGAACGCCGCCCGTGGTCCTTCCGGCGATTGGCTGGAACCGAACGCGGAACCGCGGCGGACGACGGCCCGCGAACGACGACCCGCGAACGACGACCCGAGGACGACACCATGCACGGCAACCGGCGGTACGACGACTGCGGCACCACGCGGGTGGTGGTCGGGGTCAGCGGCTCACTGGGCAGCCTCGCGGCGCTGCACCGCGCCGCCGCCGAGGCCCGCCGCACCGGCGCCGCCCTCGTGCCGGTCCTCGCCTGGGAGCCCCCGGGCGGCGAGCTCGGCTACCGCCGCTCGCCCTGCCCGCCGCTGCTCACCGCCGCCCGCGACGCCGCCGACCGGCGGCTGCGCGACGCGCTCGACGCGGCCTTCGCCGGCGCCGACCCGGGCGTGCCGGTGCACCCGGTGGTCGTCCGCGGCGAGACCGGCCCGGCGCTCGTCCACATCGCCGACCGTCCCGACGACCTCCTCGTCCTCGGGCACGGCGGCGGACTGCTGCGCCGCGGCTTCCGCCGCGCCGTCGCGTCCCACTGCCTGCGCGAGGCCGCCTGCCCGGTGCTGACCGTCCCGGCCCCGCCGCTCCAGCGCGAGCTGGAGGCCCTGCACCGGCGCACCCGGTGGCACCTGCCGATCGGTCACGTGCCCGAACTCGCCGGCATGAAGGGGTAGTCGCCCGTGCGGATGTACTCGGCGCGCCCCGGCGGGCAGCGCTACCGCCCGGTCGTGGACCGGCTCGCGGTGGCGGTGTCCGGCACCGTCGCGCTCGTCGCCGGGGGAGTCCTCGCCCTCGGCCTGGGCACGCTGGGGGAACTGCACCCGGGCTGGTTCGCCCTGGCCGCGTACGCGGCGCTCAGCGGGCTGACGGGCGCGTTCTCCCGGCCGTCGGCGGCGCCGGTGATCGGGCTGTCGGCCTGGCTGTGCTGCAACGCGTTCGCCGAGCACCGGCACGCCGAGCTGGGCTGGTCCGGCCCGTGGCCGGAGGGCGGCCACTTCGCGCTGTTCACGGCCGCGGCGCTGCTGGTGGCGCTGCCGGCAGCCGTGCCGCGGCGGACGGTCCGGGTGGCGAGCGTGCACCTCGGGCGGCCGCCGGGCTTCTGACCCGGCCCGCGGGTTTCCGACCCGGCCGCCAAGGCGGCGTCAAGATCGGCGGGTGGCGCGTCAGGGAGTCGTCAGGAACGGCCGGCCGGGCGTCCGGGGTACCTAGCGTGAGCTGCGCAGAAACGGTTCGGCGCCGGGCTTGCAAGGGCCCGTCGGCGAACCGCGCCGACTCCGGGTCCCGGCCGGTCCTCCGGGACCTTCGGCAGCCGGTGGAAGACAGGTGAAGGGGGCGCGCGGCGATGCCTGCAGGTACGTCGAGCGGTACGGTCGTCGTTCGGACAGCGGAATCGCCCGCGGAGGCGAGCTCCGCCACGGCCGGACCGCCCGCCGGGCCGCGCGCCCCCCGCCCGTGGAGACCGGCGGCACGCCGGAGCTGGACCACGCCCCGCCTGGTCCGCGTCCTCACCGGCACCTGCCTCGCCGCCCTCGCCCTCTGCGGCGTCGTCACCGCCGGCGTCCTCGGTGGCGCCCACGACGGCACCGACGTCATCGGGCACAAGGCCGCCCCGCAGGTCGTCCGCTCCGCCGACCTCTACTTCGCGCTCAACGACATGGACGCGCAGGCCGCCAACCTCCTCCTCTACGGCGCCGACCCGGACTTCGCCAAGGCCCGCCGCGAGAGCCTCGACACCTACGACCGGCGCCGCGACCAGGCCGCCACCGACCTCCAGCAGGTCGCCGAGGCCACCGCCGACGACCCCGCCGGGCGCGCCGCCGTCCAGACCGTCATCGACGAACTCGGCCGCTACCAGGCCCTCGTGGCCCAGGCCCAGCTCCTCGACGACCAGGCCCGCGCCGCCGCCGGACGCCCGCCCGCGGACGCCCTCGCCGCCTACCGCTCCGCGACCGACCTGCTGCGCCAGCGCCTCCTGCCGGCCGCGGACAGCGTCACCGCCGCCAACGCGGGCACCGTGGAACGCCGGTTCGCCGCCGAACGCGGCGACCTCGGCAGCGGCCGCTGGTGGATCGTCGCCGCTGGCGTGCTCGCCCTCGCGGCCCTCGCCGGGCTCCAGCGGCTGCTCGCCGTCCGCTACCGGCGCGTCCTCAACGCGCCGATCGCCGCCGCCACGCTGCTCGCCCTCGGCGGGCTCGTGGGCGGTGTCGTCCTGGTGAACCGGGCCGACGACCATCTCGTCGTCGCCAAGCACGACGCCTTCGACTCGGTCATCGCGCTCAGCCGCGCCCGGGCGACCGCCTACGACCTCAACGCCGACGAGAGCCGCTTCCTCAGCGACCCGGGCCGGGCGGCGGCCTACGAGCAGAGCTACTTCGACAAGACCCAGTCCTTCGCCCGTGTCGGCGGCACCACCCTGGCCGGCTACCCCGCGGCCCTCGCCCCGCTCGCCGACCACCACCGGGCCGACCACACGACGATCGGCTTCGGCGGCTTCCTCGGCGACGAACTGCGCAACATCACCTTCGCCGGCGAACAGGACGCCGCGGAGCGGGTGTTGGCGGCCTTCGAGGACTACCAGCGCGACGACCACAGGATCCGCGACCTCAACGCGGGCGGCCGCCTCAAGGAGGCGATCGCCTTCGACACGGGCACCGCCGCCGGTGAGTCCAACGCCGACTTCGCCCGCCTGGCCGCCGCCCTCGACGACGTCCAGGCGATCAACCAGACCGCCATGGACCGGGCCGTCACGGCGACGGACGACGACCTGGACGCGGTGACGGCGGTGCTCGGCACCGCTGTGCTCGCGGTGGCACTGGCCCTCGTCGTCGCGGGCGTCCGCCCGCGCCTGCGCGAGTACGCCTGAGCGGGCGGGACCGGATCCGGACGGGTCAGCCCCGCGGCGGACGGGCGATGCGCAGCCCGGCCCGGCCCAACTGTGCGGTGACGTCCGCGAGGTACTGCTCGGCGTCGGCCACCGTCCCGATCCCGCCGGCCCTCCCCCGGACCCGGTCGTGCTCCTCCGGGTGCAGGCGCGCCTCCTGGATCGCGGCCGTCTCGACGAACCCGCGCAGCGTCGCCGTGACGGGCCGGCCGGGCTCGGCCGGCCCGGTGGCCTCCGCCTTCCAGGTCACGCCCGACTCGGCCGGCTCGGGCAGGGTGCGGGGCGCGTCGCGCGGGGCGTCGGCGGAGAGCAGGTGGAGGAAGTCGTTGGCGCGGGCGTCGCGGTCGGTGAGCGGGGCCAGTCCGAACAGCCGCTCCACGGTGGCGAGGAGCGAGCCGTGGTCGTACTGCGTGTGGTCGATCAGGTTGCAGTTCCGTCCGTCCCGGCCGCCGGGCGCGGCGGCCGGGACCCACGGGGAGACGACGACGGCCGGCACCCGGACGCCGAGCCGGTCGAAGCGGAAGCCGTGGGCGCTGTGCTCCGGGTCGGTGCGGTCGCCCGGCGGGACGGCGGCGGGCGGCGGCACGTGGTCGTAGAAGCCGCCGTGCTCGTCGTAGGTGATGACGAGCACGCTGGACTCCCAGAGCGGCGAGCGCCGGAGCGCCTCGTAGACGTCCTTGATCAGGGCCTCGCCGTCGGTCACGTCGTCGAGCGGGTGCTGGCTGTTGCCGCAGCGGAAGTCGCCGCCGTGGGTGAGGACGTGCCCGTAGTCCGGCTCGATGAACGTGTAGACGGCCGGGTACGCGGGGTCCTGGAGGTGCTCGGCCAGGTCGTCGAGGTGGTGGTAGTGCTCGACGGTCGTCGCCAGGTCCATCCCGGCGAGCGCGCTGACCTGGGGGAGCGCGTCGCCGGCGTAGACGCGCCACGGGAGGCCCTTGCGGTCCAGGGCCTCGTAGAGCGTCCCGTGCTCGAAGGTGTAGCCGCTCAGCCGCGACCGGACGGTGTCGACCGGGCCGGGGCTGTGGTCGAGGCCGGCCGAGCTCGCCGCGTGCAGGAAGAAGCGGTTGGGCCAGGTCGGCCCGGGCAGGGCGGAGAACCAGCGGTCGCAGACGGCGAACTCGCGGGCCAGGGTGCTGAGGACGGGGAGCTGCTCGGCGGTGAAGCAGGCCATGACGGCGCCGGGGTCGGCGAGGGCCTCGGCGTCCCGCTTGACCGTCGCCTCGTTGACGTAGTTGTCGACGAAGCCGTCCAGGGTGATCGGCGGGTAGGTGCCGTCGTAGGCGCAGCGGTCGTCGTGCGGGCGGCCGGTGATGGCGGTCGAGGCGAGCTGGAGCTGGACGTCGCAGAACTCGTGCGGCGGGTCGACGGGCAGTGCGAACGGCGCGCCGATCCGCACGGGGTACGCGGTGCCCGCGTGGTGGTTGCTCGCGCTGGTGTCGGGGCCGTCGACGGTGGTCGGCGCGCCCGTCACCGCGTCGGTGCCGACGCCGTGGTGGAGGACGCCGTCGGTCACCGTGCCCGTCGACACCCCCAGCATGTGGTCGAAGGAGCGGTTCTCCAGGACGAGGACGAAGACGTGCCGGATCCGGCCCTGCGGCGCCGGTCCCCGGCCGGCCCGCAGCCCGGCGAGCCAGGCGCGCCACTCCTCGCGCTCGTGGGTGATCGCCTGCCGGATGCGTTCGATTGGCTCCATGGGCCCACCCCAGCACCGGTGGTGACGGATCGTCAAAGTCCCACGCCGGTCCGGCGGTCAGTCCTTCGGCCGGTCCTTCGGGTTCTCCCCGGTGCCGACGACGCGGAGCCGCCCGGACTTCCGGCCCGCGGCCCCGGACCTCCTGACGCGTTCCCTACGCCGGATTCTGCAAAGTGAAAGCAAATTCGACGTATAGTCGCGGTCAAGACCTGGGGAGGGCCGGCATGGAGACGACGCTGGAACCGGACCGGCGGGCGCTGGACGTCCTGGATACCGCTCGGCAGGTGAGCGGCGGGCGGCTGGGCACCGAACACCTGCTCGCCGCCGCGGCCGACACCGGCGGCGCCGCCGCCCGCGCCCTCCTCGCCGCCGGAGCGCCCGCGCCCGCCCTGCACGCCGCCCTGCGCGATCGCAACGAGGAGTGGACGGCCGACGACGGCGGGCTCGCGGACGCCGAGCGCCGGATCTCCGCCGCTGCCGCCCGCGCCCTCGCCGCGGCGATGGACCACGCCCGTGACGAACACGCCCCGAGGTTCACCGCCGAACACGTCCTGCGCGCCGTCCTCGCGGACCCCGGCAACCGCGCCACCGAACTGCTCGCCCGCTGTGGCGTCGCCCCCGCCGCCGTCCTCGCGCACCTCGACGCCCCGGCGGCCCGCGGTGGCCTCCACCCCCTGCTGCGCCCCACCCGGGACGCCCTCCTCGCCCACCGCGCGGACCGGCAGCCGCGCTGGAAGCGGATGCTGACGCGCCCGGCCGCCGCCGGAGCCGCCCTCACCGCCGTCCGGCGGGAGACCGACGCCCAGGCCGAACGCCTCGGCCGGCGCTCGCCCGGCACCGAACACGTCCTGCTCGCCGTCCTCGCCCTGCACGAGGTCGCCCGCCACGAACGGCAGCCCCCGGAGGGCGCACCGGAGGGCGGACCGGAGGGCGGTGAGGACCGCGCACTCGCCGCCCGCCTCGGCCTCGACCACGCCCGCGCGCACGCAGCCCTCGCCGGCGGCGGGGTGCCGCTGCCCGCCGACCCGCGTTCCGTCGAGGCCTACCTGGCCGGCGCCCGCGACACCGACGCCCTGCTCCGGACGCTGCTGCGCGAGGACACCCGGGCGCGTCGCCTCGCCGAGACCCTGGGGGTCGACCTCACGGGCCCCGAGGGCCTCCTGGGACAATGATCACGAACCACGGAAGGGGCCGGGACATGCAGGTGACCATCGGCGAAGAACTGATGCTGCTCTCGCTGGACGACGAGTCCGGCGTCGCGAAGGAGGCGGCGAGCGCGGGCTGGGCCGTCGCGGGCGGCATCCTCGCGGACCTCGTGCTGGCCGGGCGCGTCACCGTCGACGACGGCCGGCTCGCCGTCGCCGACCGCACGCCCACCGGCGACCCGCTCCTGGACGGCCGCCTCGACCGGCTCGCCGAGTGGGCCGACCGCAAGGCCGACGAAAAGGCCGCCGGGAAGGCCGCCGGGAAGGCCGCGGACCGGGTCGCGGGCCAGGCGAAGGCGTCCGACTGGCTCACCAGGGACCGCCCCACCGCCGTCCGCGACGCCGTCCAGCGCCTGTGCGAGCGCGGCCTGGTCACCGAGGAGCGCCACCGCGCGTTCGGCCTCTTCCCGGTCCGCCGCTACCCGGAGGCCGACCCGACCGTCGAGCGCGAACTGCGCGAGCGCCTCGCCGCCGCCGTCCTGCGCGGTGAGGACCCGGACGCCCGCACCGCCACGCTGATCGCCCTGATCCACGCGACCCGCCTGTACCGCCTGGCCTTCCCCGACCTGCCCCGCAAGGAGGTCGAGCCGCGGTTCGCGGCGATCGCGGCCGGCGAGTGGGCGAGCGGACCGGTCGGCGAGGCGATCCGGAACACGCAGGCCGCGATCGCGGCGATCACCGTCGTCACCGCCGCCACGGCCGCCACGACGGCGGTCATCACGTGACGGCGCGCTGCCCCGGACCCGACGGGCCCGGGGCAGCGCCAGTGCCCGGCAGGATCAGCGGGTGGTGTAGCCGCCGTTGGCGAAGAGGGTCTGGCCGGTGATCCACCAGCCGTCGGTGGCGAGGAACGTGACGATCGGCACGATGTCCTCGATCTTCGTCAGGTCGTTCCCCATCGCCTGAGACCTGTGGAACGCCACGCGCTCCGGAGTCTCCTGGCCGTAGAAGAACGGGGTGTCCATCGGGCCCGGGGCGACGTTGTTCACCGAGATCCCGCGCACGGCGAACTCCTTGGCCGCGGCCCGCGTGTAGTGCTCGACCGGGGCCTTGGCGCCCGCGTAGGTCGAGTAGCCGTCGGTGAACGCGGCGAGCAGCGAGGTCAGGATCGTGACGACCTTGCCGCCGTCGTTCAGCTGCCTGCCCGCCTCGCGGATGAAGAAGTACGCGGCCTTGGCGTTCACGGCGTGCATCACGTCGTACTCGGCCTCGGTGGTCTCCACGATCGGCTTGCGCAGCACCATGCCGGCCGTGTTCACGGCGACGTCGACGCCGCCGAAGGCCTCCTTCGCGACGGCGAAGACGCGCTCCACGTCGGTGGGCTTCGTCAGGTCGCCCTGCACGGCCACCGCCTCGCCGCCGGCCGCCTCGACCGCGGCGACCGTCGCCTCGGCCTCCGCCGCGGTCCCGTCGGAGTGGTAGTGCACGACGACCTTCGCGCCGTCGGCGCCCGCGGTGCGGCTGATCAGCCCGCCGAGGTTCTTCGCACCGGCGCCGACCAGGACGACCTTGCCCGCCAGGGAGTGGTTGCTGCTCATGATCTACGGCTCCTCGCCAGATGGGGGATGTGTTCGCCGCACCACTGTCCGCCGCGAGGCCCCTCCCGGGCTTGGACGATCCGGCGCCCCCTGGAACGAACCGCTCACGATCTCGCCCGGCACCCGGATCCGTCGCCGCCCGCGGTCGTCATCCGTCCCCGGGACGGACCAGAATCGACGGTATGACCACCCGAGCGACGTCCCTGTCCGCCATCAAGCCGCACCTGCTCCGGCTCTCCGGCAGCGGCCGGGACCTCGACGAGGCCGTGGTCGAGCGCGGCCTCGAACGGGCCGCCACCGGGGAATCCCCGATGGAGGACGGACCCACCCGGCACGTCCTCGCCGTGCACGCGGGCACCTCGGCCGACCTCGCCTGGTCCGCCGACGGCCGGCCCCGGCGCGAGCGCTTCCACCGCGGCCAGGCGCTCATCAACCCGGCCGGGTGGGCGTCCCGCCCGCGCTGGGGGCAGGACGCCGAACTCATGGTCGTCGCCCTCGAACCGGCCTGGCTGGAGAAGCTCGCCACCGAGAGCGACCTGCCGGGACCCCTGGAACTCGCCCCGCGCTTCCACCTGACCGACCCGTTCCTCGCCATGCTCGTCGAGCGCCTGGTCGCCGAGTACGAGGGCCCCCGCCCCGCCGACCCGCTCTACGCGCAGTCCCTGCTCCAGGCCCTCGCCGCCCACCTCATCCGCACCGCCGCCACCCGCGGCCCCGGCCTGCCCGAACGGGACGGCGGCCTCACCCCGAAGCGGCTCGACCGGGTCGTCGACCACATGAACGGCTACCTCGACGGCCGGCTCTCACTCACCGACCTCGCCGCCGTCGCCGGTGTCAGCCCGTCCCACTTCACCCGCGCGTTCCGCGCCTCCACCGGCCAGTCGCCGCACCAGTACCTCGTCCGCCTGCGCCTCGAACACGCCCGCCGGGCCCTGCTCACCACCGACACCCCCATCGCCGCGATCGCCCAGCTCTGCGGGTTCGCCGACCAGAGCCACCTCACCCGCACGATGCGCCTCCACACGGGCACCACCCCCTCCGCCCTCCGGGCGAGCCGCGGCTAGAGCACCACGACCGCCAGGACGAGCGCGATCAGCACCATCGACAGTCCCAGCGCCACGAACCCGTACTCCAGCGGCCGCCGTTCGCGCCCCTCGACGAGCACCTGGCGCGGGTCGGCCGGGTCGTAGCGCAGCGGCACGTAGCCGCCGTCCGGCAGGGGGTGGCGCGGAGTGGACGGGACGGGGGAGAAGACCTCGACCACCCGGCCGTCCTCGGTCTCGAACTGCAGCAGCGGACGCGGGGGCGAGGCCCGGTCCTCGGGAGCCGGCACCCGCTCGCGCACCAGCGCCCGCACCGGCACACCGACCCGCCGCAGCCGCCGCACCTCCCGCAACCCGACCACCCCGGCGAGGTACGCGACCACGCCCCCCAGCCCACCGAACACCACCACGGCGAACCCGGCCGTCCCACCCACCACGCCTCCCTGCCCGCACCGCCGTCCCCGGACCTCCAGTATCACGGACGGCGGTGCGAGGCGGTCGGTCCTGCCGAGGGGGCGCTGTTGCTACACCTCGCCGAGGGGGACCGCCGGATCGGCGAGGCGGGCCGGGTCCACCGTCCGCTTGGAGCGGACGAGTTCGCGGATCGGGTCGGTGACGTCCCAGACGTTGACGTTCATGCCGGCGAGCACCCGGCCGTCGGCCAGCCAGAAGGCGATGAACTCGCGGGTGGCCGGGTCGCCGCGGAAGACCACGCGGTCGTAGCCGCCCGGGTCGACGTAGCCGACGTACTCCATGCCGAGGTCGTACTGGTCGGTGAAGAAGTACGGGACGCGGTCGTACGTGGCGTCGTCCTCGCCGAGCATCGCGCGGGCGGCCGTCTGGGGCTGGTTGACGGCGTTGGCCCAGTGTTCGACGCGGATGTGGCGGGCGAACAGCGGGTGGTAGGCGTTGGCGACGTCGCCGGCCGCGTAGACGTCGGGGGCGGAGGTGCGCAGGTGCTCGTCGGTCTTGATGCCGTTGTCGGTCTCCAGGCCGGCGGCCTCGGCGAGGGCGGTGGCGGGCGCGATGCCGATGCCCACGATGACGACGTCGGCCGGGACGGTGCTGCCGTCGCCGAGCCGGACGCCCGTCACGGTGCCGTCGGTGCCGGTCAGCTCCTCGACGCGGACCTCGAAGCGCAGGTCGACGCCGTGCGAGCGGTGCAGGTCGGCGAAGACCTGGGCGACCTCGCGGCCGAGCACGCGCAGCAGGGGGAGCTCGGCGGCCTCCAGGACGGTGACCTCGGCGCCCGCCTCCCGGGCCGCGGCGGCGGTTTCCAGTCCGATCCAGCCGGCGCCGATCACCGCGACCCGGGCGCCCGGGCGCAGCGCCGCCTTGATCCGGTCGCTGTCCTCGACCCGGCGCAGGTAGAGCACGCCGTCCTGGTCGGCGCCGGGCACCGGGAGACGGCGCGGCACCGAGCCGGTGGTGAGCAGGAGTTTGGCGTACTCGATCCGCCCGTCGTCGGCGAGGGTCACGGTGTGCGCGGCGGGGTCGATCGCGGCGACGGAGGTGCCGAGGCGCAGCGTGACGTCGTTCTCGGCGTACCACTGCGGCGGGTGGACGTAGATCTTCTCGCGGGGTGTCTTGCCGAGCAGGTAGCCCTTGGACAGCGGCGGCCGTTCGTACGGGCGCTCGTGCTCCTCGCCGATCAGGACGATGCCGCCCCGGTGCCCGGCCTCGCGCAGCGCCTGCGCGGCCTTGGCCCCGCCGAGCGACGCCCCGACGATGACGATCGGCCGCTCGCGTCCGCTGTCGTCCGCGGTTCCCATGGTGGACTCCTCGCTCTCCGGCCCGAATCGACCGTCAGCCTGCCGCCTCGGTCGTGGGCTGTCGAGACCGCGCCGGGCGCGCCGCCACAGGCTCCCCCGTTCGGGTGAGGGTCCCGCTTCGTCCCGGTGGTGCGCCCACTGCCCCGTGCACGACTGCTCGGAGTCCGCGGTCGACTCGTCCGCGGGGCGTGACCTACGGCAGTGTCGCGTCGCGGACCAGGGCGGTGTCGGTGAACTGCTCGAAGCGCACGATGCGGCCGCCGCGCACGACGAAGTGGTGGGCGACGCGCACCGCGAGGGGTCTTCCGGTGCTCTTGTGGACGGCCGTGTAGCGGGCCAGGACCACGACGTTCTCGCCGTCCACCACGTAGGTGTCGTCGTGGGTCGTCCAGTTGTGCCACTCGGCGGCGAGGCGTTCCATCACGTTGCTGGTGACGCCCTTGGGGGTGCGGTAGGTGCCGGCGAGGGGGAACCCGGCCATCTCCGTCCACTCGACGTCGTCGGCGAGGGTGGTGCGCAGGGCGGCGAGGTCGCCGCGGGCGGAGGCGAGGTACTGGCGGCGGACGACGTCGGCGGGGGCGGCGGACTCGTTGAACGCGGCGGTCTCGCGTGGGATCTCGATCATCGTGGCTCAGCCCCAGGTCGTCTCGCCCATGGCGACCTTCGTGCCGAGGTCGACGGCGATCGCCAGGCCGAGATCCGGGAAGCGCTTCTCCAGGGCCTGTTTGGCCGCTGCGGCGTCCGGGGAGCGGCCGATCTCGGTCTCGAAGGCGCGCAGGTAGTCGCGGGTGTGGAAGACGGAGGTGAGGTCGGTGGGCGCGCCCGCGGTGCGGTGGCCGGCCGCGACGAACTGCGGCTCCAGCGCCTCGATGCCGTCCAACAGGTCGATCCAGGCGGCCCGTTGTTCGGGGGCGGGGGTGTCCGCGGTCCACACGTGCAGGCCCTCGAAGAGCAGCACGCCGCCGAGGACGGCGTGGTGGTGGTGCTGCCAGAGGTAGTGCCGGTCGGGCAGGTGGAAGTCGGCGCCGCGCAGCTCGAACCGGTGGCCCTCGAAGACGAGTTCGTCGCCGTGCAGCGGTTCGGGCCGCACGAGCCGGGTGGGCAGCTCGGGGCCGAGGCGCGCCCAGGCCTGGAGCTTGGCCGCGTAGGTGTCGTGGATGTGCTCGACGGTGGACGGGGTGGCGAGGAAGCGGGCCTCGGGGAAGGCGTCCTGGACCTCCTGCGCGCCGAAGTAGAAGTCCGGGTCGCCGTGGCTGACGAACACCGTGGTGAGCCGCTTGCCGGTGGCCCGGATCCGCTCGGCGAGCCGGCGGCCGTCGGAGCGGGTGAAGCCGGCGTCCACCAGCAGGGCGTCGTTCGGACCGGTGACGAGGACGGAGGTCTTGTTGAGGGAACTGTCCGGGCTGTCGATGACCTCGAAATCAAGCGCGCTCACGCGCCCGCCTCCCTTCGGTCGGCAGGCGCTTCGCGCAACACGCACCTGTCGATGATCCGCTCGATTCGCTCGCTCATGCATGTTCCTTCCGGGGACAGGCGTCGCGCCCAGGATCGGTGCTCGGCGGCCCGCCCGCATCCCGGGACGGGCCACCGCGGCCGGCGTCACTCCGCGGGCCCCAGCCGCAGCACCGCCACCGCCCCCGCGAGCGTGGCGACCGCCAGCGTCGACCACAGCACCCCGGGCCCGGCCGCCAGCAGGGCCGTCAGCACCGCGGGCGCCGCCGCCCGGCCCACACCCATCGACAGCTCCCAGCGGGCCAGGGCCCGCCCGAGCAGGTGGGGCGGCGCGACGGCCGTCACCAGGGCCGTGCCGGATCCGGTGTAGAGGATCTCGCCCAGCGTGAACAGCACCGCCACCACCGCGATGCCCGCCGCGCCCGGCGTGCCGCCCAGCGAACCGGCCGCCCAGAAGCCCAGGAACGACAGCGACAGCGCGAATCCGGCGGCCGCCATGACCACGCGCCGCGGCCGGTGCGCGAGGCGCAGCACCAGGGCGAGCTGGAGCGCGATCACCAGCACCGTGTTGCCCACGAAGACGCCGGACGACCACGCGGGCGAGGCCTGGAGGTGCAGCACGAGCAGCGCGGGCAGGGCCACCTCCAGCACGTCGAAGCAGAAGGCGTACGGCACGTTCGCGAGGCTCAGCAGGGTGATCCGCCGCATCGGCGCGCGGGGGCCGGCCTGCGGAGCGCCGGCGGGGGCGGAGGGAGCGGGCGGAGCCGTCACCCGCAGCGAGTGGACGAGGGCGGCGGCGCCGAGGCACGCCACGCCCGTCACGCCCGCGAGCAGCCGGATCGCGCCCTCGCCGCCGGTGACCGCGACGGTGGCCAGCAGCGCGCCCGCGCCCAGCCCGGCGTTGCGCAGCGAGCGTCCGGCGGCCAGCGCCGCGTCGCGCAGCCGGCCCTCGGTCAGGGTGCTGACCACGGCGGCGTGGGTGGCGGGCCAGGACTGGCTGCCCACGCCGATCAGCACGGCCGCCGCCGTGAAGCCGGGCAGGCCGCCGGCCGCGAGCAGCGCGAGCGCGCCCAGCGACCGCACCGCGAGCGTCGCCGCGGCCGGCAGGGTGCGGGCGCCCCGGTCGATCCACCGGCCGGTCAGCGGCACCACCAGCAGGCCCACGACCATCCCGAGGGTCATCGCGAGGCCGGCCGCGCCGGCGGTCAGGTGCAGCACCTCGATGCCGTAGAGCAGCAGGAACGGGCGCAGCAGGCCGGTGCCCACCGCGTCCACCAGCAGGGCGGTGGCGTAGCGCGGTCCGCCGGCGGCGGTCAGCAGGGTGAGGAGGGCGGACGGGCCGCGGCGGCTCGTGCCGATCGGCGGCGCGGGCGGCTCACCGGCCCGGGCGGCGGCGTGGTCGTGGACGGACTTCTCCTGGATCAGGCTCATGGCCGACACCGTGCGCTCCGGCCGGCCGCCGGGGCACGTCGATTGACGGTTCGCGTCAATCGACGGCGGGGTGCATCGGCCCTGGTGGGAGGATCGTCCTCGTGAGTTTGACCATAGACATCACCGGACTGCCCGACGAGCGCCTCGTCTTCACGCCGTCCCCGCTCGCCGAGCTGAACGCGATGCTGCACGTCCTCGCCGAGCCCGGGCACCACCCCGCGCTGCACGGCTGGGCCTCCTCCACCGCCGCGACGATCCCGCCCGAGCTGTCGGAGCGGCTGCGGGAGGCGGACTTCCTCTGGCGCTCCTCCCGCGCGGACTTCCTCGTGCCCGGCCTGCCCGGCGCCACGCTCGCCGAGGAGCTCGACGCCGTCGACCGGGTCGACGACGAGCTGTACGTCACCGCCGCGCTCATCACCACGTGCGGCTCCTCCAGGCTCACCCGGCGGATGGCCTCCCCGCTGAGCGATCCCGTCGCGAACGAACGGGCCCGCGAGCTGGCCCTGGCCCGCGGGCCCCGTCAGGCCGCCTTCGCCGACCGGTTGCTGGCCGACCCGCCCGCCGTGCGCGCCCTGGTGCGGCGGATGCTGGAGGACTGCCAGTCGGCGTTCTTCGCCGACGCCTGGCAGCGCGTCCTGCCCGACCTCGCGGCCGACGCCCGGCACAAGGCCGACCTGGTGCGCCTGCGCGGCGCCGGCGAGGCGCTCTCGGCGGTCTCGCCGTCCGTGGCGCTGGAGCAGGGCGCGGACGGGCGGCGCCGGATCGTCATCGACAAGCTCCAGGACAACGCCACCAGCGGTGCGGCGAGCGGGGGAGTGACGTTCATCCCGACCGCGTTCGGCCGTCCGCACCTGCTCGTCGTGCACGCCCCGGGCTGGCGGCCCGTCGTCCAGTACCCCGTGGCCGAGGCGGGGCTGCCGGAGCCGGTCTCGCTGGCGCTCGTGCAGCAGCGGCTGGAGGCGCTCGCCCACCCGATCCGGCTGCGCCTGGCCCGGACGATCGCCCGCGGCCCGCACACCACCGGCGAACTCGCGGCCGCCTGGCAGCTCTCGGCCCCCGAGGTCTCCCGCCACCTCGCCGTGCTGCGCAAGGCCGGACTTCTGGTCACCCGGCGGCGCGGGCGCTACATGCTGTACGAGCTCGACCTGGCCGGCAGCGCCCGGCTGGGCTCCGACCTGCTGGAGGCCGTCCTGCGGTGACCGGGGGAACACGGCCGTGGCGGCCCGCGTTCGTCGGGGCATGACCCATGACGAACCCGCAGCCACGCCCGAGATCCTGGGTTACGCCGCCTTCGCGACCCGCCCCGAGGGCGGCAACCCGGCCGGCGTCGTCCCGGACGCCACCGGGCTGTCCGACGGGCGGATGCTCGCCATCGCCGCCGAGCTCGGCTACTCGGAGACCGCCTTCCTCACCCCCGGCAGCGGCCAGGGCGCCTACGCCGTCCGGTACTTCAGCCCGCTCGCCGAGGTGCCGTTCTGCGGGCACGCGACCGTGGCCTCGGCCGTCGCCCTCGCGGCGCGCACCGGCCCCGGGCGGTTCGTCTTCACCACCGCGGCCGGGCAGGTCCCGGTCGAGGTGGCGGCGGACGCGGACGGCGTGCTGCGCGCCACCCTCACCAGCGTCGAGCCGAAGGTCGAGGACGTGAGCGGGGCGGACGTCGCCGAGGCACTCGCCCTCCTCGGCTGGGCCGCCGCCGACCTCGACCCGGACCTCCCGCCCCGCGTCGCCTACGCCGGGGCCCGTCACCTCGTGCTCGCCGCCGCCACCCGCGACCGCCTGGCCCGCCTCGCGTACGACTTCGACGGCCTCGCCGCCTACATGACGGCCCGGGACCTGACGACCCTCCAGCTGGTGTGGCGGGAGAGCGCGCACGTCTTCCACGTCCGTGACCCGTTCCCCGTCGGCGGCGTGGTGGAGGACCCGGCCACCGGCTCCGCCGCCGCCGCGTTCGGAGCCTACCTGCGCGAGCTGGGCGCCGTCGGCGCGCCGGCCGTCCTGACGCTCCACCAGGGCGAGGACCTCGGGCGCCGGGGCCTCCTGCACGTCGAGCTGCGCGAGGGCGACGCCCGCGTCCGCGTCTCGGGTGCCGCCGTCCCGATCCGGTAGACCCCGGGTCTCCCACCCGCCGGTCGGTCGGAAAACGCGCCCCGGATCCTTATCCAAGACCTATGGGGTGTCAATGCCGGCCGACCGGCAAATATTTTCCGGTGCACCCGGCGCATACCGGTCTGTCCGTTTTTGTGAGGCGGCAAATAGTTTCCGGTTGACAGTCGTTCCGGGGTATTGAATTCT
The DNA here is from genome assembly GCF_040650235.1 of Kitasatospora sp. NPDC048722. Classification (NCBI taxonomy): domain Bacteria; kingdom Bacillati; phylum Actinomycetota; class Actinomycetes; order Kitasatosporales; family Streptomycetaceae; genus Kitasatospora; species Kitasatospora sp. NPDC048722. The sequence continues at coordinate 47,780 of NZ_JBEZGX010000043.1, forward strand.
TTGGATCAATGCTTCCGTTCGCTGAACGGCGTTGCCCTTTCCCCCAATGACCCCGATGGTCCCGAATGACGTCGTCATTCCGGGTGGCTTCGCCATGCATTTTTTGTACCGCAATCCGACAAGGAAACCGGCGTGCACACATACCTGAACCTCAAGAAGTCCGCGCGGATCAGCCACGACTTCTGGGAGGTCACCTCCGAGGCCGGGATGTTCGACATCGTGGTGTCCGGCCTCGGTGACGGACGGCACCGGGCGCTGGCCGACGGCCACGAGTTCGTGAACATGTCCTCCTACTCCTACCTCGGCCTCGACACCCACCCCCGGATCGTGCGGGCCGCCGCCGACGCGGTGCTCGCCGAGGGCGCGCTCAACAGCTCGACCTCCCGCATGCGCATCCGCTTCGGCTCGCTGCGCGACGCCGAGACCGCGCTGTCCGAGCTGTTCGACGTCGAGGCCGTCACCGTCGCCTCGTGCGCCGCCGCGGCCTGGGCGAGTCTGCCGCTGCTCGCCTCCGGGCTGCTCACCGACGACGTGCCGCCGCTGATGGTCTTCGACAAGAACGCGCACTTCTGCCTCAACGCGCTCAAGCCCGCCGTCGCCGACGAGGCCGAGATCGTCACCATCGCGCACAACGACATGGCTGCGCTGGAAGACCTCTGCCGCAAGCACCCGCAGGTCGCCTTCGTCGCCGACGGCGTCTACAGCACCGGCGGCGCCGCCCCGATCGCCGAACTGCTGCGCCTCCAGGAGAAGTACGGGCTGTTCCTGTTCTTCGACGAGGCGCACGGCGTCTCCACCGTCGGCGAGCGCGGCCGCGGCGCCGTCCTGGAGGAGATGGCCGCGCGCGGCGGCATGAACGACCGCACGCTGATCATCACCTCGCTCAACAAGGGCTTCGGCGCCTCCGGCGGGGCGATCTTCCTGGGGCCGGGCGGAGCGCAGAAGCGCCGTGACACCGCGCTGCGCAACGGCGGCCCGCTGATGTGGTCGCAGCGCATCAACACCGCCGGGCTGGGCGCCATCATGGCCTCGGTCGAGCTGCACCGCTCCCCGGAGCTGAAGGAGCTCCAGCTGCGGCTGCAGGACAACATCGCCCTCTTCGACTCGCTCGTGGACACCTCGTTCAGCGGCGACGGCCTGCCGATCCGCTTCGTGGACATCGGCTCCGAGGAGGCCACCATCCGCCTCGCCGGGGAGCTCCTGAAGCGCGGTTACTACACCTCGCCGATCTTCTTCCCGGTGATCGGCCGCGGCAAGGCCGGGTTGCGCCTGATGCTGCGCGCCAACATGGCCGAGGCGGAGATCCGGGACTTCTGCACCGCCCTCAACGACGGCCTGCGCGCCGAGGGCCTGGCCACCAAGGCCTCCGGCGAAGAGGCGCAGCGCCGATGACCGTCCTGCAGTCCCACGTCGACACCTCCTCCGAGGCGTTCCGCCGCAACTCGGCGGCGTTCGACGAGAAGCGCCAGGTCATCGCGCGGGCCAGGGCCACCGCCGTGGCCGGCGGCGACGAGCGCTCGCGCCGGCGCCACACCGAGCGCGGCAAGCTGACCGCCCGTCAGCGTGTGCACCGGCTCCTGGACCCGGGCACGCCGTTCATGGAGCTGGGCCAGCTCGCCGGGCACGAGGTCTACGACGAGCACGTGCCCTCGGCCGCCCTGGTCACCGGCATCGGTGTGGTGAGCGGCCGGCCCGCCGTGATCTTCGCCAACGACGCGACCGTCAAGGGCGGCAGCTACTTCCCGCTGACCGTCGAGAAGCAGCTGCGTGCCCAGAACGTGGCCCGCGAGAACGGCCTGCCCTGCATCTACCTGGTCGACTCCGGCGGCGTCTACCTCCCGCTGCAGGAGCACCTGTTCCCGGGCGAGCACCACCTGGGCCGGATGTTCCGCAACATCGCCGAGCTGTCCGCCCTCGGCCTGCCGCAGATCGCGGCGGTCATGGGCAGCTGCACCGCCGGCGGCGCGTACATCCCGTCGATGTGCGACGAGACGGTGATCGTGCGCGGCACCGGCACGGTCTTCCTCGGCGGCCCGCAGCTCGTGCGCGCCGCCACCGGCGAGATGGTGGACGCCGAGACCCTCGGCGGCGCCGACCTGCACACCCGGGTCAGCGGCGTGGCCGACCACCTCGCCGAGGACGACGAGCACGCGCTCGCGATCGTCCGGGAGATCATGGCCCGCGACAGCCGTCCGGCGCTCGCCCCGCCGCCTCGGGCCCCGCGCCCGCCGCTGTACGACCCGGCGGAACTGCCCGGCATCGTCAGCGCGACCCTGCGCGAGCACATCCCGGCCCGGGACGTCCTCGCCCGCCTCCTGGACGGCAGCGAGCTCGTCGAGTACCGCGCCCGCTACGGCCCGACGATCGTCTGCGGCACCGGCCACATCGGCGGCTACCCGGTGGGCGTCCTGATCAACGACGGCGTCCTCTTCCCGGAGAGCGCCCAGAAGGCCGCCAACTTCATCGAGCTGTGCACCCAGCGGGACATCCCGCTGCTGTTCCTGCACAACATCAACGGCTTCATGGTCGGCGCCGAGTACGAGGCCGACGGCATCGCCAAGCACGGCGCCAAGCTCGTCAACGCCGTCTCCACCGCCAAGGTGCCCAAGTTCAGCCTGGTCGTCGGCGGCAGCTACGGCGCCGGCAACCTCGCCATGTGCGGGCGCTCGATGGGCCCGCGGCTGATGGCGATGTGGCCGAGCGCCAAGTCCACGGTGGTCGGCGCCGAGCAGACCGCGACGGTGATGGCGCTCCTGCGCAGCGACCAGCTGGCGAAGGAGGGCAAGGTCCTCTCCCCCGAAGAGGAGGAGTCGATCAAGCGTCCCATCATCGAGACCTACGAGCGGCAGTCCCACCCGCTCTACTACGCCGCCCGGATGTGGGTGGACGCCGTGGTGGACCCGACCGAGACCCGCGAATGGCTGGCGCTGTGCCTGGCCATGTCCGTCGATGCTCCCAAGCAGGAGACGCGCTTCGGCGTGTTCCGGATGTGATGACGAAATGATCAAACGAGTCCTGATCGCCAACCGCGGCGAGATCGCCCGGCGGATCGCCCGCACCTGCCGCCGCCTGGGCGTCGAGTACGTCGCCGTGCACTCCGACGCGGACCACCGCTCCGCCCACCTCGAAGGCGCCGTCGAGCGCGTCCGGATCGGGCCCGCCGCGGCCGCCGAGAGCTATCTCGACGTCACCGCGCTCGTGGACGCGGCCGTACGCACCGGCTGCGACGCCGTCCACCCCGGCTACGGCTTCCTCTCCGAGCACCCCGGCTTCGCCGCGGCCGTCGCCGCCGCCGGGCTCGTCTGGGTCGGCCCCGACGCCGAGATGATCACGGCCATGGGCGACAAGTCGACGGCCCGCGCCCTGATGGCCGCCGCCGGCGTGCCCGTCCTGCCCGGCTCCGAGACCGCGACCGAGTCGCCGGAGGCGATCCTCGCCGACGCCGAGCGGATCGGCTACCCCGTGATGCTCAAGCCCGTGGCGGGCGGCGGCGGCAAGGGCATGCGCGTCGTGCGCGCCGCCGCCGAGCTGCCCGACGCCGTCGCCGAGGCCGTCCGGCTCGGCCGCAGCAGCTTCGGCGACGGCCGGCTGCTCGTCGAGCGCTACGTCGAGCGGCCCCGCCACCTGGAGGTCCAGGTCTTCGGCGACCGCCACGGCAACGTCGTCCACCTCTTCGAGCGCGAGTGCTCGCTGCAGCGCCGCCACCAGAAGGTCGTCGAGGAGGCCCCGGCCGCCAACCTGCCCGACGCCGTCCGCGCCGAGCTCCTGGAAGCCGCCGTCCGCGGCGCCCGTTCGCTCGGCTACGTCAACGCCGGCACCTTCGAGTTCATCGTCGACCCGGCCGACCGCTGCTACTTCCTGGAGGTCAACACCCGCCTCCAGGTCGAGCACCCGGTCACCGAGGAGATCACCGGCGTCGACCTGGTCGAGTGGCAGCTGCGCGTCGCCGACGGGCAACCGCTCCCGCTCGCCCAGGACGAGATCACCGCCACCGGCCACGCCGTCGAGGTCCGCGTCTACGCCGAGGACCCTGCCGAGGGCTTCCGCCCGGCGCCCGGCCGCGCCGCCGCGGTGCGCTGGCCGGCCGGCGTCCGGGTCGAGGCCGCCTTCGACGACACCGCGACCGGACACGGCACCGGCGCGGCCGGATTCGACGCGGGATTCGACGCCGCCGAGCCGGAGTTCGGCGGATCCGCCTTCACCGGCGGCGCCGAGGTCCCGGCCTTCTACGACCCCATGGTCGCCAAGCTGATCGCCCACGCGCCCGACCGCCCGGCCGCGCTGCGCCGCCTGGCCGACGCCGTCCGCGGCACCGCCCTGCTCGGCCTGACCACCAACCTGGGCTTCCTCGCCGAGCTCCTGCGGGCGCCCGCCGTCGTCGCCGGCCGGATGGACACCCACCTGGTGGACGCCCTGGTCGCCGACCCGGCGGAGGGCAGCACCACCCCGACCGAGCGCGCCGAGGCCGCCGCCGCCTGCGTGGCCGCGATGCAGCTCCCGCCCCTCGACGGCGCCCCCGCCTCCCCCTGGCAGGGCACCGTCGGCCCGTCCGACCGCCGCCGGCTCGACCCGGTCGCGCCGTTCGGCCGCGTCGAGCTGCGCCACGGCAGACGGACCCTCGGCGTCGGCCTCACCGTCCGGCGCGGCGCGAGCGTCGAGGCGCAGGTCGAGGGCCGGCCGTTCACCGTCGCCGCCACCGCCGTGCCCGGCATCCCCGGCCTGTTCCGCGGGACCGTCGACGGCCTTGACTGGACGGGCCTGCGCACCGCGACCGGCTGGGAGCTCGGCATCGACGGGCACCGCGTGGCCCTGGCCGACCGGAGCGTCGCCGGCGCGGGCGCCGCGGCCGCCGACAACGCCGTCAAGACGCCCATGCCGGGCACCGTGGTCGGCCTCCTCTGCGAGGTCGGCGACCGGGTCGAGGAGGGGGCCGCCCTCGTCGTCGTCGAGGCGATGAAGATGGAGAACCGCATCCTCGCGCCCTTCACCGGCGTCGTCACCGCGATCACGTGCGCGGTGCGCGACCTGGTCGCCACCGAGCAGGTCCTGGTCGAACTCACGCCCGCCGACGACGACGCCTGACCCACGCACCACCCACCCCCTGGAGCAAGGAGCCCTCGCATGTCCGCAGGAACCGACCCCGCCACGCTGCTGCTGGTCGGCGGGGTACGGGCGGTGTCGCTCGGCCTCGACATGGCGGAACTCGCCCTCGACCAAGCCCACGAGCGGGGGCTGCGCACCCACCTCACCAACCAGGAGGCGGTGCTCGCCGCGACGGAGGCGGTGACCGGCCGGGCCGGCGCCGTCTCGGCGGTGGACTTCACCGTCCCCGGCGAGTCGGCCGCCTGGGCGCGCCGTCAGGTCGCCGACGGCACCCGGTTCGACGCCGTCCTCGCCCTCCAGGAGATGGCCCAGGTCGCCGCCGCCGACACCGCCGAGGCCCTCGCGCTGCCGGGCAACCCGCCGGAGGCCGTCCGCCGCGTGCGCACCAAGGACGCCTGCCGCGAGGCGCTCGCCGCGGCCGGCTTCCGCCAGCCCGCCGTCCGCCTCTGCGCCGGCACCGACGAGGCCGCGGCCTTCCTCGAGGCGTCCACCGGGCCCTGGATCGTCAAGCCCCGGGACGCGATGGGCAGCACGGGCGTGAGCCGGATCACCGGCCCGGACGGGCTGGCGGACGCCGTCGCCCTGCTGCCCGGCACCGGCCCGTTCCTGGTCGAGGAGTTCGTCGAGGGCGCCGAGTACAGCGTCGAGGGGCTCTTCCTCGACGGCGCGCCGGTCGTCCTCGCCGTCACCGAGAAGGAGAAGGTCGAGCCGCCCTTCTTCGTCGAGGTCGGCCACATCCTCCCCGCCGAACTCCCGGACGCGCGGCGGACGGAGATCGAGCGGACGGTCGCGGCGGCGCTCGACGTCCTCGGCCTGCGCCGCGGCGCCTTCCACGTCGAGCTCTGGCTCGGCCCGGACGGCATCGTGCTCGGCGAGGTCCACAACCGCTACGGCGGCGACTGGATCCACCGCATGCTCGGCCACGTCATCCCCGGGTTCGAGGTCTACGGCCTCATCTACGACGACCTGCTCGGCCTCCCGCGCGAAACGGCCGACCTGACACCGGTCCGGGCAGCCGCCGCCCGCTACCTCACCCCGCCGCCCGGGAAGGTCGTCGCCGTCGACGGCTGGGAGGAGGCCGCGGCGCACCCCGACGTGCTCCGCGCCGAACTCGCCGTCGCGCCCGGCGGCACCGTCCGCCCGCTGCGCACCTCCGGGGACCGGGCCGGCGTCATCGTCGTCGGTGCCGACACCCCGGCCCAGGCCCGCAAGCTCGCCCGCGAACTCGCCGACTCGGTCCGCTTCACCGTGGAGTCCGAGTGACGACGACCGCCACGCCGCCGGCGGCGAGCCTGCTGCGCCGGTTGACCGCGACGTTGCTGCCCGGCTCCCGGCAGGGCCGGATCATGGCCGCCGGCACCACCGTGGACGCCGTGGCCAACGGCCTCTACCTGGCCACCGCCACGCTGTACTTCGTCCACTACCTCAACATCAGTGCCGTCGCCGTCGGCACCGCGATCGCCTCCGCCAACGTCGTGGGCCTGATCAGCCCGCTGGTCTTCGGGCCGGTCGCCGACCGGTTCGGCGCCCGCCCGGTCTACGTCGCGCTCACGCTCGCGCGCGGCGCCGGGTTCATCGGGTACGCCCTGGTCGGCAGCTACGCCGGGTACCTCGTCGTCACGTGCTTCACCATCGCGGCGGCGCGGGCCTGTTCACCGCTGCTGCAGGTGATCGTCGGCGAGTTCGAGGGGGCCGCCGAGCGCACGAAGACCATGGCCTCGCTGCGGGCCATCACCAACATCGGCCTCACCGCGGGCTTCCTGCTGGCCGCGCTGGTGCAGGCCGCCCACTCCCGGGCCGCGTTCGTCGCGCTGTTCCTGTTCAACGCGGCGGCCTTCACCGCCGTGGCCCTCGCCGTGGTGCGGGCCGGCCGGGTCGCCGGCGGTGCCGGAGCACCGGCGCCCGCCGCCGACGCCGCACCGGCCGAGGCCGCCGCGACGGGCGGATCGCCCTACCGGGACCGGCGGTTCCTGCTGGTCACCGCCGCCAACGCGATCCTGATGCTGCACGACTGCGTGCTGTTCATCCTGCTCCCGCTCTGGGTGGTGGAGCGGGCCGGCCTGCCGGCCAGCGCCAGCTCCGGCCTGCTGGCGATCAACACCGTGCTCACCGTGGTGCTCCAGCTCTCGGTGGGCCGCCTCGCGCAGGGGCTCGCCAGGGCGTTGAAGATGCTCCGCGTCGCGTGCCTGTTCCTGGTGCTGGCCTGTGCGTTCTTCGCGTTCGCCGACGGGCGGGGCGAGTACCTGGCGCTGGGGGCCGCGGTCGTCGCCGTCGCGATGCTGACCGTCGGGGAGAACCTCCACGCCGTCTCGCGCTGGGAGATCTCCTACGAACTCGCGCCGCCGGCGGGCCGCTCCAGCTACCTGTCGCTGTTCAGCACCGGCATGAGTGCGCAGCTGATCATCGGTCCGTTCCTGGCCACCGGCCTGCTGCTGCCGGCCGGCGCGGCGGGCTGGGTGCTGCTCGCCGCCCTCTTCGCCGGGGCCACCGCCGTCACCGTCCTCGCCTCGCGCGGCGCCGTCGCGGCGGAGCGGGCCACCACCACCGCCGAATCGGAGGCGCTGACCAGCTGATGTCACTCTGTGTTGCTTAACCGGGTACATAGTTGCTTGATTGAGTACACGCCAGGAGTTAGGCTCCCCTGAGCGTGCCGAGGACACCACCGGCACAGAACCATGGGGGTGGGGACTCTTGTCGGCGGAGAGGCTCACGGTGCCGCGCGAGGCACTGAGCATTCCGGTGCCCCGCGACCAGGACGAGTCGGCCGTCGCCGAACTCCCCGGGCTCGCCAGTCTGTTACGCGACTGGCGGGCCCGGGCCGGGCAGCGGCTCGGCCTCGGCAAGCCGCTGCCGCAGATGACCGTCGCCACCACGCTCGGCATGAGCGAGCGCTGGTACCGCGACCTGGAGCGCGGCGGCAGCGCCCGCTTCGACCCCAGGCTGCTGGCCCGCCTCGCCGACGTCCTGCTGCTGGACGCCGACGAGCGGGCCTCGCTGTACCTGTACGCGATGGGCGGCACCCCGGCCGTCGGACCGCACGCGCCCGGGGACCTGATCAACCTGCAGGAACTGGTCGACCGTCAGATGCCGGAGCCCGCCTACCTCGCGGACCACGCCTGGAACGTCGTCGGTTACAACCGGGCCGCCGCCGAGTGGTTCCCGTGGGTGGCCCGCCCCGGCGCCAACCTCGTCCGCTGGCTGCTGACCGACCCCGAGGCCCGCACGCAGCTGCTCGACTGGACCTGGCAGGCCCGGATGACCCTCGCCATGATCCGCTTCGCCATGGCCGGCTACCCCGGCGACGAACAGCTCGTCGCGCTGCTCACCGAGGTCCTGCGCGACCCGGTCTGCCGCCGGCTGTGGGCCGACCGGGCCTGCGTGGTCGCCAACCGCGACGGTGACCGGGTCAGCCTGCACCTGCCGCACGTCCGCCCGGAACCCGTCGAGGTCGTCGCCCAGGTGCTCAGCCCCGGCGGACGGCCGGACCTGCGCTTCGTCGTGCTGGCCCGGCCCTGACCCCGTCTCACTCGTAGCGCAGGCCGCTCGGCCGCATCAGGCGCAGGAGTTGCGGCAGCCCGAGGGCGGTCGTGAGGAGGACGGCGCCGGCGGCGACCGCGGCCATCGACAGCATCGCACCCCAGTCGAGGGCGAAGTCGAGCCCGGCCGTGTACTGCAGCACGGCGCCCATCCCCAGGCCGCCCGCCGTCGCCAGCAGCACGCCGAGCGCCATCGGCACGAGCGTCTGCCAGAACACCGAGAGACCGAGGACCCTGCGCCGGGTGCCGACGGCGTTCAGCACGCCGAGGACGCGGCGCTGCTCACGGAAGCGCTCCAGCTGGCCGACCAGCAGGCTGAGCGCGACCAGCAGCACCGTGACCGCGGAGCCCGCGGTGAGCAGGCGCTTGACGGCGAGGTAGGTCGGGTCGAGCGTGCGGTCGAGCGGGAACTCGGTGCGCGCCTGCGGGTCGATCGCCATGACGTTGCTGGTCAACTGCTCCTTCGGGTCCGGCAGTCCGGGCTCCATCGACACCAGGACGGTCGCCGCCTGGCCGCGCAGCGCGGCGGCGGGCACGGAGCCGGGGGTGAGCAGGAGCATGCCGCTGCCCAGCCGCCCGTCGGGGTCGCCGCCCGCGATGCCCGGGACGGGCGTGGCGGCGGGCAGCTGCCAGGCCGCCGGTTCGCCCTCGCCGCGGAAGAAGGCGGCGTGGACGCTCGTTCCGGGCTCCGCCCCGCTGCTCGGGCGCGACTCCGGTCCCCTGAGGACGAACGCGTCGCCGTCCTTGCACTCGGGCAGTGTCGCGAAGCCGCGCAGCACGGCGCAGCCGGCGATCCGCACCGAGGGCATCTCCCACGGCTTCCCGGTGGGGCTCTCCAAGGAGAACTCGGTGTAGGCGGCCGTCGCGGCGACCCCGGGCGTGCCGGCCAGCCGCTGCGCGAGCCCGTCGGCCTGGGGCGCGCCGCCGGGGAAGGCGACCGACTGCTGGTAGGGCCCGACGTCCGGGCGGTGGCGGGGCAGTCCCTCGTAGCCCGCGCTGACGCCGAGGAAGAGCGTCTGCAGGGCGATCGCCCCGGCGATGGCCACGACGACACCGCTGACGGCGGCCGACGCGGGCCCGGAACCCAGCTGGAGGCGGCGGATCGCCAGCTGCCAGGACACCCCGCCGCCGCCCGCGCGCCGGGTGACGGCCTCGACCAGCCAGGGCAGCAGCGCGCAGACACCGATCAGCATGAGCAGCACGCCGAACGCGACCAGCAGTGAACCGCGGGTGTCCTGAACGGAGTTGAGTACGGCGGTGCGCGGCATTCCGCTCGGGTCGTCCTGCGCGGGCAGCACGAGCGCGAAGACCGTCACCGCCAGTCCGGCCAGTGGCAGCAACAGCCGCCACCCGATCCGGCGCCGGCCGGGGCCGCCGCGGCGGACCACGCCGAGCGGGTCGACGACGACCCGGCGCAGGGCGGCCAGGGTGACGCCGACGGCCAGCAACGGCACGACGACCGCGATCACGGCGGCGATCGCCGGGTGCGGCGCGACGTCCTCCGGGTAGAAGCTGAAGTCCGCGAGCCTGATCCGCCCGATCAGCTGCCGGGCTGCCACGAACAGGCCCGCGCCGGCGACCAGTCCGAGCACGGCGCCCACCAACGACTCCCCGGCGGCGATCCGGGCGGTCGTCCGGCGGTCCGCACCGCCCAGGCGCAGCGCGGCGAGCCTGCGGTCGCGCCGCTCGCCGCCGAAGCGAGCGGCGGCGGCGAGGAAGACGCCGACCGGCGCGAGCATCACCATGAGGCCGACGGTGTTGAGCAGGATCAGCTTGGGGTCCATCGGCTTGGGCGGCGAGAAGTGCCCGTAAGCGTCGATCCGCACGGCCCCGGTGTCCACCGTGAGGCCGTCGCCGCCGAGCACGTAGTCGGCCTGGGCCGGTCCGAGCAGCCCGGCGGGGCCGACGGTGCCGACGACGGGGTAGGGGAGGCGCTCGCGCAGGAGCTGGTTGGCCGGGTCCCTGAGCAGGTCGGCGAGGGCGGGGGAGACCACCATGCGGCCCGGTGGCGGGTAGGCGGCCACGCCCGGCGGGAGTGGTGGGTTGGCGCCCTCGGGCTGGACGACGCGGCCGCGGACGGGGATGCCCCGGAAGGTCGTGTCGGCGGCGGCGATCAGGACGGTCCGGTCGCCGGGAGAGGGGATGACCTCGTCCTGGAAGGTGTCGTTCTGGGTGTACAGGCGGTCGTTGCGGTGCTGGACGATGCCGGGGAAGGACGCGGTGAACAGCAGCAGGGCCACCCCGAGGCCGACGCCGCACGCGGTGAGCAGCAGCCGGCCCCAGCCGTCCCGGCCGCCGTTCAGCGCCAGGCGCACGCCGAGGCCGAGCTGGTCGAGGAAGGGGGAGCGGACCGTTCCGTCCGTCCGGGTGCTCATATCGCCGCCGCCAGGTCGCGGGTGCGGCCGTCGCGGACGACGACCTCGCGGTCGGCGTAGGCGGCGACCCGGACCTCGTGGGTGACGAGGACGACGGCCGCGCCGGACTCGCGGGCGGCACGGGTCAGGAGCTTCATGACCCGCTCGCCGTTGAGGGAGTCGAGCGCGCCGGTCGGCTCGTCGGCGAAGACGGCCCTGGGCTCGGTGATCAGCGCCCTGGCGGCGCCCACGCGCTGGCCCTGGCCGCCGGAGACCTCGCCGGGGCGTTTGGCGGCGAGGTCCGCCACCTCCAGGCGCTCCAGCCACTCGGCGGCGCGGGCCTCGGCGGCCCGGCGGCGGATCCCGTTGAGGCGCAGTGGCAGGGCGACGTTCTCCAGGCAGGAGAGCTCGGGGACGAGCTGGCCGAACTGGAAGAGGAAGCCGAACTCGGTGCGCCGCAGGGCGGAGAGCTCGGCGTCCGAGCAGGCGGTGAGGTCACGTCCGCGGTAGCTGATGGTGCCGCCGTCCGGGCGGGTGATCCCGGCGAGGCAGTGCAGCAGCGTGGACTTGCCGGAGCCGGACGGGCCCATCACGGCGACGAGTTCGCCGGCCGCGACGGTGAGCGAGGCGCCCTCCAGGGCGGGGGTGAGCCCGTAGGACTTGTGCAGGTCCTTGGCGGAGAGCAGGGGTTCGGGGGCGGTCAACGCTGGGACTCCGTGATTCGGGCGGCGAGTTCGTCGAGGCGCGCGGCGGTGAGTTCGAGCCAGCGGAGGTCGGCCTCCAGGTGGAACAGCGCGTGGTCGCAGACCAGTTCGTCGGCGAGGTCGCCGTCGAGCTTGCGGCGGGTCAGCTCACGCATCGCCCGGAGGTGTTCGGCGCGCTGGAGGTCGAGGATGTCGGCGGCCGGGCGGCCGGTCAGCAGGGCGAGCACGACCTTCTGGTAGAGCGTGCTCTGCAGGTACGGCTGCGGGCTCTCGGGGTGGCCGAGCCAGTCGGCGAGGTCCGTGACGCCGGCCTCGGTGATCGCGTACTTCTTGCGGTCGGGACCACCGCCCGCCTCGACGCCCTCCACGACGACGAGCCCGTTCTTCAGGAGCCGGGACAGTGTCGAGTACACCTGCCCGTAGTGCAGGGAGCGGTCGCGCCCGAAGTGCTCGTCGTAGAGCCGTTTGATGTCGTATCCGTGGCGGGGCTGGGTTTCCAGCAGGCCGAGGAGCATCTGACCTAGTGACATGCCGGAAACTATACACACTGTGTATACATGGGTGTGAATAGTGGACGGTGGTCGGACCGGCGGCCGGCGGCCGGCGGCGCTAGGATGCGCGCGACATCGTTCGGACCTGCGGGTCCATTCCACGGGGGAATTGATGACCGATCAGACGAGTGGCCGGTGGCAGGAGCTCGGCACGCCGGGCGGCATCGAGGCGTACGTCCACCGTCCTGCGGGCGGGGTGCGCGGCGCGGTCGTCGTCTGCCCCGAGCTGTACGGCGTCAACGCGGACGCGAAGGCCGTCTGCGCGGAGCTGGCGGGGCTCGGGTACGTCGCGCTCGCGCCCGATTTCTACTGGCGCGACCGGAGGCGCACCGGACTCGGCTACAGCGCCGAGGAGCGCGAGGACGGGCTCGTGCTGATGCGCGCCCTCGACCGCGACCGGCTCGTCGCCGACGCCGCCGAGGCGCTCGCCGCCGCCCGCGCCTGGGCCGACGGGCACGGGGTGGCGTTCGTCGGCACGAGCATGGGCGGCCACATCGCGGTGCGCGCGGCCACCGAGCTGCGCTTCGAGCTGGCCGCCGTGTTCTACCCGGGCTGGCTGCTCAACTCCGGCTTCCCGCTGGTCGGCCCGGTCCCGCCGCTGGAGACGGCCGAGCGCATCGCCGCCAACGGCGTGTACCTGCTGGGCTTCTGCGGCGACCTCGACCACATCCTCCCGCCGCAGGAGTGGCGGGAGGCCGAGCGCAAGCTGACCGAGGCCAAGGTCGACCACGAGCTGGTCACGTACCCCGGCGTCCGGCACGGCTTCGCCGCCGCCCGCCCGGCGGACCACGACGCCGCCGCCACCGCCGACGCCTGGCGCCGCGTCCACGCGGCCCTGGCCGAGAGGCTGTAGGAACCGGCCGAGGTTCGGGGTGTGCGACCCACCGGGTCCGCCTCCGAACTCCCGTCGTCCGCCCGCGCGGCAGGCGGGAGTTCGAGGACGGACCCTGTGGCCCGTCGGCGCCAGGTCGTACACTCCCCGGATGGACCGCAGGACACCGCCCGTACTCCCCGAGCTCCCGCTCCAGGAGCTGGAGTGCTTCTCCGTGCTGGTCCACCAGTTGCACTTCGGCCGCACGGCCGGGCTGCTCGGGCTGTCGCAGGGCCGGGTCTCGCAGCTGATCAAGCGGCTGGAGGGCCGGGTCGGGGCCCCGGTGTTCGAGCGGACCAGCCGGCGCGTGGAACTGACGGAGCTGGGGCGGGAGCTGGCCGAGCAGGTGGTGCCGGCCTTCGAGCGGCTGCGGGAGGGCTTCGACGCCGCCCGGGCGCGGGCGGCCTCGGCGGACCGGCCGATGCGGGTCGGCTTCCAGTGCGTGGTGTACGAGCCGGTGGCGCGGGCCGTCGCGGGTCTGCCCGAGGGATCGGTCCAGCTCGTCGAACTGCCCTGGGGGGACCCGTTCTCCCGGCTGGCGCAGGGCGACGTCGACCTCGCCATCGTGCTCGCGCCGTGCCGGGAGCCGGGACTGCGCGTGCTCATGGAGTTCTCGCGGCAGCCGGTCCGCGTCGCGCTGTCCGCCGCCCACCGGCTGGCCCGGGCGGCCGGGGTCTCCGCCGGGGACCTCGCCGGGCTCGCGCTCATCGAACCGCGCGGCCCCGCGCCGGACTACTGGCGCCTGGCGAACGCGCCCCGGCGGCTGCCCGACGGGCGGGAGCTGGTGTACCCGGCGGGCGCCGCCACGGTCCAGGAGGGGCTCTCGACGGTGGCCAGCACCTCGCAGGGCCTGCTGCTCTGCGAGGCGAGCGTGCGGTACGTCCAGCGCCCGGACATCCGCTACCTCCCGGTGCCCGACCTGGAGCCGTCGACCCTGCTCGTCGTCCGGCGAGAGCGGGCGGTGCACGGGCTGACGGAACGTTTCCTCGGGCTCCTCACGGAATCCGTCGGCTGACCCGTTGCGCCGTTGCGCCGTTGTGCCTCGTGTGTCGCTTCACGCCTCCAGGCTCCTCGCGGCGTCGCGGATGACGTCGAGGACGAAGCCGGGGTGCGAGAGCATCGGCACGTGACTGCTGTCGACGGCGTAGGTCTTCGCGCCCATGCGCTCGGCGGCGGCCCGCTCCAGCTCGGGGTTCACGGTGCGGTCGTCGTTCGCGACGATGTACCAGCTCGGCTTCGTGCGCCAGGCGGTGCCGGGGACCTGCTGGGTGAACAGGTCGGCGACCGGTACGGCGCCCGTCGCGAGGACCAGCTTCTGCTCGACCTCCGGCAGATCGCCGCAGAAGTCGCCGATGCCCGACTCCAGGAGCCAGAGGCGGCCGTCGGCGACCTCGATGTTCTTGAACACGGGCGTGCCGGCGAACTTCTCCTGCTGGCCCTGCGAGGTCTCGTCCTCGTCGGGGGCGAGCGCCGCGATGTAGACCAGGGCGCCCACCCGGTCGTGGACGCCGGCCTTGGTGATCAGGGTCCCGCCGTAGGAGTGGCCGACGAGCACGACCGGTCCCGGCACGCGGTCGATCGCGCGGGTGACGCACGCGACGTCGCCTTCGAGCGAGTCGAGGCCGTGCTGCGAGCTGATCACCGCGTGGCCCTCGGCCTGGAGCGTGGGGATGAGCCTGCCGAAGCACGACCCGTCGGCCCAGAGCCCGTGGGCGAAGACGATGCTGGCCTTGCCGGTCATCTGATGTCCTCCTGCGTAGGTGTCGGGCCGCGACGGCGCCCTACGCCGAGTATCCGATCGATCACTCACCGTGGCAATCCGCTCACTCGCCGGCCCTCCCGGCCGTCGGCCCTCCCGGCCGTCGGCCCTCCCGGCCGTCGGCCCGCAGGGCGGGGCCGCGGCCGTGAGACGAGGGCGACGAGCAGCCCGGCGGCCGTCGCCAGCGCCGCCGCGAGGAGCACCGCGCGGGTCCCGGCGTGGTCGATGACGAGGCCGCCCGCCAGGGAGCCGACCGCGATGCTCGCGTTGAACACGCCCGCCCACAGTGCCCCCGAGGCCTCGATCCGGGCCGGGTCGGCGGTGCGGACCCACGTCTGCGTGGAGACCGACACCCCGCCGTACGACGCGCCCCAGAGGACGAGCGCGAGCACCACTGTCACGACGCTGCCGGTGAGGACGGGCAGCAGCGCGGTGGCCAGTGCGACCCCCGTGAGGGCGGCGGTCACGGCCGCCCTGGGGCTGCGGCCGGCGAGCGGGCCGAGCGTGAAGTTCCCGGCCACGCCCGCGAGTCCGTACACCAGGAGGCAGGCCGCGATGACGCCGGTGCCCAGGTCGGCGTCGGCTTCGAGCACCGGGCGGACGTACGTGTAGCCGGTGAAGTGGCCGAGGACGACGAGCGTGGTGACGGCCAGCCCGGTCGCGACACCCCGGTGCCGCAGCACGCCCGCGATCCCGTCGAGTCGGCCGCGCTCGTGCACGGGCAGGGCGGGCAACGTGCGCGCGAGGACGGCGGCGCAGGCCGCACCGAGGAGCGCGAGCGCCCAGAACGCGGCGCGCCAGTCGAGCAGCGCCGCGAGGTAGGTGCCGAGCGGGACGCCGAGGACGGAGGCGATCGAGACGCCGGAGAAGACCGTGGTGGAGGCGAGGGCGATCCGCGGCCCGTCGACGAGGCGAGGAGCCAGCCCGGGCACGAGCCCCCAGACGACGCCCATCGCCAGGCCGAGCAGGATCCGGCCGGCGACCAGGACGGTGAAGTCGGGCGCGAGCGCGGTCGCCGCATTGGCGACGGCGAGCAGCAGCATGTGGCCGACGAGCACGCCCTTGCGGTCGCGCAGCCCGATGAGGGCCGGGACGAAGGGGGAGACGCCCGCGCCGATGAGCCCGGTGATCGTCAGGGAGAGGCCGGTGACGCCGTCGGTGACGGAGAGGCTGTCCGACATCGGCGTCAGCAGCCCGACCGGCATCATCTCGGCGGACACCACGGTGAACGTGCTGAGGGCGACGGCGATGACGGGGGACCAACGGGCCTCGGTGGAAGGCGAGTCGGACGGAGCGAGGGCTTCCGCGTTCTTCATGGCCCCAGCTCATCAGCCGGCCCGGGGGCGAGCAAGATCGAAGAGCTCATGCATCGATCAGCCGGGCTCATGGATGCACGCCCGGCCGCGGTGCCGCCCGTGTCGGCGAGACGGGCGGCACCGCGGGGACTCACTCCGCCGGGGCGATCCGGTACCCGCCGCGCGCCGAGTACAGCGTCAGCGCCTCGACCGGACAGAAGTCGACCGCCTCGGTCAGTTCGGCCGTCAGTTCCGCGCCGTCCCCGCCGTACCCGGCCACCGGTTCGGCCAGGCCCTCCGCCCCGAGCGCCAGCGAATCGGGCGCGCTGAGGGCACACATCCCGGAGCCGATGCAGCGCTCCCGGTCGACACGGACGACGACCGTCTCGGCACCGGCCCCGGCCCCCGGCTCGGAACCGGCCGTCACCAGGCCACCTGCAACGAGTTCGGACTGCGGGTCAGCAGCCCGCGCCGCCAGTCGATCGAGCCGGCCGGCTCGGTGAGCCGCAGCGAGGGCAGCCGGCGGGCCAGCCGGTGCAGGGCGAGTTCGAGCTCCATCCGGGCCAGCCACGCGCCCAGGCAGTGGTGCGGCCCGGCGCCGAAGGTGTACATCGGTGCGACGAGCGGGGAGAACAGCTCGGTCAGCAGGTCCCCGGTGAAGACCTCCGGGTCCATGTTGGCCGCGCTGGTGTCGGCGGCGACCACGCTGCCGGCCGGGATGACCACCCCGCCGATCTCGACCTCCTCCACCGTGCGCCGCAGCAGGCCGGGGAAGTGGTCGGTGTCCCCGAGCGGCACGGCCCGCAGCAGCTGTTCGGTCGCGGCGGCGGCGCTCGCCTCGTCGGCGGCCAGCCGCTGCCAGGCGTCGCGCCCGTCGCCCAGGAGGTAGACGAGGGCGTTGCCGAGCGACGTCATCGTGGTCTCGTGCCCGGCCACGACGAGCCCGATCACGAGCGTGACCAGCTGCCCCTCGGTGATCGAGCCGTCCTCGGCGGCGGCCGCGAGCAGGCTGCTGACCAGGTCCTCACCGGGGTCGGCGCGCCGCTCGGCGATCACGGCGGAGCCGAACTCGGCGAACTCTCCCATCGCGGTGACGATCGCCTCGGCGCTGTGGGCGGTGGTGGAGAGCGCGTGGTCGCTCCAGTGCGCGAGCCGCTTGCTGTCCAGGTTGTCCAGCCCCATCAGCCGGCTGATCACCGCGACCGGCAGCGGGCGGGTGTAGCCGGCGACGATGTCGGCCGGGTTGCCGTGGTCGATCAGTTCGTCGATCAGGCCCTCGATCACCGAGGCCACCCACGGCCGCCAGCGCGCGATCGCGCGCGGCGTGAACGCCCGCTGCACGGTACGGCGCAGCCGCTGGTGCTCGGTGCCGTCGATGTTCAGCATGCTGTTCGGATCGTCCAGCAGGTTGGGCGCGTTGGTGAGCGGCGGCGCGTCCGGCGCGTACAGCGGGGCACGGCCGAGCCGCGGGTCGGTGAGGGCCTGCCGCACGTCGGCGTGCCGGCTGACCAGCCAGACCGGGGTGCCGGTGGGCAGCGCGGAGAGCCGGGGCGGACCGGCCTCGGCGTGGCGCGGGCAGTGCAGCGGCGCGAGCGGGGCGGTGCCGGGGCCGGCACCGGTCGCACTGTTCTCGGCGGACATCCGTACTCCAGACTCCAGGGCGGTGGGCCGCGCGGGCGGCCCGGCGGGGGGTGGAACCGGGGAGGTGCGGGGGACGGGTGGGGCGGGCCGGCGGACGGCTCGGCTCTGGCCGGCGGGTGGGACCAGGATCGGACGGGACCGGGGTCCAGGTGCGCCGACCCGGTCGACGGGTGGGACCGGGTCGGGCGGGGTCGGGCGCGCCGAGCATGCCAGGCGCACCGGTCGTCACGGGAGTGTGCTGAGCGTCATCGCGTGGACCGCTTCAGCTACGACCGTACGTGGGCGGCGGTCCGCGCGTCTGCGGTACTTCCGGCCAACGCCGATGCTTTCCGGGCACTTCGGCGCGCGCGCACGGGCGCCCGGCGCCCTCCGTGCGCCCCCGGCCGAGCTGGGCCCGCGATCGCCTCCGGGTATGCCGCCGTCATATCCCGCGATCGGGACGGACGGTGATCCGCTGCACCGGACGCGCCCGCCCACGGGGCGGGCGCGGGCGTGGACGATACGCTTCGTGGGCAAGTGGTTCGACGCAGGTCACGCCGGGTGCGAAGGCGCCCCGGCCGACGGAGGTGGAAACGGATGGCCCAGCAGGTCAAGGCAGTCATCGCGCGTGCCAAGGGCGCGCCCGTGGAGGTGACCACGATCGTCGTGCCGGACCCGGGGCCGGGCGAGGCCGTCGTCCGGATCCAGGCCTGCGGGGTGTGCCACACCGACCTCCACTACCGCGAGGGCGGGATCAACGACGAGTTCCCGTTCCTCCTCGGCCACGAGGCCGCGGGCGTCGTCGAGTCGGTCGGCGAGGGCGTCACCGAGGTCGCCCCGGGCGACTTCGTCGTCCTCAACTGGCGTGCTGTGTGCGGCCAGTGCCGGGCGTGCCGGCGCGGCCGTCCGCAGTACTGCTTCGACACCCACAACGCGAAGCAGAAGATGACGCTGCTGGACGGCACCGAGCTGTCCCCGGCGCTCGGCATCGGCGCGTTCGCCGAGAAGACCCTCGTCGCGGCCGGCCAGTGCACCAAGGTCGACCCGGCCGCCGAGCCGGCCGTCGCGGGCCTGCTGGGCTGCGGCGTGATGGCGGGCCTCGGTGCCGCGATCAACACCGGCGGCGTCGGCCGGGGCGACTCCGTCGCCGTGATCGGCTGCGGTGGCGTCGGCGGCGCGGCGGTCCTGGGCTCCCGGCTGGCGGGCGCGGCGCGGATCATCGCGGTCGACATCGACGACCGCAAGCTGGAGACGGCCCGCGGCCTGGGCGCCACCCACACCGTCAACTCCCGCACCACCGACCCGGTCGAGGCCATCCGCGAGCTCACCGGCGGCCACGGCGCGGACGTCGTCGTCGAGGCGGTCGGCCGCCCCGAGACCTACAAGCAGGCCTTCTACGCCCGCGACCTCGCCGGCACCGTCGTCCTGGTCGGCGTGCCCACCCCGGAGATGACGCTGGAGCTCCCGCTGCTCGACGTCTTCGGCCGCGGCGGCGCCCTCAAGTCCTCCTGGTACGGCGACTGCCTGCCCTCCCGGGACTTCCCGATGCTCATCGACCTCTACCTCCAGGGCCGCCTGGACCTCGGCGCGTTCGTCACCGAGACCATCGAACTCGATGCGGTGGAGCAGGCGTTCGAGCGCATGCACCAGGGTGACGTGCTCCGTTCGGTGGTGGTCCTGTGACCGCGCGGGTGGATCGGCTCGTCACGTCCGGTGTGTTCGAACTCGACGGCGGCAGCTGGGAGGTGGAGAACAACGTCTGGATCGTCGGCGATGACACCGAGGCCGTGGTGATCGACGCCGCGCACGACGCCGACGCGATCGAGGCCGCGCTCGGCGGGCGCCGGCTGCTGGCGATCGTCTCCACCCACGCCCACAACGACCACGTCGACGCCGCCCCCGCGCTCGCCGAGCGCACCGGTGCGCCGATCCTGCTGCACCCCGACGACCTCCCGCTGTGGAAGCTCACCCACCCCGAGCGCCTCCCGGACGGCGAACTCGCCGACGGCCAGCGGATCGAGGTGGCCGGTACCGCGCTGACCGTCCTGCACACCCCCGGCCACGCGCCGGGCGCCGTCTGCCTGTACGCCCCGGAGCTCGGCACCGTCTTCACCGGCGACACCCTCTTCCACGGCGGGCCGGGCGCGACGGGCCGGTCGTTCTCGCACTTCCCGACGATCATCGACTCCATCCGCGACCGCCTCCTCACCCTCCCGCCCGAGACGGTGGTCCGCACCGGCCACGGCGACCCGACCACGATCGGCGCCGAGGCCCCGGCCCTGCCCGAATGGATCGCCCGCGGGCACTGATACGCCTGTGGCCACTGATGCGCCTGCGGCCCCCGGGACCGGTGCACCCGTCCCGGGGGCCGTACGATCGCGGCCATGGCCCACGACCCCCGCGACCTCGACGACGCGTTCCTCGCCTTCTGGCGCGAGCGTCACATCGCCACCCTCACCACCCACCGCCCCGACGGCTCCCCGCACGTCGTACCGGTCGGCGTCACCTTCGACCCGCAGGCCGGCATCGCCCGGGTGATCACCAGCCGCACCAGCCGCAAGGCCCGTAACGTCGCCGAAGCCGGCCCCGGCGGCCAGCGCGTCGCCGTCTGCCAGGTCGACCGCGCCCGCTGGTCCACGCTGGAGGGCGTCGCCGTCGTGCGCTCCGCCCCCGAGGAGGTCGCCGACGCCGAGCGCCGCTACGCCGACCGCTACCGCGAGCCCCGCGTCAACCCGGACCGCGTCGTCCTGGAGATCACCGTCGACCGCGTCCTGGGCCGCGCCTGACGCTCCTGCCCGCCCTCACTCCGCCAGGGCCGGGGCGATCCGGCGCAGGACGCCGGGCCAGCCCCGGCCCATGCCCTGGTGGGCCTGGCGGCCCATCGGGGTGTCCAGGTCGAAGCCCGCGTGCTCCAGCAGCAGGCGCGTGCCGCGGCCCTCGGGAACGAGGCGCCAGGTCACGGTGGTGTCGAGCGTGCCCGCGGCGAAGCTGTAGCCGAGCAGCCGCTCGGGCTCGACGGCGATCACCTCGCACGGCTGCTGCCCCCACGGCCCCATGTCGAGGGTGAACCGGTGCCCCACCACCGCCTTGACGTCCCCCGCCGCCCACCACCGGGCGTGCAGCGCCGGATCCGTCAGCGCCTCCCACACCCGCGCCGGCGGATGGGGCAGGAACTCGTCGCAGGTGATGACGGCCTTCTCGGTCATGAACTCTCCTCGTCCAGGAGCCCGCGCAGCGAACGCATCCGCGCCCGCCAGTAGTGCTCGAAGGGGTGCAGCCACTCCTCGACCTCGGCGAGGGGGGTGGCCTCCAGGTGGTAGTAGCGGTGCCGCCCCCTCGGCTCCTCGCGGACCAGCCGGGCGTTCCTGAGCACCGCGAGGTGCTCGGAGACCGCCGGCCGGCTGAGCTCGAAGTCCCCGGCCAGCTCCCCGGCCGCCCGCGGCCCGTCCCTGAGGGCCTCCAGCAGCCTGCGCCGCACCGGGTTGGCCAGTGCGCTGAAGACATCGACGTCCGCCATGCCTCCACCATGCGTCGGAGACTCCCGACATGTCAACTTCTTCCGACGCATCGGTTGACGCGCGTTGATGGCGCGTTGACCGCGTGTCGACGGCGGGTTCCTACGGTCGGTCCATCGGCAAGTTCCGCACTGCTCCGAAGGACTGACATGATCGACCCCGCCGTGTCGTCGCGCCGCGACACGCCCTGGATCGGCGACGATCCGCGCTTCACCGAGTTGCGCGCCGCCTACCGCAGGTTCGTCTTCCCGGTGACGGCGGCGTTCCTGCTCTGGTTCCTGGCGTACGTGCTCTGCTCGGCCTACGCCCGCGGCTTCATGGCGACCAAGGTCGCCGGGAACGTCAACGTGGCCCTGGTCTTCGGGCTGCTGCAGTTCCTCTCGACGTTCGGCATCGCCCTGGCCTACGGGCGGTTCGCGGCCCGGCGGCTGGACCCGCTGGCCGCGGCCCTGCGCGAGGTGGCGGCGTACCGTCCGACGGCTCCGGCCGGCCGTGGTGCCCGGGAAGCG
The DNA here is from genome assembly GCF_040650235.1 of Kitasatospora sp. NPDC048722. Classification (NCBI taxonomy): domain Bacteria; kingdom Bacillati; phylum Actinomycetota; class Actinomycetes; order Kitasatosporales; family Streptomycetaceae; genus Kitasatospora; species Kitasatospora sp. NPDC048722. The sequence continues at coordinate 69,597 of NZ_JBEZGX010000043.1, forward strand.
ACGGAGAACCAGGCATGACCCAGCACCTTCCGCTCGCCGCCGCGGCGGCGCAGCCGGCCTCGCACAAGGGCCTGACCATCGGCCTGTTCGTCGCCCTGGTGGCGGTGACCCTCGTGATCACCCTCTGGGCGCGCCGCAGCACCCGCGGCACCGGCGGCTTCTACACCGGCGGCGGCCAGTTCTCGGCGCTGCAGAACGGGATCGCGATCTCGGGCGACTACCTGTCCGCGGCCTCGTTCCTCGGCATCGCCGGGATCATCGCGCTCGCCGGGTACGACGGTTTCCTCTACTCGATCGGCTTCCTGGTGGCCTGGCTGGTCGCGCTGCTGCTGGTCGCCGAACTGCTGCGCAACACCGGGCGGTTCACCATGGCCGACGTGCTGGCCGCGCGGCTGCGCAGCGGGCCGATGCGGACCGCCGCGGGCGTGTCGACGATCGTGGTCTCGATCTTCTACCTGATCGCGCAGATGGTCGGCGCGGCGACGATCGTGGGGCAGCTGCTCGACGTCAGGGGCGCCTCCGCGCAGATCTGGACCATCGTCGGGGTCGGCGCCCTGATGATCGTCTACGTCGTGGTCGGCGGGATGAAGGGCACCACCTGGGTGCAGATCGTCAAGGCGGGGCTGCTGATCGCCGGCGCGGCCACGATGACCCTGTGGGTCCTGGCGAAGTACGGCTTCGACCTCAGCCATCTGCTCGGGGACGCCGCGACCGCGTCGAAGAAGGGCGACGCCTTCCTCCAGCCCGGTCTGAAGTACGGGTCGACCGACGGCTGGTCGAAGCTCGACCTGGTCAGCCTGGGCGTCGCCCTGGTGCTGGGCACCGCGGCGCTGCCGCACGTGCTGGTGCGCTTCTACACCGTCCCGACCGGCCGGGACGCGCGCAAGTCGGTGAACTGGGCGATCGGCATCATCGGGGTGTTCTACCTGATGACCCTGGTGCTGGGCTTCGGCGCGGCCGCGCTGGTGGGCACGGCGACGATCAGGGAGAAGGACCCGTCCGGCAACACCGCCGCCACCCTGCTGGCCGAGCACCTCGGCGGCGGCGCGGGCACCACCGGCGGCTCGCTGATGCTGGCCTTCATCGCGGCGGTCGCGTTCGCCACCATCCTGGCGGTCGTCGCGGGGCTCACGCTGACCTCGTCGTCGTCGTTCGCCCATGACCTCTACGCCAGCGTCATCCGCAAGGGTCGGGCGACGGAGCGGCAGGAGCTGAGGACGGCGAAGGTCGCGGCCGTGGTCATCGGCGCGGTCGCGGTCGTGCTGTCGATCTTCGCCCGGGACCTCAACGTGGCGTTCCTGGTGGCCCTGGCCTTCGCCATCGCGGCCTCGGCCAACCTGCCGGCGATCCTGCTCACCCTGTTCTGGCGGGGCTTCACCACCTTCGGCGCCAAGTGCGGCATCTACGCGGGCCTGGTCAGCTCGATCGGCCTGGTGCTGCTCTCCCCGATCTGCTGGGGCGGCGCGAGCGGCACGGTCCACGCGGTGAAGCTGACGGCCGCCCAGGCGAAGGACTGCGGGGTGGCGGTGGCCAGCAAGGAGGTCGGCAACGCCACGGCGCTGATCTCCTGCACCACCACGGCGCCGGTCCCGCTGCAGAACCCGGGCGTCATCTCGATCCCGGTCGGGTTCGCCGCCGCCGTCCTCGGCTCGCTGGCCGGCGGCCGGCGCCGCCGCGACGAGGACCCTGACCGGCAGTCCTTCGAGGACCTCGAGGTCCGCGCCCTCACCGGGGCCGGGCGGTAGCCGTGGAACCCCGCACCAACCTCGACGAGTTCCTTTCCGACCTCGCGCGCTACGCGGCCGCGGACGTCCTGACCGCCCAGCTCACCGCGGACACCCTGCGCAAGTACCTGAGGGCCGGGCTGATCGTCCCGGACGACCTGTGCACCGGTGACACCGACGGCTACGCGCAGCGCCTGCTGCACGCCGGACCGACGCACTCCGTGGTGGCCCTGACCTGGCAGCCCGGGCAGTCGACCCCGGTCCACGACCACGTCGCCTGGTGCGTGTCCGGCGTGGTGGAGGGCGTCGAGGTGGACGAGGCGTACCGGCTGTGGCGGGTGCCCCGCTCCGGTCGCAGGGTGCTGGTGCCGGCCGGCTGGACCACCTGCTCGCCCGGCCGGGTGCAGCTCCTGGTGCCGCCCGACGAGGACGTCCACCGGGTGTCGAACGGCGGCACCGGCCGGGCGGTCTCGCTGCACGTCTACGGGGCGGACATCTCGCTGAGCGGGAACAGCTCGATCAACCGGGTCTTCGGGCAGGAGGTGGTCGACGTCCCGCCGGACGGGGCCCGCCCGGTGAGCTGGCGGCGTTCGGACGGCCTCGCGCGGTGACCGGCGCGGCGTGAGGAGACGGGCCGCCCGATGCGGGCGGCCCGTCAGCCGTGCTCCGGCGTCCCCGCGAGCTCGTGCAGGGAGGCCTTGAGGGCGGCGACGAAGCGCTCCCGGGCGGCCTCGTCGACCAGGTCGAGCGAGAGGTAGGGGTTGAGGTCCTCCAGCTCGACGAGGAGGAGGTCGCCCTCGGGCGTGCGGCAGGCGTCGACGCGCTGGATGCCGTGCTCGATCGTGTTCCAGGCGATGAAGCGGCGCGCGAAGTCGATGTCGTCGGCGGTGGGTTCGTACGGTTCGAGGCGCCAGCGCTGCTCGGGGTCGGGGGCGTGCAGCGCGTACTGGAAGGCGTCGTCGACGAAGTAGAACGAGACCTCGTACGCGAAGTGGATCAGGGGCTGGACCAGGACGTCGTCCCCGTACGCGACGGAACCGAGCTCCTCGCGGGGGACGATCCGCAGACCGATCGAGTCGGCGCCGAGCTTCGGCTTGACGACGTACTCGGGCACCACGGGCAGCCGCCCGAGATCCTCGGCCCGGTCGGCGGTGGGGATGACGGGGTACCCGGCGGCGCTGAGGTCGACCAGGTACTGCTTGCCGGCCATGTCGGCGCGCCCGGTGAGCTGGTTGTAGACGCGGGTGCCGCGGTCGAGGGCGCGGTCGCGGAAGGCCTCGTACCCGGCGCGGTGGTTCAGCACCGGGCCGCTGTTGCGCACGAGGACGAGGTCGAAGGCGTCCATCAGCGAGGCGGCGTCGAGGGGGTGGCACAGGGCGACGTCGAAGTCCTCGCGCAGGCGCGCGGAGAGCCGGATGTCCTCGTCGCAGTAGCGGCGGCCGCGGGCCGGGTAGGCCAGGTCGGTGACGAACAGGACGCGGGGCTTGGCGGCGGACATGTCTCTCCTGAAGATCATCTCTTCAGCTCAGCCTACTCTCGCGCGGCCGGGGCCGAGGGTCGGGAGGCCGGTGGCGTAGGACGCCGGCGGCCTCGACACCCACCGTCAAATGACTGATGTGCGTCCAGTGGCCGGTCGGCGAGAGTCGTGGGCGCCGGGTGATGCCCAGGCGCTTTGTGAACGTGAGGGAACGAGGAGAACAACGATGGCAACCAGTCAGCTCGCCGGGAAGTGGAAGACGGCCGTGGTCGCCGGGGCCGCGGTCCTCGCCGTCACCGGTGGCATCGCCGCGCCGGCCAGTGCGGCGCCCCTGTCGGGCTCGGCGGGCGGTGCGCAGCTGGGGGAGCCGGCACAGCCCCGTGACCACCCGGGCGGCCGTCCGCTGCTCAGGCACCACTGGATCGTCCGCCTCCAGTACGCCGCCGTGCAGGCTCTGAACCAGCGGACCAACTACTCCTGGCAGCGCGACTACAAGGACTACACGGTCGCCATCGTCGGCAACGACATCCGGGGGAAGAGGGTCACCGTCTACACCAAGATCACCAAGCTGTACTACGGCGAAGGCGGCGTCATCGGCGCGGAGACCGCTCCGACGTCACAGGTGCTGCTGGCCAAGAACTCCATCGTGGCCCAGGGGGACGTCAACATCATCACCGAGATCGTGGAGAGCCACGTCTACGGCACGGACTGGAGGGACGACTTCAGTGGCGAGTGCCGTGCCCAGACGAACCTCCGCGACGCGGTGAAGGCGCAGCTCGCCTGCACCCTGGGCTGAGCCGGAGCCGCTCACGGGCCGCCGGCCAGCGTGCGGAGCACGTCGAGGCCGGCGGCGATCGCGGGTTCGTGCGCCGTGTCGTGTCGGACGGCGACCTCGATCCTGCGGGTGAGGGTGCCGTCCGAGACCGGTCGTGCGGTCAGCGTGGACGGCAGGTGGGCGGTGGCCAGCCGGGGGATCAGCGCCGCGTGGCCCGCGCTCCCGGCGAGGGCGATCATCGCCGAGAAGTCGGTGCAGACGTTCCTGACCCGCGGAGTGAACCCGGCCGAGCGGCAGGCCTGGAGGACGGCGGCTCCGCAGGCGGTCTGCGGCGGCGCGGTGGTCCAGTGGGCGTCCGCGAGCTCGCGCAGGTCGATCGGTGCTCCCGTCGACCGGGCCGCCGGGTGGCCGGACGGCAGCACGGCGACCAGGGGGTCGGACCGCAGCGCCCGGGTCTCCACGTCCGCGTGCGGGGGTGTGGCCAGGTTGTCGTACCGGTAGACGACGGCGAGGTCGGCGCGCCGCTGGAGCAGCAGCCGGACGGCGGCCTCGGGCTCGGCCTCGGTGATGTGGAGCCGCACGTCCGGGTGGGTGGTCTTCAGGGCGTTGCCGAGCGGGGCGGCCAGCGGTACGAGGGCGCTGGGGAAGCACGCGAGGTGGAGGGGGCCCGCGGGGCTCCCGGTCTCGGTGTGCAGGCGGATGCGGGCGTGCTCCAGGGCGGCGAGCACGTGCTCGGTGTCACCGGCCAGGCGGCGGCCCGCGGCCGTGAGGTGGACGGAGCGGCCGGTGCGTTCCAGCAGGCGGGTGCCGGTCTCCTCCTCAAGCAGCCGCAGCTGTTGCGAGACGGCGGACGGCGTGACGCCGTGGAGGTCGGCCACGGCGGTGACCGTGCCGTGCGCCTCCAGGTCGCGGAGGAGGACGAGTCGTCGAACGTCGAGCATCAGTTCATCTTAAGGAAGCGGTGTAGGAGATGTAGCTGGACACGGGTGCGCCCGGTTGGCGACCCTGGCTGCTCCAGTCCAGGTCCCTTGAGCAGTGCCAGGAGAGTTCCGTGCGCGCCACCGTGATCCACGCCCCCAACGACATCCGGATCGCGGAGGTGCCCGACCCCGCGGTGCGGCGGCCGACCGACGCCGTCGTGCGGGTGGTCAACGCCTGCATCTGCGGCAGCGACCTGTGGGCGTACCGCGGCGTGGCGTCCCGGGTGGCCGGGCAACGGATCGGCCACGAGTTCCTCGGCATCGTCGAGGAGGTCGGCTCCGAGGTGTCCGGCTTCGCCCGCGGCGACTTCGTGGTGGCCCCGTTCGTCTGGTCGGACGGCACCTGCGAGTTCTGCCGCGACGGCCTGCACACCTCCTGCCCGCAGGGCGGCTTCTGGGGCGAGGTCGGCTCCGACGGCGGCCAGGGCGAGGCCGTCCGCGTCCCCTTCGCCGACGGCACCCTGGTCAAGCTGCCCAAGGAGGCGGCCGGGGACGAGGCGCTGCTGCCCGGCCTGCTCGCCCTGTCCGACGTGATGAGCACCGGCCACCACGCCGCGGTCTCGGCGCGGGTGCGTCCGGGCTCGACGGTCGCCGTGGTCGGCGACGGCGCGGTCGGCCTGTGCGGGGTGCTCGCCGCACAGCGGCTCGGCGCCGGCCGGATCATCGCGCTGGGCCGCCACGAGGCGCGCACGGCCATCGCCCGCAAGTTCGGCGCCACGGACGTCGTCGCCGAGCGCGGCGAGGCCGCGATCGAGGCGGTCAGGGAGCTGACCGGCGGCACTGGCGCGCACGCCGTCCTGGAGGCCGTCGGCACCGAGGAGTCGATGCGCACCGCGATCTCCATCGCCCGCGACGGCGGCGCGGTCGGCTACGTCGGCGTGCCGCACGGCGGCAGCGCCGGCGTCGACATCCGGCAGATGTTCGACCGCAACGTGGCGGTCGTCGGCGGCGTCGCCCCCGCCCGCGCGTACATCCCCGAGTTGCTGCCCGACGTCCTCTCCGGCGCGATCGACCCGGGCCTCGTCTTCGACCGCACCGTCGCCCTCGACGGCGTGCCGGACGGCTACCGCGCGATGGACGACCGCTCGGCGCTGAAGGTCCGGATCACCTTCTGAAGTCCCGCCGCTTCCGGGCCGCAGGCTCCCTCCCGGGCCCGCACGGTCCCTGCGGCCCGGGCTCGCCCCCTCGGGTGAGGTCGGGGAGCGGTGGGGCGTGGGGGGCGGGAGGGGCGGGGGTGGGCTCGCATAGTCGGAGGACGGGGAGGTCATATCCGCCGACTGTGGGACGACACGATGATGAGATCGCCGCGCCGTGAGGTGCTCCTGGCCATTGTGCTGCTCGCCCTCGCGGGGTGTGGCGGGCCGTCGGTGCCGGAGGCCGTTCCGTCGGTGGCCACAGGCCCGACGGCCGTGCCGACGGCCTCGGGGCCGCGGGCGTTCACGCTGGTGGCCACGGGGGACGTCCTGCCGCACACCGAGATCATCCAGCAGGCCAAGGAGGACGCCGGGGGCGACGGGTACGACTTCACGCGGATGCTCGCCGGGGTCAAGCCCGTCATCGGGGCCGCCGACCTGGCCATCTGTCACATGGAGACGGTGTACGGCGCCGACGGCGGTCCGTTCACCGGGTACCCGTCGTTCAAGTCGCCCCCGCAGGTGGCCCGGGCGCTCAAGGACGCCGGGTACGCGTCCTGCGACACCGCCTCCAACCACACGCTCGACGACGGGCCGGCCGGGATCCGGCGCACGCTCGACGCCATGGACGCCGTCGGGCTGAAGCACACCGGGTCCGCGCGCGGCGAGGAGGAGGCGGGCAGGCCCGCGCTGCTCTCGGCGGGCGGCGCGACGGTGGCCCAACTCGCCTACACGTACGGCACCAACGGCATCCCGCTGCCGCAGGGGCGGCCCTGGGCCGTCAACCTCATCGACCGGGACCGGATCCTCGCCGACGCGCGGGCCGCCCGGGAGGCGGGGGCGGACGTCGTCGTGGTCAGCGTCCACTGGGGCACCGAGTGGCAGGACACCCCGAACGAACAGCAGCTCGCGCTGGCCCGCGACCTCGCCGCCGAGCCGGAGCCCGGGCGGCCGGTGGTCGACCTGGTCCTCGGGACGCACGCCCACATCCCCCAGGCGTACGAGAAGATCAACGACACCTGGACGGTCTACGGCATGGGCGACCAGCTCGCGGGCCACATGTTCAACTACACGGGCGCCGAGGACCCGCGCGGAAACTGGTCCTCGATCGCCCGGTTCACCTTCTCGCCGCCGCTCGCCCCCGGGCAGCGGTGGACCGTGACGAAAGCGGAGTTCGTCCCGCAGGTCACCGACCTCGGGCCGCCCTACCGCGTCCTCGACCTGCGGGAGGCCGCCCGCGCCAACCCCGGCCGGGCCGAATACGCCACGGCCCTCGACCACATCCGCTCCGTCGTGCTCAGCCGCGGTGCCGGATCGGCGGGGCTGACCATGGCGCCCTGACGCGCCGAATCCCCGCACGGCGGGCGGTGTTCATCCGACGACAAGTCAGCCGTTATCGAGCGGCCCCATGATCTCCGGGGCGCCCCGGTCGACGGCGTGCGCGCAACCGATGCGACTTGACTCAGGGAGAACCATGCGTGGCACCGTGCTCGCCGACCGCTACCGGCTGGTGGACTGGCTGGGCGGTGGGTCGATGGGCGACGTGTGGCTCGCCGAGGACGAGGTCCTCGGCCGCCGGGTGGCCGTCAAGGTGGTCAAGCCCGTCCTGCTGGACGAGCCGGGATTCGCCGAGCGCTTCCACGCCGAGGCGCGCGTCATGGCGCAGCTGCGGCACCCGGGCATCGTCGGGGTCTACGACTTCGGGCACGGCGAGGCCCCGGTGATCGGGAGGCCGGTCGCGTACCTGGTCATGGAGCTGATCGACGGGGAGCCCCTGAGCGCCGTGCTGGCGCGCCGTGGCAGCCTGCCGACCGAGGAGACGCTGCGGATGGCGCTCCAGGTGCTGGAGGCGCTGGTGGCGGCGCACGGGACCGGGGTGGTCCACCGGGACGTCAAGCCGGCCAACCTGATGGTGTGCGGCGACCGGACGGTGATCGCGGACTTCGGGATCGCCCGCCCCGGCAGTGACGCCCGGCTGACCGTTCCCGGGATGGTCCTCGGCACCGCCGCGTACCAGGCGCCGGAGCAGGCCTCGACCGGGCCGGTCACCGGCTCGGCGGACCTCTACGCGCTCGGCGTCGTCCTCTACGAGTGCCTGGCCGGGCGGCTGCCCTTCGACGGGGAGACCGCGCTGGAGGTGATCCTCAAGCACCTGACGGAGCCCGTGCCGCCGCTGCCGTACGCGGTACCCGGGCCGGTGCGGGCGGTCGTCGAGCGGGCGATGGCGAAGGACCCGGGCGAGCGCTGGCCGGACGCCGCCGCGATGGCGGAGGCCGTTCGCGAGGCGCTGGCGGTGGTCGGGGAGGGCGTGCCCGGGGTTCCGGTCCACGGTGATCAACGGCCCGTCGCCAAGCGCAGGTTGTGGACCGGCCTGCGGCGGCGGACGGTGGTGTCGGTCGTGGCGGTGGCCGTGCTGGGCGCGGTGGGCGCCACCGGGGCGGTGGTGGGCCGGCCGGGCGCGGGCTTCGTGCCGCACGGCGACGCCGTCGCCGCAGGGCCGACGGCCGGCGCCGGGCAGTCCGGGGACCCCGGCGGTGCGGTGCCACCGGACCCGAACATCCCGCCCGGCGGCCTGCAGACGCCCGACGCGCCGACGCCGACGCCCTCCGCCGGCCCGAGCACGGGGGACGGGGGCGGCCTGGTGCCCGTGTCCGCCGCGACGTCCGGCCCGAGCGCCGGGCCGGTGCCGTCGGGCGCGCTCGCCCAGCCGGCCGCTCTGCCGGTCGTCGGCCAGGCGTCCACCGGGCCGGCCCAGCAGCCCTCCGCCGCGCCGACCGCCGGGGCACCGGTGCCGGCCCCCGCCCAGCCGACCGCCACCGCGGCGCCCGCGACGCCGACGGCGAGCCCGCAGCCGCAGCCCACGCAGGAGCCGAAGCCGGCGCCGCAACTGCCCCCGCTGGCGCAGCTTTCCGTCGGGAGCAACGCGTTGGACAACTCCTACTCCGTCGACAAGGACGGCAACCGCGTCGGCACCTATCCCGTCAACCGCTCCGCGGCTCAGCAGTGGCGCCTGGACTACTTCTCCGACGGGCGCTACCTCCTGCGCAACGGCTCGACGAACTACACCAAGGTCCTCGACCTCGACCTGGCCACCGGCCGGGTCCAGGTCTGGACGAATCCGCCGGGCGCGGAGAACCAGCTCTGGTCCTTTCTCCCGGTCCCCGGTGGCTACCAGGTCGTCAACTCCTCCACCAGGCAGTGCCTGACCTCGGACGGCATGGCCCAGTGGGTCAGGGTGCAGGCCTGCTCGGCGGCGGACAACCAGGTGTGGACGGTGTCCTGACCGGCCGGACGGTCGCGGCTGCTCAGCGCCCGGGCAGCAGGGACGCCCACACGTCCTGCTCGGCGGTGGCCGACCACACGACGTCGCCGTGGCCGTAGTCGGGGACGACGCGGTAGTCCACCCGGGCGCCGCCCGCGCGGATCAGTCGGGCACCCGAGTCGTGGTCGCCACGCCCGAGTTCGGCGTTGATCCAGACCACGTCGGCCCGGATCGCGGCCCAGTCGATCCGGTGGACGTCCGTCCGCCCGGCCCACACCGCCGCCAGGTCGCGCAGCAGGGCGGTGGGCTGGAGGCCGCTGCCGAGGCGGTCGACCGCCTCCGCCCAGACGGCGAGCGGGGTGTGCGTCAGGGCGAAGCGGTCCTCGGCGGGGGTGGGGCCGAAGGCGTGGGTGCCGCTGCTGTGGCCCCGGTGGTAGATCCAGTTGGCGGGGCCGGGCAGGTCGCGGGTGTGGGTGAGCGCGTAGTGGAGCAGGCCGAGGTTGCTGAACTGCCCCGGCCCGCCCTCCTGTTGCGGCACCGGCCGGGGCACGCCGCTCGGCGCGTCCGGGGCGGTGGCCGCGCGGGAGAAGAGGCCCTTGAGGCCGGGGTCGACGGTCCGGGCGCCCGCGTCGAGCTGCCGCTGGAGGAGGTCGGTGAGCGCCTCCGCCTTCGCGACCAGCTCGGGCTCCGTCGCGGGATCGTACGGGCCGGTGGTGTCGAGGACGAGAACGCGTCGGGGACCGGTGCCGCCGGTGGTGCGAGCGGCGGTGTCCAGGGCGAGTGCGGCTCCGGCCGAGTGGCCGAGCAGCTCGTACGGCAGGGCGGTGAGGGCCTCGGCGGCCGTGATGACGTGTTGGAGGTCCGCCCGGTGCGCGTCCAGGCCCCAGGCCGTGCAGTCGTCGGAGGCCTCCGGCGGGACGGCGTCCTCGCGCGGCGTCGTCCCGATGACCAGGTAGCCGTGATCGGCGAGGAAGCGGGCGAGGCTCCGGCCCTGCGCGGTGCAGTAGTTGGCGGCCACATTGAGCCCGCCGCCGGGGAGGAAGTGGATCACCCGCTCTGCCGTGACGTCGCCGATCACGTCGACCGCGAGCTCGCCGCGGGCGACGGGGACGGTCAGGCGGTGGTGGTCCGCTCCGAGGCGGACCATGCCGGTGCGACCGAGTGCCGTCCCCAGCTCCCCGGCGATGTCGCTGACCACTGCCGTTCCTCCCCGTGTCCTGCTCGTCCTGCGCCCCGCCACGCCGGACAGTCTGACGTACGGAGCCGGCCAGGAGGGCCGGCGGCTCCGATCGTGCCCGTGCCACCTCGCCCCGCACGCAAAGTTGTCTGACCAAGTTCGGTCGCCGTTCTTCCATCGGACAGCACCGGCCGGTACTTCTATGTCCGCTCATGGCGCGAAGCCATGGCGACCACCCTCACCAACGGGACGAGGTACCCCTGATGAGACTGCGCTGGAGCTCCCTCGGCGGGCTGCTCGCCGCACTCCCCCTCCTCGGCGCGACGGCCGTCGCCGCCCCCGCCCACGCGGCGGCGGGCAGCGCCAACCTGATCGTCAACGGCGACGCGGAGGCCGGCGGCTACTGCACCAACGACTGGAGCGCCGCCACCACCGTCCCCGGCTGGACCGTCCAGGCCGGCGGCGTCGACGTGATGTGCCAGAGCGTCGGTTCCTTCGGCCTGCCGAACGACGGCAGGACGCCCGGCAAGGCCTTCTTCGGGCCGGGCGACTTCGGCGACGGCTCGATGTCGCAGACCGTCGACGTCTCCTCCGCCGCCGCGGCCGTCGACGGCGGCGGGGTGCACTACAACCTCGCCGGCTGGCTGGGCGGCTGGACCACGTACGGCGGCTACGTCGCCGTCAGCCTGCACTTCAAGGACGCCCGCGGCAACCCGGTCGGTTCGACCGCCAAGCTGCCGACCGTCTCCGCGACCGACCGCGGTCTCGCCACCAAGTTCCTCTCCCGCTCCGCCACCGGGGCCGTCCCGGCCGGCGCCCGGTCGATCCAGGTCGAGGTGCAGTTCCTCTCCACCACGAACGAGACCGGCTACCTGGACAACCTCTCGCTCACCCTCGACACCCCCGTCGCCGCCCCCGCCCCGGTCGCCCCGCCCGCGTCCGCCGTGCCCGGCTACGACCACGTGTTCACCGTCATGATGGAGAACACCGACTACGCCCAGATCATGAACGACCCGGCGGACACCCCGTTCATCCACAGCCTGATGGCCCAGGGCGCCACCCTCACCGACGCCCACGGCGTCTACCACCCGAGCGACGAGAACTACCTGGCCATCGCGGGCGGCGACACGTACACCAAGGGCGCCACCTACTGGCCCAACATCAACTCCCCGCAGCGCAACCTCGGCGACACCGTCGAGGACGCCGGCAAGACCTGGAAGGCCTACGAGCAGGGCATGGGCACGCCCTGCAACACCACCACCCAGTACGACGCCAAGTACATGCCCGACGACGCGCCGTTCATCAACTACACCGACATCAGCGGCAACCCGGCCCGGTGCGCGGCCCACCTGTTCGACACCACGCAGCTGACCACCGACCTCCAGTCGGCCGCCACCACCCCCGACTTCTCCTGGATCGCCGCCGACGACTACTACGACGGGGAGGCCTCCGGCAACGGCAACGCCACCAGCCTGCAGGTCCAGGACGGCTGGCTGAAGCAGACCCTCGCGCCGGTCCTGTCCTCGCCCGCCTGGACCCGGCAGCGCTCCCTGCTGCTCCTCACCTGGGACGAGAGCTCGGGCGAGGCCTACAACCACGTCGCCACCGTCGCGGTCGGCTCGCAGGGCACCGTCCCGGCCGGCACCAGCAGCCCGCTGCACTACGACCACTACTCCATCGGCCGCACCATCGAGTCCGCCCTCGGCCTGCCCGGGCTGACCGCGAACGACACGTACGCGACCCCGCTCAACGCCGCGTTCGCCCCGTCCACGGCCACCGGTCCGACGCTCACCGGCGACCTGAACGAGGTCGCGGGCGGTGGCAACGTCACCCTCCGCTACGCGCTGGCGAACACCTCCCAGGTCGCGGCCAAGAACTGGGTCGGCGTCTACCCGGCGGGCGTCACCCCGGGCTCCCGCTCCTCGCTGACCTGGGCCTACACGCCCAACCAGAGCGGTGCGGTCACGCTGTCGACCGGCAAGATCGGTGGGGCGGGCACGTACGACGCCTACTACCTCGCCAACGACGGCTACTCCGTGCTCGCCGGACCGTTCCGGCTGACCGTCGGCTGACGTCGGCGGCACCCCCGCCGCGGCCCGGACGTCCGACCGGCGTCCGGGCCGCGGTGGTTGCGGCTTCCTCCGCCGGGCCGACCACCGGCCGCCGGAGCCGCCCACGGAAGTCCGGGCGCACGTCTCGCCGGAGGGTGGTTCCCCGCCCGCGCGGCCTCGCCGGCGGGCTCGGTACAGGTGCCGGCCCACTCCTCGCTCCATCGGGTGAGGAAGGAACCCCGGTCGAACGTCTCCTCGGTCATGGCGGCGAACCCCTGCACGCACCCCTGACACGATTGCGGGGCCGAACGGCCGCAGCCGCCTCGCCGGATGGGGCGGGGCGGCTGCGGAGCGATCGTCACGTGGCGTCGGCCGTCCGTGGGGACGGTCGGGGGACGGTCGTCAGAGGGTGCCGGTGATGGCGGTGCCGGTGTGGTTGCCGGGGACGGCGGCCAGGTCGAGGGTCTGGACGGGGGCCCAGGTGCCGTCGGCGTGGCGGGCGGTGGTCACCACGCGGTTGTCCGTGGTGGTGAGGGCGAACTGGGCGTCGCCGTCGACCGGGGTGGCGCTGACCGAGGTGGCGGTGA